>CAZKIE010000022.1:0-50315 GCA_964552825.1 uncultured Staphylococcus sp. | reverse complement strand
GGGATGCGCATACGGCCGGTCTTCTGCACATTGAGATAATTGACAAAGATACCCTGAGCGGTCTCGGGACGGAGATAGACGGTCATGGAGCCATCGGCGGTAGAACCCATCTCGGTCTTGAACATGAGGTTGAACTGGCGCACCTCCGTCCAGTTCTTTGTACCGGAAATGGGGCATACGATTTCTTCGTCGACGATGATCTGGCGGAGGCCGTCGAGGTCGCTGTCGTTCATGGCTTTGGCGAAACGCTCGTGAAGGGCGTCACGCTTTGCTGCCACTTCGAGCACGCGTGGATTGGTCTGGCGGAACATGGCCTCGTCGAAACTATCGCCGAACCGCTTGGCAGCCTTGGCCACTTCCTTGTCGATCTTCTCGTCCAACTTGGCGAGATGATCCTCGATAAGCACGTCAGCACGATAGCGCTTCTTTGAATCCTTGTTGTCAATCAGGGGATCGTTGAACGCATCGACGTGTCCCGATGCCTTCCAGATGGTGGGATGCATGAAGATGGCGGAGTCGATACCGACAATGTTCTCATGAAGCAGCGTCATTGAATCCCACCAGTAACGCTTGATGTTGTTTTTGAGTTCTACGCCATTCTGGCCGTAGTCATAGACAGCCGAGAGGCCGTCATATATTTCGCTTGACTGAAAAACGAAGCCATACTCCTTGGCGTGGCTCACAATCTTCTTGAAAACATCGTCCTGATTTGCCATAGTTCTTAATTATGGGATATAGAATAGTCTTGTTAAATCATTGTTTTAGTGGAGAGATCGCTATCAGGATGCAAAGTTAAGAAAAATATCTCACCCTACGTCAAAAACAGGCAAAAAATCCAAAGGGAGATGCGTCATTGGATTCCTGCCCCCGGGAGGGACAATTAGAATAATTCAGAGTGAGTG
The DNA here is from genome assembly GCA_964552825.1 of uncultured Staphylococcus sp. GTDB lineage: Bacteria > Bacteroidota > Bacteroidia > Bacteroidales > Muribaculaceae > Duncaniella. Next base: position 49,413 of record CAZKIE010000022.1, on the reverse strand, counting down.
CCAAAACGCACAAGTTTGATAACCGGGGCATCACGGTCAAACCATATCAATAAAGTATCGTTTTCTACGTGACACTCCATATGATTCTTATAATTCCCGTGAAGCATATGAGGACGGTATTCTTCGGGGATATCATCTCCTCTAACAAGCAGATTAAGGATATATTCCAATTTGTCCAATGTTTCGGTTTTGTGTTTATATCGTTTTAAGTCTTTCTTGAATTGACTTGTTAATTTTAGAATGTTCATAGCGAATTTACAAAGCTTCGGAAATCTTTCATATCGAGCGTTTCAAGATTATCTGATTCCTCGGCTTCTTTCATAGCAGCCAAAGTGAGTTTGTTTGGACGCTCGGAGACAAAAGCCATAAGCACGCTTTCCACTAAATTATTGAGACTACGGTTATGGCGTTTTGCCTCATCCTGCAAACGTGCAAGAAGCTCTGAGTTAAGGCGGAATGATGTTTGTTTCCTTATTGATACTGTATTCATATTTGTATTCTTTAGTAGTGCAAATGTAATACAAAAATATAACAATCCAAAACAGAAAAGGTCAAAAAAAAGGAGACTCTCTGTGTGAGAGTCTCCAATTCAGTACCCCCAACCGTGCCGTTTTAGAACCAATTTTGGCAGACCTCGACCGAATTTGGGAGATGCGCCATTGGATTCCTGACCCAACCAAACCCATCGACCCTCAGGAGTGGCGACTACGTCACTGCTCCTGATTTGGAATTTTTGCATAGCAAGACTATTATATAGGTAAATCGCTGCAAGGCGAGCGAGGGGATGAGCTTCGTTGTGTATAATTGTGAGGGAGAATTGTATGATACCTTTATATCCATCACTTCACAAAAAATCTCATTTTAATGCTTAAAGGTATCGCCCCCCAAATAAAGACACTATGAAGAATAATGTCAAATCTAATCACCGAGCCTCTGAACAGGCAGAATCATGGAAACGGCTGTCAAAAGATAATAGAACTGAGCGTTTCCCAATCCTCTTTTAAGCACAAACCTATCGAATCCGACATTACCTCATTACGATTTGAGAGACAATCTTTATGTCTAAACGAATTTGAGCGTAAAATCAAAGAAGGTTACTGCTTTTGTCATTGCTTCAACTATAAATATCCGTTTGACGCATCTATGAAAACCTATGCGAACTTTGAGTCTACAAATATCGCATTTTTCGATATCGACAAGCAGGATATTTCAATGAAGGAGTTTGTTGACAAAGTATCAATGAAACCAACATTGAGTTATACAACTCCAAGCAATGACCCTGAAAACAATGTTTATTGCTTCCGCTTATGTTATGTATTTAAAGAGAATATAACTACACCCTATCAATACAAAGCATTATGCAAGTCGATTGTATCTATATTAAAATGTGACGTACCACAGATTGACTTTGATAGCCACGCGTTCAGCGTCGCACAGTATATGAATGGGAACGGAAACGGCAGTTGCGAAACAATCACATCGGGAAACATTTACTCTCTTGACAGTTTTAAATTGGACTTGGAAGATGTACCTGAAAAAGCAAAGAAACAGACTGCAGCCAAGGACTATTCTCAGTTCATAACTGATTGGGAGTTCATGCAAGATTTCAAATCTCAATCGCCATTACTACTTCGAGATAAGTATAAGATTAAATATCCCTTCTTTGACAAATCTCCCTTGATACAAAGAGAAGGATACTATGAATATCCTGAGAACTATACCGAGATTAAACGCAGGAAAAGAATTGATTCTTTTGCCAAATCAGACAAAGAGCTGATTATGTTTTCACGCCTGAAATTAATAAGAGACGGAGAAAGAAGGAGAAATAAGTTGTACACAGGTTGCTTAATACGACGACAAATCAATCCTGATGTCACCTTTGAGCACTTGTTAATGAATCTTGTGGTTGAAAGGCTATACTACTTCGACAACAGCGACAAAGTCTTGACAAACCAAGTGTTGATGGATATCGCCTACAACGCAATCTCTATGCCGTTGGAAGAAATCAATATCCCACTATATAGACCTCACGACTTTTGCATCGATAAAACCTACTGCTCTGAAAATGGAGTAAGTGTAAGGGGACAATGCGGAAAAGTCAGACGAGACAACACTGATGAGAAGATAGGCGAATACTATGACTTTAACCTCTCTGTCCGTAAAAACTTGGCTGTCCTAAACGCCATGGGAATAAAAGTCAGCAAAACCCGTCTACTTCAATTTAAGCAAAGGTATCAACCATAATTCCTTTTAAGGTGGTCACTTTAAGTGTATATTGCGTTTTTTCTTTTTTTGATATACATCAAAAGTGACCACCTTGCTGTAATCCCTCAATTCGATGTCTAACGAATTGTTAATGTTATAATTCTGTGTGCAATTACGAATGTTTGAATGTTGGTGGAAGTCAATGGAGGAAGTGCCACGGGGGTCTCCCTCTCGTTATCAACGTATCCTCCGTATGGAGGGGTGGGTGTTTTACCATAGAGATGGTGCAGACTGTTGGACATCCGACTCGAAAAAATTTTTTCTGAAAAATTTTCAGTTTTTTCGAGATGGGAGTTATCAATATGATACGTCGATGAATCCTGCAATGTCGATATTTATATGAAGAAAGACAAGTAAACAGAATGGAACACATCTACAAGATAAAACTCGAAGAATTTGCAAACATCATTTGCGACAGTGTGTTTGAACATTTATCCAAATTCGCAATGTCTGATTCTGCCACCTCCGACGAAACTCGGGTTGTCGTAATCACAAAAGATGCGAAGACCGAATCCGAGGGGTGATTTCTCAGAAATGTATCAATCTCGCAGGTGTATCAATTTAATCTTATATGGTTGGGTTGATACACTCATTTTTTGTATCAATTTAATCTAAAAGATTATCTTGACACAGGTTCACCTCTTCCGTTGGGGTTTTCTGAAGACTAAAAAGAAAGTGTGGTTCTTTCGTGCCGAGTGTTGCTGAATGGTGGTATTGCGCAGTAATTTTTGATTGGCTACAAGGATAAATCGGTCAATGAACTCAAGACCTGAATCTTCCGCATATTTGATGGAATGTTCACTCACCCATTGTTGCTTACCAAATTTTGAAATATCCATACATTTCCATACGAGGATACCGCCCTTTTTCAAAAGACGTGAGGCAAGTCGCATCATTGATTGATACGTCCTGTGTAGTTCTTCAATCGAGTTGAAACTATTGAACAGAGTTGACATGATACAATCTGTTGGTGTATTGCGCTTGTCAACCATGAATGGTAGGTCAACTACTATACTGTTGAATTGACAGTCAGGCAGGGCTTCAGCCTCTGATAGAGGTCGTGCCTCAGGGATTTGTGGATATTTGTCAAATACATATTCAGGCAGGGGGATACCTCGTTTATAGAATCCTCCGACATTCACAGTGAGGTCACAATCAAAGTTTGGCGCATTGTTGAGATAAAGCCGCAAGATTGAAGAAAGTATCGTGTTTTGATTATTCGATACAGTCATTATCACCCCGTTATTAGTGGAGTTATCAATGGCAGAAACTTTATCCGCTCTAACTTTCTTGGGAGGCTCTTCCATTGCCATATACTTTTTCGCAGTATTCAAAGAGATATTCAACTGCTTTGCACATTCTGAAGGAGTAGCATCAGGCGTAGAGGTCAGGAAAGACCTCACGCGATTATATAGACGCAATTGTTCGTCACGTTTTCGGTCAATCCCATTTAGACGGATGTAACGCCTGACAGAGGCTTCTGAAACGCCACTTCTCTTTGCTATTTCTGCGATAGAAAATTCAGGATTATAAACCACACGGCTACCCTTGCTCATGACTTGTCATTTATTGGTAGTGTAACTCTATCACTCTTTGACATCTCTTTTGCGGAAAACGAAGAAGAAGGCATGATTTTTTGCAGCGAATCCTTGATTGCTATGGCGGCGCATCATGCGCTTGGGTACTATGTAAATGAATTTGTCGATTAGTTCAAAGCCTCGAAGCATAGCCTTACGAATTACAAAGTCACTAATCCACTCTTGACGGCCATTGATAACAAAATCGGTGGTCTTATATACGAGTATTCCGTTTGGCTTTAGGATATTGTGAGCAATTGCTATCATCCGCTTATGGTGGTGATACGCATCATCGAGTGTTGCAAATTTATCAGGTCTTTCCTCTCCTTTTTTGTCAACGTAATGAGGAAGGTCAACTACAACCGACTCATAAAGAGGTAAAGGCGAGGTCACCAAATCCAAATCCTTAACCTCGGGGAATTTCGGGAACTTGTCAAAGCAACTTTTGGGTTGAGGAATATACTTGTAGAAATCTCCATCTCCAAATGTCAGGTCACAGTCGAATGTCGGAGCATCATTGAGATAGAGATGGAGTATGGAACGCAGAATAACGTCCTCCTTCTCGCTAACAGTTAGGAGTGTCGCAGCGTTTTCTTGTTTCCCAATAGTTGAAATCTTACCATTAAGGTTCTTTTGTGGTTTATTCTCAGGTTTGGAGTACTTACGAGCCGTGTTGACACTAATATCCAAGTCTGAGGCTATAGTCCTTATGGAGGCATCCTTATTTCGTTTGAGGTATTTCTGCACTTTGGTATAGGTCAACAATTGTTGCTCATATTTGCGGTCAATACCTCGATTGCGTATGTATCGACGAACTGCAGCCTCCGAAACGCCTGATTCAGCTGCTATCTCCTGAACTGTCTTAGTAGGCGAGTATTTAATTTTCGTTCCCATCGTGCAAATTTAATCATTTTTTGGTTACCAAATGCTATCAATAGATGATTTTATTCACAAATCTTACTAACTCATTTGTCGAATGGTAGGTTTTGATGTTAACTTTGCATAACCAAATACAATTTGTTATGGAAAAGCCAACAGCACTCTACATCCACGGATACCTGTCAGGAGCGAATAGCTCAACAGGGCAGAAACTCAAAGCCATGAAGGGTGATAGGTTCAATATCCTCACTCCCGAAGTTGATACTGACCCTCAACACTCGTTGAAAATCATAAACGACCTCATACGAGAGACAAAACCTGCAATTATAATTGGCTCATCAATGGGCGGTTTATATACTCTTGCCTGTGATAGCGGAAAAACGCCTCTGTTACTTGTCAATCCTTTGTTAACGCCTATTGAGACAATTACCGAACATTTCCTGAACAAAACGCTGCCATATCATAGCCAACGGCTCGATGGTGCAACCGAAACGACCATTACAAACCGAGAACTCGAGCAATTCGCAGAGATTGAGACAAAAATTCCATCACTCATTGAGGCCAAAAAGCCCTATCTTGCCGCTATTCTCTCAACAAGAGATGAACTGCTTGGTGATAGCCATATCCGCATCCTGCAAGGCAAAATCACATGGATTCACAAGTTTAATGATTTCGGCCACCGTTGTGGAGGGAGCTGTTTAGGCATGATTGATTCGCTAATGGAATCGGCCATAGAGCCATAAAAATACCACGAACTGCAACTCATATTTTGTCAAACGCAAAAATTTTATTAAATTTGCGCTTGATTTAGACCCTCTAAATCAAGACATATCAGGAAAGTGTATCGCTTTTCTCTAACGAATGCAAATCACCACCTTGCCCTTTCGAGCATAGAGATAAGACGAGACGCTTCCCCTCATGGTAGCATATCATTACGTGATATACAACCTCGAGGTGAGTTGCAGTTTCGTGATTTTCTTTTGCTCAAAGCCTTGTGGTGAGGCCGCATTCGGAAGATAATACGACGTGGCTCACCTTTTCTTTTGTGCCTTTTTGATAATAAACCAATCAAAGCACCCCGTAGAGCCGCAAGGGAGCATTATAAAGAGTATGGCGCGTATACTTAAGGTTTTAATCCTTGCTTTGCTAATTATCCCAATGGATAATTATGCACAAACTGCTGATACTGACAAACTTTTCGATTCATTAAGGACTCAGTTAAGAGATGCAGGTTATTCTGAGGCTTTTATTGATTCGGCAATGACTGTTACATCAATTATGTATCAGTTCCCTGACGAAGGGGAAAAATTTGACCAAAAATGGTTTATGACCCTGCCTGCCGATAAGCAACAAACACTCATCAATTATGGGCTTGAATACAAAATGCCTGAGGAATTTAAGTCACAGACAAAAAGTTATCAAGGCGAGTATAGTAACGATAAATGGGTAGCAATCGGAGCAGCTAATGAGGGATTCAAGTATTTTGGGGATGCCACTTATTCCTATGTTGATAATCCCGACAAAAAGGCTACGCAAACACGCATATATCAGGGATGGTTCTCTTTCTATGGAGCAAAGAACTCCCGTATCCAAGACCTCCGAGGAGAGTTTAACATGGATAAACAGGTTGGTAAATGGCAATGTATTTTCCATTATGATGGTGAATATTATTGGGTTAAAGTTACCTTTAACGATAATGGCGAAATTGAGGGCGATTTCGCAATCTATGTTGGCAAAAAATTACCTGAAAGCAATGTTTCTCCTGACGGTATGAGGTTGATGTTCAGTGGCACTGTGAAAAATCATTATGTAACGAAACTGAACTACGAAGGGACTCGCTTTAACAGGACTGTCAAAATTGTAAATGGTCGGTATGGCTCGGGTAATGGACATCCTGCTTATCAATGGAATATTCAACTGACTGATGATACAAATCCACGAAGCACTATGTATAACAACCTTAGTCACTTGAAAAAAGGAGTATATTCAATCCAATATGTCAAAACAGACTCAAAGGCCTCTCAATGGGGAGAAGATGACAATTGGGCTACATGGAAAGACTACGGCAAGTGCTTTTATGTTGAACAGTCAACAGGAGAACGAAAAGATGCAGGTAGAGATATTGCTGAAATACCCTTGCGCCTTAGTAACGAAGTGGCAGGATTACTTAACGTTGTTGTAATGAGAGACAGCAGTGGAGTTAAACGATATTATAACCCATATTAACCCCAATTTATTATCTATCAATATGGCACTAATAAAATGGTCTAACTGCGGTCGTGAAGTATCTTCCAAAATGACTTCACCGACGAGTAATAGATGGTTCAATGCTATCTTAGCATCAATAGTAATAATCGTTATTGGCTCAGGGTGCTCCAATAGCTCCCATGATAAATCATCAGCCATAGGAGAATCAACATTTGCGCAAACCTCTCCCGATATGGCTCTGTTTGAGGTATCAGGTGATGTGAAGGAAATCTCAAACATATCCAACCCTGTACTTCCTATTCATACCCGTGCAGGAGAAGTTGTCAAATTCACCAAAGAAGGGAAATGGGATAATTACTCCCAAGCAGGTGGTGATGAGTATCAGGTCACTATCAGGAGAAACGAGAACGACAAAATCACCAAAATCGATGGAACAAATCCTGATTATTCATGGTCTGTTGGCTATGAATGGGATGGGGACAAAGTTTCAAAGGAGATTCTGTATGGGTTGGAAGGTGAATCTTCAACCATGCTGACTTATGAGAATGGTAAACTCAAAACAATATCTTCGGAAGAGAATGATATTGATGATAAGATAGTTTATACCTATACACTTATTGATGAAAATATTGATAGTAAGGGTAATTGGATAGAACGTAATTGGCAGAAGAAGGTGGAAACATATAGCTTCCATGCCGATATTAATGGATATATTTCAACTCCTGAATTTACTACAACTGAGGATATAACCGAAACACGAACTATTTCATACTATGAATGAAATGAAAATTACTAAATTATTGTTGATAGTAGCCCTGACAATGGTCGTTACGTCCTGTAATGGTGCTACTAAAAGTGATACTACGCAATCTGATTCTGTATTGGCCACTGTGGTTGAAGACTATATAGAGGATGAGCCTGAGGAGGAAGAAGAACCTAACGAAGAGGATATGCGCCCGATTAAAGGATTTTTAATCGCAGGATACGGAAATAAAGGAGGATTTATATATGATGGTGATTGTGTTGACGGTGTGATGCCTGAATGTCTTTCTACGACGGCAGATAGCTTAGTCAGCATACTCAGGTCATATAAGAACCCTAAAGTTCACTTTGACGTAGAACTTTATAACACTCTCTCAGAGGAGTCAAAAGAATATCTCTCGTCAATAGGCTACGTTCAGAGTCATATCACACCTTTTATTTCGGAGAAGCAAGAAATATACTCATATTTCCAAGATTTAATTGACTTAAAAGACGGCAGCCGATGCTATGACCATTATTCGTATGAATACCAATGGCTAAATAACTTAATTTCTCTGCGGAAGAAACATCCAAATGACGTATGGAGAATCCCTAATTTGCTTATTGATGCCATTCCACAAGAAGCAAAAGATAGGCTACAAGAGGCAGGACTCGGCACTTCACTAATAAAACTATATTGATATGGCACTACTAAAATGTACAGAATGTGGACACGATGTTTCGGATAAAGCCGCATCTTGCCCTAATTGTGGATGTCCCATAATTTGCTCAGAAGAAAATCCCCCAAAGAAATCAAAAAGCAAATGGGTCTTGGCAATTGTGATAGCGGTTGCTGTCGTTGCAGTAGCCGTGGGCTGTTGGTTTGCCTTTGGTGATAAGATTTCAAAAGACGACTCCAATGCCATTGTAGAACTCACTCCTGAGTTTATTGAGAAAGTGCAAAAGTATGACCAACTTACTCCATTTAGCGAGGGAAGAGCAGCCGTGCGTCGAGGTGACAAATGGGGTTATATAAACACCAAAGGGGATGAAGTAATAGAATGTCAATTCGATAGGGCTGAAGTGTTTCATGAGGGAATTACTCAGATTGTAACTGAAGACAAGCCTTACTATATCAATCGTGAGGGTGATAAGTTGTTTTATGGAGAAGGCGGTCGATTCTCGCAGGGATTAGCCTTGCTTGACGATGGTAGAGTTGTAAATCCAAAAGGGGAAGAGGTCTTTAAGTTGGAATTATACACCATGGCATATTCCATGTCTCGTGTACCTAATTCATCATACTACACGGAATTTCCCTATTTTATTGATGGTGTGATTACCGTATGGCAAAATGAAGGTCAAAAAAGTTACGATATCAACGGTCGAGAAGTCCCTTTAAGAGAGATTCCTGATGAGATAAGACAATATAAGGAATTTACGGATGATGTAGATTACGAACAGTTTAACACAGGCAACCACACAGGCTTGAAAGATGAAAATGGTAAAACGGTCATTGCTCCACTATATACCGAGATAAGTGATATATCAAATGGTGTTGTCCTCGTGGCATACCGCGAAAATGATGCTTATTATTTCGGACTTGATGAACAAGGGACAGGATTGAAAGCTACTGATGGTGACTTTGAAGAATATGCCCCAAGATTCTATGCTTATGCCGACCTCAACGGTAACACAACCTTCCCTCAATCTACTCTCGACCATATCGCTGAGGCAAACAGAATTGGTGAAGAACGTTGGAAATCTATTCTGAGTAATCGAGAAGTTGAAGCAGAACGCTCTTGTGAAGTCAAGGAAGACTCGAAATGCCCTGAATGGATAGGAGGTACTTGGAAATGGAGCGGATATATAAACGGATATAATCTTGGATGCGCCATTAGCTTTAACCTCGAGACAGGTAGATACGTGTTGAATACGATGGACGGAGATACCGAACTTGGTACTTTTACGTATGACGCATACAAAAAGATTATCCATTGCCGTCCTAATAACAGTAGTGGATATTCAGAAACTTACGAAGTTGATACCTACAACAATCGTATATCTTTAGGTGATGGTCAATATTTTGAGCATATTGGTTCTTAAATTTGGATAATGATATGTTTGCAAGGAGGGTTGTCTTGATATTGCTGTATCTATGCTTTTATGCGTTTAACGCTCAGGCGCAGCGTATCAATGCCGATGGGCGCAAGATGGTAAAAACGGTAAGGTATTACGAGTGGAAAGGAGAAAAGAGAGGGTTCGTGATTAGTGATGCATATTCATTGGAATACAACGATAGGAACGAACTTGTTAGGCTTTACTATGACAAATGTAATGGTCTTACACCTGTCTCTTATATCCGTAAAGGTGATAACTTGATTCTGAAAGATGGTAACGGTATTAAGTGTGAATATACATTTGATTCAGATGGCCATGTAACTTCCGCAACAGAATTTTACCTTCCTCTAAGTAAAAATGGAATAGAGCCGTACTATGTAACCTTAGACTTTACGTACAATCCTGATGGCACATTGTTCTCTTTGGTTTCAAAAACTCTTTATAATACCACGGGGAGGCAATATAAAGAAAACAGAGAAGACCGAGATGTGATACAGTTTGAATACAGGGATGGCGGTATGTATTCTTTTGAAGGAGGAGTTAACAACAAAGGGGCTGAGTATCTACATCCTTATGGCAAAGATGTCCGAGAATATAATACTTATGCTCGATATGACATAAACTTTAATATAGAGGCAGGAGAATTTGCAAGATGCTTTCGAGAATATATGCCCTTTTGTACTGAATGGAGTCCGACGTTTCCTGAGTATCTGATTCATAAGACGGATAAAGGAGGGTACTACCGATACTACAATTATGATTATGACCAAAACGGCAATATCATTTCAATAACAATAAGTCATAGTATCGGTAGTTATCGAGCTCGTTATGAAATCGAATATGTATATTGATAATGGCTTCCAAATTGGAGGCCATTTTTTCATGTCAATTCTGTGTCATATATTATTGTTTGAAAAATATCATATATTGATACAAAATATTCATAAAAGTTAAATTTAGAAGATTGTTGGTCAGATATTTGTGAGATTGAAATCTTTTTATTAATTTTGCACCCGTAATCGAAACTCGATTAGACAATCATTCCGCATTAAGGGTAGGAATCTCTCAGAGATTACCTTGACAACCTACCGAGCTGTAAGGCAAGGTGTAAGTCCTCAACAGGGGCGATGCGATTGAATTGTTTTTACAAATTCAATAACCACAAAAACAGCAATATGAAAAAATCATCTAACAACTTCTCTTCCTCTCTCTCCCTCGGTCAAACCGAGACCTATAACTGTGAAACTCAGAACATTTGGTCTTGGCACAAGGTGTCAGACGTAGTTGAAGGGATTGAACTCCGACTGTCGAACATGGCAGGGGGCTTTCCTTTTGAAGCCGTAGGGCATACTTGGCCGACTTCGGAGCAACTCTATCTTGCAGGTGAATTTACCGACCCGAAAATCCAACAGGAGTTGCTTCAAGCCAAATCAGGCTATGCAGCCAAGCGTTTCATAAAAGCCAAATACAAAAAGGCTGTCCGTGAGGATTTTCCTACATTCAGGCTACAGTGGATGCTTTGGGTGGTTTGGCAAAAGTGTAAGTGCAATGAGGCATTCAGGAAGCTTCTCCTATCCCTCCCTGACGATGCAATTCTCGTAGAGGACACTACTACCGACAATCAGGGTACAGCCGAACTTTGGGGAGCATCCAATCCTGTACAACGAGAGGCAAAATCAGCTTCTCGGGAGGCTTACACCATGCTATTAGGGTCTCGATTCAAGAGCAAGAAAGAGGCAGAAGCCAAAATCGAGACTCTTGTTATTCAAGATACCCGACACATCGGTAAATTCGTGGGTCAGAATAATATAGGTAAAATCTTGATGATTTGCCGCAAGTGCCTCATTGGTGGAGTTGAACCGCCCATCGATTACAACCTCCTCAATCAGTCAAAAATCACCATTTTCGGCAAGGTTCTCAACTTTACCATATAATCCACCTCCATTATTAACCTCCCTATATGCACCTGACATTACTTAGGTGTAAGGGCTTCATCGTCAAAAAATGGATAGAACAGAAAGATTGAAACGTTTCAAACTCTACCCCGATGACACTGTAAATATGCTTTTAACAGCGAAATATATGAATCCCGAGTTGCAGAGCCATATCAACAATACGCTTGATATGCCGCCATCCACGGAGTATTATATTGCTCTCGAGAGAAGTGATTGGTTGTACCTTAGAATTATCCCCAAGAGTCCTGATATTAGGCTAAGACTCGGGCAGCTTTTTCGACTCTCAGCCCTCGCACGTGAATATTTCTTCACTGAGGGCAAAATCACGACACACCCATTCACCCCTTTTGAAATAAAACAAGTTGTAAACAGACTCACAAAAGACATCCCCGAACTTCTAAAGTACTTAAATCCTTATGAATATGGCAAATAATACCATTACCCTGCTTAATGGGAAGAATCTCGAACTGTTTCCACTCCCGAAAGACCCTGAAACAAACCTCTCCGAGGTTGTTCATCCTTGTACCGACTTCACACTGTTTGCTCAGAATGCCAATCTCCTACTCGGAAATGCCGATTTGATAATGTCTGACAGTCGCCTCTTCATGTGTCCGATTGATATGTGCTGCGGTTTGTCAATCAGTGGCCGTTTCAAGCCGACTACCTTAGGAGCATACATCGAATGGTGGATAAACCATTCCTCGTCACGCGACAATGACGGCAATCCCGTCCTGCACCTCGCAGGGTCAGCCCTTTCAGGATGTAACCGTTGTACCTCTGTTGACCCTGAAGGACAACATCATTCAGTAGTGTTATCTAATTTCAGCGGAGCATGGCACTCTTTCCTCTCTATCAGGGAGCGTTATCGAGACGCAATGTATAAATACGAGGCGTATCCTCTTGAAAAAGTGATTGAGATTGTCAAAAAGAAAGGCATCTCAAATGAGGTTGTTGTCTTACAAGCAGAAAACCGCAGACTTCAAAATCAACTCGATTCGGAGAAAAGGCATTTTGGCAATTTGACGGAATTTTTACAGAAGAAGACCGACGAATACTTGAAGGCGATATTAGCCCCTCGCATGAAGGAAGCACAGACGCTATATCGCTACTACAATGATGCCTCCGAGTATGCCGAATCCCTCCTGAATGAACAGCGTAGAATTAAAAATGAAGCGAAACAGAAACTAAAAGAAGGCAACCTTAGCCAAGAGGAATACCGAGCCATCAAGAAAGCCGCAAACGAGAAAATTGCCGAAATCCATTATCGCCTCGATGATTGGTGGTTACAGCACTTCATTCGACTTTACGGAGAAAACGCTCGTTTCTTCTCAATACAAACTATAAAAAAATACATGGACTGATGAAAATTGCCATTATCGGGACTCGTTCCCCTACAATTTCTTATGAAGATTGGCTTTCGCTCTTACTGTCCCATGTCGATATGTCAACCGTAACTGAAATTATCTCAGGTGGTGCAAAAGGTATTGATAGATATGCTAAAAGGGTCGCTAAAGCATATAATATCCCTTTGAAGGAATACTTGCCTGAATACTCCATCTATGGCCGAGCAGCCGCCTTGATAAGGAATATCGACATAGTCAAGAGTGCTGATATGGTTGTGGCATTTCCCACTCAAACATCGCGTGGTACACATCATGCCATCCTTCACGCGAAGAAGTATAACATTCCTGTAATAGTAATCGATATCTAAATTAAAATAGCATGGATAAAATCATAAAAGTGGTTATCTACGCACGTGTTTCCACCTCGCAACAAGATTACGACCGTCAACTTGTCGAGTTGCGTGAATATGCCGACCGACAGGGCTTCATTGTAGTTAAAACTTTTAGCGAGAAAATAAGTGGTGCGAAGAAGGTACAGGAGCGCGAAGCCATGTCGGAACTTCTTGATTACGTTGAAGACAATCAAATTAATAAAGTCCTAATTTATGAGCCGTCCCGACTGTCGAGACGTATAGTTGACTTCATGGCCATCGTAGAAAGGCTAACTGAGGCAAAGGTCAGCCTCTATATCCATCAGAATGGATTGGAAACACTCCAACCTGACGGTGAGCCAAATTCTATTACAACCCTCGTTCTCGGCATCCTTGCTCAATTCAACGATATGGAGCGCAGCCTTATCCGTAGTCGTATGGCGAGCGGATACAACGCTTATCGAGCCAAAGGAGGTGGGGTGGGTCGCAAACCAGGTTATTCCAAGACCACTGAAATGATACGTGAACAGTACGCTGAACAACTGCGCCTACTCCGTAAGGGGTACTCGCTACGCAACGTATCCAAAATCACAGGGACATCCGTCAACACCCTCCGCAGACTGAAGAAAATAGGTTAATATATGTTAAAATTGTTAATAAAATTTTCGATGCTTTCCTCGCGCACGCGCACGCGTATGCGAAGCACCAATCGACCCCGATTGCATATATGGAAGTTTTTCGATTAGTCGCCATTGTATTTTAACATATTGAGCATCATCTATTTGCGTAGACGCATTATCCGTATTATCTTTGCACAAAAATTAAATAAAACAACAATGATTACATAAATAAAGACTACGCCTACGGGCAAAAGGTTGTACAGAAGCAGACCTTGCCGTACAAAGGACACTTATAACACAGAGGTTATAAAGTGAGGCGAATGCGAGATTCCACGCCTCTTGCGCAAATCATTTTGCAGGGAAGAGGTAAGCAACACCCCATAACCTTTAATGATATCAATCGAATCATGCAGAAAGGTATTAAAACGCTACTCGAAGCGAAACTTCACATCGGATGAAGTAAAAGAGATACGAGACTTCCTCTATCTTATGGCTCAGTTGCAGATTGAAGCCAATCTAAAATAAATCATTAGTATTAACCATTCCTATGCTACTCTCTTCGTAGTGTACAAGACTTTCTTATCCCTATGTGTAGGTGGTATAGGATATTAAAATCACATTAAATGAATACAATACATAGACTCGTGAACACCGTGAGCTTCCCAAATCCCTTTTCATCTGAGAAGGAGAATGTGGTAATCTACGGCTATAAAAATAGTGCAGGAACAGACTCAGAACTTTTTAAGCAGATAGATCACCTCAGGGTTTACTGTGCAAATAACAACCTCAATATTGTTATGGAAGTGGCTGAGAAGGGAGTGCAAAATATATCTTCTTCCATGCGTCCGCTACAAGATGGAATAATCTCCTTTTGTAAGAGCCGCAAAGATAACGCTATAAGAGTGGATAAAGTCATTGTTGCCCAAATGGACAGACTTTCACGTAAATATGAGAGAATTAAATATCTCATTGATGCTTTTAATGAACTTGGTGTAAAGCTGAGTGCATCTGATTATAAGGTCAAAGACGATGAAAACAGCCTGTTTGCAAATAATGAAGAGGCTATATGTTTGGCTGCAGGTATTATTCCAATGCACAACCGCTTTTAATCGAAAAAGCAAAATAATTGCTCGACCTTGATATATCTCCTTAATTAAAAAGTGTGATTTATGAAGAATAGAAAAAACAAATCTAAACAGGTGTCCGATGATGTAGTTAACGTCATCATATACTGTCGTGTAAGTACAGATGACCAACGACAAGGCACAAGCGTGGATGTACAAGAAGAACGATTAAAAGCTTACTGTAAATGCAGGGGTTATAACATAATCAACGTTCCCGATTTTCATGACTGCATAGAAGACGAAAGCGCAAAGGATTTTGCTAATCGACCCGTGATGCAGTCAATCCTCAAGTATATAAAAAAGAATAAGGGGAAAGTTCAGAAACTCCTGTTTCTCAGATGGAATAGATTCTCACGTGACCTCTTTACGGCGACGGATACCATCCAAAAATTGCTGTCTTATGGAGTAGAACCTAACGCCATTGAAGAAGAGTTGAATTATGAATCTACCTCATGGCCTGTACTCTTAGGTGCATACATCGGTATCGCACAAAGTGATAATATTGCACGTTCAAAAGCAACAAAGGATGGCATCAGAGGAACTCTGAAAAAAGGGAAATGGCCAAATAAAGCACCACGGGGCTATCGAAATGTCCGACGTTCAAAACATGATTGTTGGATTGAGATTGTTGAGGAGGCTGCAAGACCTATCAAAGAGGCTTTCATCGAACTATCAAAGGGTACGATAAGTGCGAACTATGCTCGTAAGAGATATTGCTCCAATATTCCCGAAAGTTCATTTTTTGATATGCTTAGAAACCCATTGTATATGGGGAAGGTCTTCGTCCCTGCATACAAAGACGAACCTGAAGAACTTGTGGAGGGGCAACACGAAGGGTTGATATCCGAGGAGGTCTTCTATAAGGTGCAAAATATTCTTGATAGCCGAAATAGGACAGTTCCCAAGTTGGAGAAATATATCAATCCCGACCTTTTCCTGCGTCGCTTCATTAGCTGCCCCGTTTGCGGTCATGCCCTGACGGGGTCAACAAGTAGAGGCAATGGGGGACAATATACATATTATAATTGTTGCGAAGACCCCAAACACATCAGGGTAAGGGCAGAAAAAGCAATCGAGGCTTTTGCTCGCTATGTGAGTTGTCTGAAACCCAACGAGGCTATTCTGCGACTGTATGAAGCCGTTCTCCTCGATGTACAAGGTGGAGCAAAGCGCGAAATCAGAAAGGAAATTGCGACATTACAAAAGCAACTGAAGGAAAAGCAGGAACAGGTGGAGAATGTTGAGGATTTACTTATTTCCGATGCGACACACGCTGACAGGTATACCCGAATCATTGACCGATACGAGAAGGAGGCTCAGGAACTTGAAACTCGAATTGCCTTACTCGAGACAGGGAATCGGGAAAACATAGAACCAAAAATCGACTATGCTATCTCGCTGATTAACAATCTTGATAAGTATATTCTTGATGCTCCTGTGGAGGTCAAAATTAAACTGATTGGTGCTTTATTTGACGAAAAAATCGAATTTGACGGAAATTCATATCGAACCAATTCTATGAATAAAGTGCTTGAACTTATCTATGAGCAGACCAATGAGTTAAGAGGTGGTGAAAATAGAAAAGGAGACTCTCGCAGTGAGAATCTCCAATTCAGTACCCGGACCCGGGCTCGAACCGGGATGGGTTGCCCCAACGGTGTTTGAGACCGTCGCGTCTACCGATTCCGCCATCCGGGCTTTGCGCTGCAAAGTTAGGGAGTTTTTTCGATTTTTACAATACCGCAACGATTTTTTGCACCGGATGTGAACTTTCACTCATGCACATACGTTAGAAAATCATCACGCATCGTGCGTAAAACTCACTATTCAGTATTTATATATAACTGTCATAACTTTATGGGAAAGTCTATCAAGGGCACCAAGACCGAACACAATCTTCTCGCAGCATTCGCCGGTGAAAGCCAGGCACGCTCACGTTACAATCTCTTTGCCCAAAAGGCCAAGGAGGAAGGATATCGCCAGATCGCAAAGATATTCAAGATCACGGCGAAGCAGGAACTCGCCCATGCATCCCTGTTCTTCTCACGTCTCGAGGGCGGAATGGTGGAGCTGAACGCCGCCTATCCGGCCGGAGTCGTGGCCGACACTCTCACCAACCTGCGCGAGGCCGCTGCCGGTGAGCGGGAGGAATGGAGCGATCTCTACGCATCATTCTCATCGACCGCCGAAGAGGAGGGTTTCAAGGATATCGCCGCTCTCTTCAGGATGGTGGCCAAGGTGGAGATCGAGCATGAGAAACGCTACCAGCGTCTCATCAAGCTCATGGAGGCCGACCAGGTGTTCAAGTCCGCAATCCCGAACAGGAATGGCAGTGCGAGCACTGCGGATATGTCCATAAAGGCAGCTCCGCCCCCTCGAAGTGTCCGGTATGCGGCTACGAGCAGGGCTATTTCGAGCGCAAAGCCGAGAATTACTGATTTTCCAAAAGCATAAAAAGCGGAGCCGGAGGATCCCATGTCGGATCATCCGGCTCCGCTTTGTTTTCTCTATATTACCGGAGAGCCTTTACTTATTGGCTCTCTTGCGTTCGAGTTCGTCGAGTATAATCTTGCGCAGACGGATATGGTGAGGCGTCACCTCCACATACTCGTCTTCCTTTATATATTCGAGAGCCTCCTCAAGCGAGAACACCACCGGGGGGACTATCCTGGCCTTGTCGTCGGCACCGCTCGCACGCATATTGGTGAGCTTTTTCGACTTGGTGACGTTGACCACGATGTCGTTATCCTTGGCATTCTCCCCGACCACCTGACCGGCATATACCTCCTCCTGAGGGAAGATAAAGAACCGGCCGCGATCCTGGAGTTTGTCAATGGCATAAGCGTATGCTGTGCCTGCCTCCATCGCTATAAGCGATCCGTTGGTGCGTCGTTCGATCTCCCCTTTCCATGGCTGATACTCATGGAAGCGGTGGGCCATGATGGCCTCGCCGGCCGAGGCGGTGAGCACATTGTTGCGCAGACCTATTATTCCTCTCGACGGGATCAGGAATTCGAGATGTATGCGGTCGTTCTGGGTGTTCATGGCCACCATCTCGCCCTTGCGCCGAGTCACCATGTCTATGATCTTCGACGAGTACTCCTCGGGGACATTGACCGTGAGCATTTCCACCGGCTCACACTTCACGCCGTCTATCTCCTTCACTATCACCTGGGGCTGTCCCACCTGAAGTTCGAATCCTTCGCGGCGCATGGTCTCGATAAGCACCGACAGATGGAGCACTCCGCGACCGTAGACTATCCACGCATCCTCACGCTCGCCCTTAGCCACACGCAGTGCGAGATTACGGTCAAGTTCCTTGGTGAGACGGTCGGCGATATGGCGGGAGGTGACATACTTACCGTCGCGTCCGAAGAAAGGAGAATCGTTGATTGTGAATGTCATCGACATCGTAGGCTCGTCGATGGCGATGCGGGGAAGCGGCTCGGGATTATTGAAATCCGCCACAGTGTCGCCAATCTCAAAACCTTCAATACCTACAAGCGCACAGATGTCACCACTTTTGACACTCTCTACCTTTTTCCGGCCCATTCCCTCAAATGTGTGCAACTCCTTGATGCGCTGCTTCACCACCGAGCCGTCCTTCTTGCACAAGGCTATGTCCATGCCCTCACGAAGCTCGCCGCGATGGACACGGCCGATGGCTATGCGGCCTACATAGCTGCTGTAGTCGAGCGAGGTGACAAGCATCTGGGCATCGCCTTCGATGGTCTCCGGAGCAGGGATATACTTGATGATCGCATCAAGTACGGCCGTGATATTGTCCGTCGGCTCGTTGTAGTCCAGACTCATCCAGCCCTGTTTTGCCGAGCCGTATATCGTAGGGAAATCAAGCTGATCCTCGGTAGCATCGAGATTGCACATGAGGTCAAACACCATCTCCTGCACCTCGTCAGGACGACAGTTGGGCTTATCGACCTTATTGATCACGACAACAGGTTTCAGGCCCATCTGGATGGCCTTCTGAAGCACGAAACGAGTCTGCGGCATCGGGCCCTCGAACGCATCGACAAGCAGCAGGCAACCGTCGGCCATATTGAGAACCCTCTCCACCTCGCCTCCGAAATCGGCGTGGCCCGGGGTGTCTATGATATTGATTTTATAGCCGTCATAGTTGATAGACACGTTTTTTGAGAGGATCGTTATACCTCTCTCGCGCTCCAGATCATTATTGTCAAGGATAAGATCGCCTGTCGACTGATTGTCACGGAAGAGCTTACCGGCAAGGAGCATCTTGTCGACAAGTGTGGTCTTTCCATGATCGACATGGGCTATGATCGCGATGTTTCGTATCTTCTGCTGCATCTGTTGTGTCTTTACTTAAAAATCGGCTGCAAAGGTACGAATTTTTCATCTTATACCCAAAATAAAGTTTACGAGGGCAAATACTGAAAAAAAGACCACAATCTTTTGGATTGCAGTCTTTTCTCATTCCTTCAAGTCGGGGTGACTAGACTCGAACTAGCGACCTCACGCCCCCCAGACGCGTACTCTAACCAACTGAGCTACACCCCGATTAGGATAAATTTTATTTGCAATGCGACTATATCGCTTTTGCGCTGCAAAGGTACTGACTTTTCCGCTCCCCGCAATACTTTCCGTTTAATTTAACACTATTTTAACATAAATCTACGATCCGGTTCACACCGAATCCGCACTACCCTCTTCATTCTCAGCGCGCCGGATGATGTATTCATCATAATATGTGAGCAGAAGAGTGGTCAGAGGAATAGCTATGATCAGACCGATCAGACCGAGGAGCGCGCCCCAGATCGACAGCGACAGGAATATAATGGCCGGATTCATACTCATCGCCTTGCCTATTATTTTAGGTGTGATTATAAGATCCTGAAGCACCTGGACCACCACATATACCGCCATCGCCTCCCAGAACAACGGCCAGAAAGGAGTGCCTCCGGTCATGGAGCTGACTATACACAGCAGCACCGCCACCGGAATGGATATGAGCTGCAGATAAGGCACCATGTTCAGAAGTCCGATAAACATTCCGAGCACCACTGCCATCGGCAACCCTATGATCGAGAAACCGATCGAGAACAATACGCCCACTATCAGACATACGAGCGCCTGACCACGGAAATAGCGGTTCATCGAACGCTTCATATCTCCTCCTATCCTGCTGACTATCGGTCTGTACTTGGGTCTGACCATCCGCATGAATCCGGCAGAGATACGCTCATAGTCGATCATCACAAACACTACATACAGAAGTACTATCACCCAGCTCACGAGGCTTACGATAAGCGAGACGGAACCGGAAATGACAGTCCACGATGCTGCCAGTCCTTCCTCTATCATGCGCTTCCACTCCTCCCGGGTGAGTTTGGATGCTATAAGCTCGAAGTCGAGATTGCGTTTGAGGAAATCATGTAGCTCTTCGGGGACAAACGGGATAGACGACGATGATCCCGACGAATATTCCTTGAGCATCACAGCCATCTGCGACGACTCCCTGACGACCATCGGGACAAGCACATAACACAATGCCACGAAGAAAAATGCCATCTCGAACAGAGTGACAAACACAGCGGCCACCCTCCCTTTCAGGCGCAGCAATTCACGGTTGTACTGCACGAACGGCTCAAACAGATATGCTATCAGACATCCTACGCAAAAAGGCAACAGCACACCCCGGAGATAGTTGACAAGCCAGACAACGCCCACAAACAACACGCAATTGATCACGAGCCTCACCGTGCGGTCAAGATCATATTTTTCCTGATTCGGCATAATGTTTGATGTTTTTAGAGACACAAAGGTAAACAAATTCCCACATTTTTCACTACCTTTGCCGTCAAAATCAAAACAATCAAATTCTTACGAAATGGAAAAAGTAATCCCTGCAGCCCGTAAGCTGCTGTCCGACAAATGGTGGGTCAGATGGATCGCGCTGATTCTCATAGCCTCCATGATGTTCTTCGGATATATGTTTGTTGATGTAATGTCGCCGCTCCAGTCGCTCGTCCAGACCCAGCTCGGATGGTCGCCCGAAGCATTCGGCTACTACGCCGGAGCCGAGTATATGCTCAATGTGTTCGGCTTCCTTATCCTCGCCGGTATCATACTTGACAAGATGGGCGTGCGCTTCACCGGCATACTCTCTGCCTCCGTGATGTTCATCGGCGCCTGTATCAAGCTGTATGCGATAAGCCCTCTCTTCCTCGGCACAGGCTTCGACCAATGGCTCAGCTCATGGTGGGTTGAGATGCCCGGCAGCGCCAAGCTCGCGGCTCTCGGATTCACAATATTCGGATGTGGCTGCGAGATGGCAGGCATCACGGTCTCGAGAGCCATAGCCAAATGGTTCAAGGGCAAGGAGATGGCTCTCGCTATGGGTGTAGAGATGGCCATAGCCCGACTTGGTGTCTATGCCGTCCTCTCGCTCTCGCCCCGTCTGGCCGGATGGATGGGACAGAACGACCCCTCCGTTGTTCCTCCGGTGGCATTCTGCACGGTGCTTCTCCTTATCGGTCTGATCTCATTCACAGTCTTCGCCATAATGGATACACGTCTTGACCGTCAGGCCGGGGCTTCCGAGGAGGAAGGCGAGGAGGAGTTCAAGCTCAGCGATGTCAAGAACCTGCTGACAAGCCGCCTGTTCTGGATCATCGCGCTGCTCTGCGTACTGTATTACTCCGCCATATTCCCGTTCCAGCGCTTCGGCACCAATATGCTCCAGTGCAACCTGCACATTTCCGAGACCGAGGCTGCCGACCTTCTCCGCTGGTTCCCCATAGGCGCGCTCATCCTCACTCCGCCGCTCGGCTACTTCCTTGACCGCGTGGGACGTGGAGCCACCATGCTCATCCTCGGTTCACTTCTTCTCATAGGATGCCATCTCGTCTTCGCACTCTGGCTTCCTGCAAATCCCAGCCAAGGCCTCGCGCTTACCACCATATTAATATTAGGTGTGTCATTCTCCCTCGTCCCGGCTGCCCTGTGGCCCTCCGTTCCCAAGGTGATGGACGCACGCTATCTCGGCAGTGCATACTCGCTCATATTCTGGGTACAGAACATAGGACTGTTCGGTATTCCAATCCTCTTCGGCAAGATCCTCGAGTCGAGCAATCCCGGTGTCACCGACCCGACACAGTATGACTACACCAATCCAATGCTGATGTTCGCGCTCCTCGGCATTCTCGCCTTCATCTGCGCCCTCTGGCTCAAAATTCTCAACACCCGCAACCACTACGGTCTTGAGGATCCCAACATCGTGGCCGACGATGAGGCTGTCCGTCTCGACGGCGAAGCATGATTACAAGCTAATTCCTAATACTTTACATATAAGCCCCATGCATGGGGCTTATTTTTTATGTTGTAAAACATATCCAATTTTTTTGAAGAAAATTTGGTCATCCCGAAATTATGGACTAACTTAGTGACGCGGAAAGTAAGCAGAGGCTTCCTCAGCCGCAATTTATCTTAATGTCAAACCCTCAAACCCCGATACGCATCATGACTAAAACTATCAGCTTCAACGACCTGCGCCGCATCAAAGACAGTCTGCCCGACGGTTCAATCGCTCAAATCGCCGACCGTCTCAACGTGACTCCCCAGACTGTCCGCAACTATTTCGGCGGATCCAACTATGAATTTGGCAAGAACTGCGGCGTTCATATCGAACCGGGTCCCAACGGAGGTATCGTGGTTCTCGACGACACCACCATCTACGACATGGCTGTCGAGATCATCCAGGGTCTCAATAAGGAAGACTGATAAGGTCTGACCAAAACCCTCTGTGACCGAGGGAGAAAACCAAGAAAATCGATTGACCGAGGTGAAAAAGTTCCTGCCGAAAGTAACTTTTTCACCTTTTTGTTGTTTTTAATGTAAACGTTTCATCAATTCTCACCAGAATGTCATCCGACCGTCTCATCACCATTGCTATACACACATTCGACCGTGCCCACCGCATGAAGTCGCTGCTTGAGGCTCATGGCGTGAAAGTGGCACTCCAGAATGTCAACCTCACCAACCCCTCCATATCGTCAGGCGTCAGGGTCAGGATCGCGGAAACCGATCTTCCGCTCGCATTGCGCATCGTTGAGAACGCCGAGATCTTCTCTCCGGAAGTGATTGATGAAAAATCCGGTCATCAGACCATACTTGTGCCGGTCGATTTCTCCGACAATTCATTCAAGGCTTGTGCCGCAGCATTCCGTATCGCAGCCATCCACAATGCCCGCGTCCATCTGCTTCACTCCTATATCGACCCGTCATATACTGCGGGGGCAGCCATGCAGCTGTCCGAGACCCTCGACTTCGAGCCGGGAGCTGACGCGGCCGAGGATATGGAGATGTCAAAGGAAATATCCACAACCGCCGACAGATCCATGCGCGATTTCGAGGCGAGACTGCGGGATAAGATCAAAGACGGTGTGATTCCGCCGGTAAAATTCGATTCTGAAATCGTAGAGGGACTTCCTGAGGAATGTGTCGACAACTATACCGAGACACATCACCCCATACTCATCGTGATGGGCACCAAAGGAGCAGATGACACAAACCGCCATCTGTTTGGCAGCGTCACCGCCGAGGTGCTCGACTCATGCCGTTGCTCCATACTCACCATCCCTGACACATTCAACATCCCTTCAGGTCTGAGTCTCAGGCACCTGATATTTTTCGCATCCTCATCACAGGACGACATCCTGACCCTCGATGCCCTCTACCGTCTGCTCCCGGAGACATCGCTCGACATAACGCTCGTATCCCTGCCGGAAAAAGGCAAGCGGAATTCGGCATCCAATCTCCTCGCCTACTGCAGGGGTCACTATCCCGCCTATCGGTTCTCCGTATCTGACCTCTCGCAGGGCAACCCGCTGGAGGACTATGACAAGATCGCGGAAAGCCACAAGGTGGACATGATAGTCGTCGGGACACGGAAACGCAACATTTTCGCCCGGCTCTTCTCTCCCACCCTCGCCCACAAGCTGCTATTCCACGCCGGTACACCCCTGCTTTCCATCCCCGTTTGATTATTGCAGGTATTTTTCTTAACTTTGTGGCAAAATTCACTAAACAACTGCAAATTTATGAGTGACGACCGGCGCTATAACCTCCGTGGAGTATCTGCCTCGAAGGAGGATGTACACAACGCTATCAAAAACGTTGACAAGGGACTTTTTCCTCACGCTTTCTGCAAAATCATCCCCGATATGCTCGGTGGTGATCCCGAAATGTGCAATATCATGCATGCCGACGGTGCCGGAACAAAATCATCGCTCGCCTACGCTTACTGGCGTGAGACCGGAGACCTGAGCGTCTGGAAAGGAATCGCGCAGGATGCAATCGTGATGAATACCGACGACCTTCTCTGCGTGGGAGCCACCGACAACATACTCGTATCCTCCACTATCGGACGCAACAAGAACCTCATACCCGGCGAAGTGATCTCCGCGATCATCAACGGCACAGAGGAACTTCTCGCCACACTGCGCGACATGGGCGTGGGCATATATTCCACCGGCGGCGAGACAGCCGATGTAGGCGACCTCGTCCGCACCATTATCGTCGACTCCACCGTCACCTGCCGCATGAAGCGCGCCGACGTCATTGACAATGCCCGCATAAAGGCCGGCGATGTAATAGTGGGACTTGCTTCTTTCGGACAAGCCACCTATGAAGACCGCTACAACGGCGGCATGGGCAGCAACGGCCTCACATCAGCCAGACATGACGTATTCGCGAAATACCTCGCCACCAAATATCCCGAGACATTCGATGCAGCCGTTCCCGAGGATCTTGTCTACTCAGGATCAAAGCTTCTCACCGACGTGATCGAAGGCACCGGTCTCAATGCCGGACAGCTCGTGCTGTCACCGACACGCACATACGCCCCCGTCATCAAGCGCCTGCTCGCCGAGATGCGCCCAGCTATTGACGGAATGATCCACTGCACGGGCGGAGCGCAGACCAAGGTGATGCACTTCGTTGAACGCAAACACGTGATAAAGGACAATCTCTTCCCCACTCCTCCGCTGTTTGACCTCATCCGCAAGGAGAGCGGCACCCCGTGGAGCGAGATGTACAAGGTATTCAATATGGGACATCGCATGGAGATATATGTCGAGCCCGCCCATGCGCAGGAGGTAATATCAATATCCGAAAGCTTCGGCATCCCGGCTCGTGTGGTAGGACACGTCGAGGACGCTCCATCCAACCGCCTGACCATCTCCGGCGAGGGAGGGACTTACGAATACTGATCCCTCGACCCGATAGACAGACATAACTACACGGCATATACAACAACTCTACAAACTCTCTCCGGTAATGAAAAAAATCTTCACACTCATCCCCGCACTGTTCCTGATGCCCGCGATAACCGCGTTGGCGATCGTATCGTGCAGCGAACAGTCCTCGACCGGTGGCAACGGCAGTGGTGACACAGCCGCCCACACCTGGCCGGACACTCTGCGTGTGGCCACACTCTACAGTCCCGAATCTTACTTCATCTACCGAGGCCAGGAGATGGGATATGACTACGAACTCGTCACCGCACTGGCCGTCGACAAGGATATGGTGCTGAAATTCGACATTGCCCCGTCACTGTCGAGGGCTGTCGAGCTGCTTGATTCTGGGAAAGTTGATCTCATTGCCTACGAAGTTCCCGTCACAGCCGAATACAAGGAGAAAGTGGTGGCCTGCGGACCGGAGAACATCACCACACAGGTTCTCGTCCAGCCCAAGAGAGGCGAGGAGGAGCTGATAACCGATGTGACTGATCTTGTGGGCAAGGATGTATATGTTGAGGCTGATTCCAAGTATGAGGCCCGTATCCGTAACCTCAACGAGGAGCTTGGCGGCGGCATAAAGATCCATCCCGTCAACCGCGACACCCTCATCACCGAGGACCTCATTGCAATGGTGAGCGACGGAGAGATACCCCTCACGGTGGTCGACAGCGATATAGCCCGTATCAACAAGACATACTACGCCGATCTCGATATCACCCTTCCCCTCAGCTTCGAGCAGAGATCCGCATGGGCCGTGGCGCCTGACAGAAAGTGGCTTGGCGACAGCATCAATGCCTGGCTTAACGAGGATTCAAGCCGAAGCGAGCAGGCTCAGCTCCTGAAACGATACTTCGAGATGAGCAAAAGCGAACCCGGCAACGGACGCTTCAACATCTCGTCAGGAAGGGTCTCGCCGTTCGACCATCTCTTCAAGCAGTATGCCTCCACCTACGGATGGGACTGGAAACTTCTCGCCTCACAGGCATACGTGGAGAGCAAGTTTGACTCTACGGCTGTCTCATGGGCCGGAGCAAGAGGACTGATGCAGATAATGCCACGAACCGCACGCGGCTACGGGCAATCCGCCAAATCCGTGATGAAAAACGAGGTCGCCATCGAGACTGCGCTCAAATTCCTCAACGATCTCGACCGGCAGCTCACTCCCCTCGTCCCCGACGAGGCCGAACGCAAGAAATTTGTCCTCGCGTCCTACAATACAGGGTTCGGACACGTCAAGGATGCCATCGCTCTCGCTAAAAAATACGGATTGGATCCGACCAAATGGGACAACAATGTCGCCAAGGCAATCCTGTGGAAATCGAATCCGAAATACTATAAGGATCCCGTCGTGAAATTCGGCTATTCCAGAGGCAGAGAGACGTTTGACTACGTGAACCGGATCTACGCATACTACTCAAAAGCAAAAACAAAGACATAGAAATGAAGAAAAACTATTTACCCATCGCAGTTGCCCTGCTGCTTACAGGCTCCATGCTCACCACATCATGCATCGGAAGTTTCACTCTCACCAACAAGCTCCTCGCTTGGAACAGAAGCGTGGGCAGCAAGGTTGTCAATGAGCTCGTGTTCATCGGCTTCTGGATTCTTCCGGTCTACGAAGTCTCAGCACTTGCCGATCTTATCGTGATCAACTCGATCGAATTCTGGAGCGGCAGCAATCCCATGGCAAGCGGCAAGAAAGTGATCGACGGACAGGATGGCCGCTACCTCGTTGAGTGTGACGGCAAAGGCTACACCATCACATCCGAAAACGACGGCACGGAGGTACGCCTCAACTTTGACATGGCTTCACAGACATGGTCGGTGGCAATGCCCGGTGGTGAATCCATGGACTTCATGACATTCATTGATGATACCCACGTGCTCATGCCCGGGACTGACGGCAAGATGGTGGAGGTCGAGCTGTCCGACGATGGCCTGCTCGCCTACCGCGCCCTGTCCAACTCAACCGAGCTTTGGGCTGCAAGATAACAATATAACCTCTGCGGGATGACGTCAGAGACCGGGCAGTCATGTTTTCAATATGGCTCTTGGTCTCTGACAATTTTTCCTTTATATAACCAATGATCCGTCTAAGAGAAATACCCGTCTACCAGCCCACACTCGCTGTCATCTGCCTCATACTGTATCTCACCCTCCTGCCGCAACCATTCGGGGATGAGGAGCTGCCGCTGTTTCCGGGCGCCGACAAGATAGCACATTTCATGATGTTCGGAGGCCTCACCGGGACATTCATCTACGACAGATGGAGATGCGGATTGCCTCTCAGCCTGCGCGCTGCCTGGATCACAGCCCTATGCAGTGCAGCCTTTGGTGCGGTTGTGGAGTGGCTTCAGTTCTCCATGCACCTCGGACGCTCAGGCAACGACATTTTCGATGCCATGGCCAACGCAGCCGGCGCGTTCCTTGCCGTTCCCGTTTGCCTCGGCTTACATTGGATCGACATCACAGTAAACCGTCGCCCCTGACAGCCGTCCGGAATTGGTCATCTCAATTCTCACCCCTCTCAGCAGTTCTTTTACCTTGGAGATCGATGCGTTGGTCTCTATCTTCAGCATTATGCGGCGGATATAGAGAGTCTGGACACGTGCCACCGATGGTTCCTCCGGACCGTTCACCCTATTGCCGAGAAGCAGGCGCAGACGTGAAGCCATATCTCCGGCTATCGCCGAGACCTGTCCGGGATCTTTATGCTTTACATATATATATATGATCCTTACAAACGGAGGATAACAATACCGCTCCCGTTCGGCGATCTCATGTTCGTAGAATCCCTTGTAGTCATGAGCAAGAAGATACTTAAACAAAGGATGGGATGGCGAATAGGTCTGGATCGACACCACTCCCTCTCCATTTTTTCTTCCCGCACGTCCGGCCACCTGCTCGAGCATATTGAACGCACGTTCTGACGAACGGAAGTCCGGGAAATTTATCACAGCATCCGCGTTGGCCACACTTACAGCCGTGACATTCGCGAAATCAAGGCCTTTTGTCACCATCTGCGTTCCTACAAGTATCTGGGCCTTCCCGTCCGAGAAATCATCTATGATCCGGTCATATCCGTCCTTGCTGCGCGTGGTGTCGAGATCCATGCGGAGCATCGTCGCGTCAGGGAACAAGCCCTCCACCTCTTCCTCTATTCTCTCGGTCCCGTAGCCAAGCACCTCAATGCCCGGCTCCTTACAGGCCGGACACACCTCCGGGACAGCGTAAGGAGTTCCGCAATAGTGACATACGAGCTTGTCGAACCTACGGTGATACGTCAGCGACACATCACACTTGTCACATTTTGGCACATATCCGCACTGCTTGCATCTGGCCACCGGTGCATATCCCCTGCGGTTCAGGAAGATTATGGCCTGATGTCCCTCCGCGAGCGCGGTGTTTATCGTCTCCCTCGCGTCTGCGGAGAATATGCCTGACACCTCCCCCTTCTTCCGCGCCGCTGTCATATCCACAAGCTCCATGCGCGGCATCGACATACCTCCATAGCGTTCAGTCAGTTCCACTAATCCGAACCGCCCGTCGAGAGCCTTGCGGTATGTCTCCACGGCAGGGGTGGCGCTCCCGAGCAGTGTCTTCGCTCCGTGCATGGACGCCAAGACTATCGCCGCATCCCTGGCATTATAGCGCGGAGCGGGATCCTGCTGCTTGTAAGCAGACTCATGTTCTTCATCCACTATGACGAGACCCAGCGATGCGAACGGCAGAAATACACTCGACCTCGCCCCTATCACCACACACGGTTCCGACGAAGCGAGCATCCGCTGCCATATCTCAACCCTCTCGCTGTCGGAGAATTTCGAATGGTATATGACCACCTTGTCGCCAAACACCCGCTGCAATCTCGCGGTGAGCTGGGTGGTGAGAGCGATCTCCGGGACGAGAAACAATACCTGTCGTCCGGTCCGCATCACATAGTCGATCAGGTGTATGTAAATTTCTGTCTTCCCGCTCGATGTCACTCCGTGCAGCAGAGTTATGGCATGATCCGTCCATGATCTGTGAACGGCTTCAAGAGCCGATCTCTGATGATCAGTCAGTACCGGCAACTCACCGCTGACAGTCCCTGCATAACTGAACCGGCCTATGGTCTTCTTATATACATTTATAATTCCCTTTTTAGCCATCGCGGCCACCACTGCCGATGTCACACCGGCGCGCTCCATGAGCTGTGTCCGGCTTACCTCAAGCGGTCGCTCGACAGCCTGCTTCATGAATCCGGACAGCTCTATCAGTGTCAGCAGGGCGGTTTCCTGACGCGACCCTTTCTTCACCGAGTCAAACAGCTCGTGAAGTCTCGCGCTGTCACCCCTCTCGGCAGCAATCCCGACATACACCTCCTTGCGCGGATGATACCTCTCCACAAGGTTCTCCGAGATCATCACCGCGCCACGGGCCAGAAGGGAATTGACAGCCGGACCTACCGCAGTCAGGCCCGTCTTCCGGCCTAAAGAGTCAAGGGATAACTTTTTCTCTCCCGAGGCGAGCAGAGCCTCAAGCAGAGCTGTCTCCCTGACGCCCAGTCTGTCCGACGGATCCTCCTCCCATCCGGCCACAGGGGAGATGAACGTCTCGCTCTCTATCTTCAATCCGGCAGGGAGAGCGGCCTTCATCACATCGCCCGGCGTACATAGGTAATAGTCAGCCACCCATTGCCAGAATTTTAGCTGAGGATGTCTAACGACAGGTGCATCGTCTATTTTCATGACGATATCCTTCAGTTCATATCCCTGCGGCTCAACCGGGGTGAGCGCGGCCACGATTCCGGTATATGATTTCCTTCGTCCGAACTGCACTATCACACGATGGCCTACCCGCAGAGTGTCCCGCATCTCTGCCGGCACCCTGTAAGTAAAAGTCCCCATGATAGGAACCGGTAGCAGTACCTCCGCATATAACATGGTGTAAAAATACGACAAAATAAACGCGTTTCCAAAAAATTGTAGTAATTTTGTGCTTCGGTAGCAGGACGGTCGTGTCGCTTGCCGATTTAAGGCGGCAAGAGGAAAGTCCGGGCAACACAGAGCACCATACTCTTTAACTGAGAGCTGTCGGTGACGGCAGAGTAGCGTGACAGAAAATGACAGCCGTCGCGCCTTTCCAAGGCGGGACGGTGATGGTGAAAAGGCGGGGTAAGAGCCCACCGGGTGCTGTGGCGACACAGTATGCCGCACGTCTTATGGGTTGCAAGGCCATGTATACCGGAGTACTGCGGACGCGTTCCGCTGCGATGGGCTGCTCGTCCATTTCCGGGGGGTAGGCTGCTCGAGTGCCGAAGCTTTGCGAGGCACCAATTAGATAAATGACTGCGACCGCCGCGGCAACCTGCCGGATCCTTCTCCGGAAGAATCGACGGTGAGAAGTCCCGCGACGACATAACCCGGCTTATAGTCCTGCTACCCCTTTTTCACATGATAGAAACAATATAATATATGGAAGTAATCAAGACTGCTATCGAGGGGGTAGTCATCATCGAGCCCCGCATATTCAAGGACGCACGCGGATATTTCTTTGAAAGCTATTCGCAAAGAGAATTCGACGAGAAAGTCCGTCCTGTCAAGTTCGTACAGGACAATGAATCAATGTCCACCCGCGGGGTGATGCGTGGACTGCACTTCCAGCGGCCACCGTTCACACAGAGCAAGCTCGTGAGGTGCGTCCGCGGGCGTGTGCTCGATGTAGCTGTCGACATACGCAAAGGATCGCCGACCTACGGGCAGCACGTGGCCGTCGAGCTCAGCGAGGACAATCACCGCCAGTTCTTTGTGCCCCGTGGCTTCGCCCACGGATTCGCAGTACTCTCCGACGAGGCCGTATTCCAGTACAAATGCGACAATTACTACGCACCCCAGGCCGACGGCGGCATTTCGATAGCCGACACATCGCTCGGTATAGACTGGATGATTGATCCGGCCGATGCCATACTCAGCGAGAAGGACACACGCCATCCCCTGCTCGCTGACTTCGATTCACCATTCGACTTCAACGTTGACCAATATCAATACTGATCCATGGCCCTTAAAGAAGAAATAGCACGCCGACGCACGTTTGCTATCATCTCCCACCCCGACGCCGGCAAGACCACCCTCACCGAGAAGCTCCTGCTTTTCGGCGGTGCGATCCACATCGCCGGAGCCGTCAAATCCAACAAGATCAAGAAGACCGCCACATCCGACTGGATGGAGATCGAGAAGCAGCGCGGTATCTCCGTGGCCACTTCGGTAATGGGTTTCAACTATGGTGACTACAAGATCAATATTCTTGACACCCCCGGCCACCAGGACTTTGCCGAGGACACATACCGCACCCTGACTGCCGTCGACAGTGTGATCATCGTGGTCGACGTGGCCAAAGGTGTGGAGATGCAGACAAGGAAACTGATGGAAGTGTGCCGTATGCGCAACACTCCGGTCATAATATTCGTCAACAAGCTCGACCGCGAAGGCCGCGATCCCTTCGACATTCTCGACGAGCTTGAAAGCGAGCTGAAGATTGCCGTCCGTCCCCTTTCATGGCCTATTAATATTGGTGAGAAGTTCAAGGGTGTCTACAATATCTACGAGAACTCACTTGACCTCTTCACACCCGACAAGCAGAGGGTGAGCGAGCGCGTGGAGATCGACTCCGTCGATGATCCGCGTGTCGATGAGGCTGTCGGCGAGACAGATGCCGCCAAACTCCGCGAGGATCTCGAACTGATCGAAGGAGTGTATCCCGAGTTTGATGAAGAGGCTTATCTGCGCGGCGAGGTCGCACCGGTATTCTTCGGATCCGCCCTCAACACCTTCGGTGTGAAAGAACTGCTCGACTGTTTTGTCAAGATCGCACCAGCTCCCAAGCCTGTCATGGCGGAGGAACGTGAAGTCAAGCCTGACGAGGAAGGCTTCTCCGGATTCGTGTTCAAGATCCATGCCAATATGGATCCCAACCATCGTTCGTGCATAGCCTTCGTCAAGGTCTGCTCCGGAAAATTCGAGCGCAACGCGCCCTACCGCCACATCCGCCTCGGAAAGACACTGAAATTCGCCGCTCCGACAGCATTCATGGCTCAGAAAAAGAGCATCGTCGATGAAGCATATCCCGGCGACATCGTCGGCATACCTGACACCGGCAATTTCAAGATCGGCGACACCCTGACTTCAGGAGAGATCATGCACTACAAGGGACTCCCGAGCTTCTCACCCGAGATGTTCAAATACATCGAGAACGCCGATCCCATGAAATCCAAACAGCTCGACAAGGGCATTCAGCAACTCATGGACGAAGGTGTGGCCCAACTCTTCACCAACCAGTTCAATGGCCGGCGCATCATAGGGACAGTAGGACAACTCCAGTTTGAAGTCATCCAGTACCGTCTCGAACATGAGTATGGAGCGCAGTGCCGCTGGGAGCCGATATCCCTCTACAAAGCCTGTTGGATAGAGAGCGACGATGCGGAGGCTCTTGCCGCTTTCAAAAAGAGGAAATTCCAGTTCATGGCCACCGACAAGGAAGGGCGAGATGTATTCTTAGCCGACTCAAACTACGTCCTGCAGATGTCTCAATCCGACTTCCCCAAGATCAGATTCCACTTCTCATCGGAATTCTGATCAAAGGATCGGTCAAGTTAGTTCATCTCCTGATCATGCGTATCACCGCATATCCGCCGAAGATCTGTAACAACAATCCCGGCAGACCGAGACGTATGTCCGAAAGCGCGGCCCATAACGAACCGGACATGATCCACTCGCCGGCCATTCCGCAGAGTTGATAAGCCGCCACAACAGCAAAAACGGACAGCAGGCTGATTCCGCCATATCTTCTTGCCGTCATCGATGCAAACAGCGCGAGCAGTGTCGACTTTAGCATGATGGCCGGAAGCGCCGCGGCCGGAGGCATCCCGAACAGCAATGAGTTGACCACCGGAGAGGCCAGTGCGGTGAGCAATCCCACCCGCCAGCCATATTTGTAGGCTCCTACGAGTGTAAAGAAATAGATTGGAAGGAATATATGCCCTCCGTCGGGGATGAGATGGCATATCTGCGGCAATACGATATTGCCGATCACAAACAATGCTGCAAAAAGGTATGTCCTTGTCTCCTTATACGTGAGACTGTATAGACGGATGGAAGTGTTATCTGCTTGCATTTTTCAAAAATTTTCTGATTTCGGTTTCACATTCCTCGGGTGTGGGAAGCACACCGCAAAGTTTCTCCAACGGACACATACCGTCGCCACGGCGGTTGACCACATAATCGCATATCTCCCCATAGCTCACCTCGATATTTCCCTGTCCGAGCATCTCAAGTGCCGGGCGGCTTATGATCCGGGCGTACAACCGTGCCACTCCGCCTCTCATCATCAGCGAGGCAGCCGCACGGCCCACCACCTTGTCGGCTACAGCCGCACCTTTCATAAATATCGGGTCTGAATCCAGCAGGTCTATGAGATCAGCCACCCCGCGCCTGCGGTATGTCCGGATCTCGCCGTGATTGGCCACTGCGAGTGTGAAATTCCCCGCATTGAGTGCATCTACCGGCGGCTGCATCATAGTGTCCCTTGCTTTAGTTTTTCCACAAACCCGTCTATTCTCTGCATCTCCTTCGGGATATTTATATTCTGCGGACAGTGAGGTTTACACTGGTTGCAGGCTATGCAGTGATCGGCCTGCCGCAGACGGGGCACCGAGCGGTCATATCCCACGAGGAATATCCGGCGTGCCTCACGGTAATTGGCCGCCTGCGCGTTCTCGGGTACATTACCCTGATTGACACATTTATTATAGTGCGTCAGGATCCCGGGTATGTCAAGCCCGTAGGGACACGGCATACAGTACTTGCAGTCATTGCAAGCTATTGTCGGAAACTGCACCATTATATCGGCCGTATCGTAGAGATAC
Organism: uncultured Staphylococcus sp.; assembly: GCA_964552825.1. Lineage (GTDB taxonomy): Bacteria > Bacteroidota > Bacteroidia > Bacteroidales > Muribaculaceae > Duncaniella. Next base: position 15,033 of record CAZKIE010000022.1, on the reverse strand, counting down.
TGCGTCTCCTCTTCCGACAGCGGCTTCAGAGGACAATACGTCCGCAGATTATCTTCCAGATGCTCCATATATGTCATACCGCTCAACACGGTGAGCACACCCTCGGGAGTTCCGGCGAAACGGAATGCCCACGATGCGACGCTACGCTCCGGCTCACGCTGCTTCAGACGGGCCACGACATGATCATGCACCTTCGACAGCCGGCCTCCGAGCAGAGGCTCCATTATCACGGCAGGGATTCCGCGTTTATGCAGCTCATCGTAGAGATACGACGCATTTGTGTTGCGCTTGTTGATCTCCTTGGCATGATTCCAATCCAAATAGTTCATCTGGATCTGCACGAAGTCCCATTTATACTTGTCATGCTGCGAGAGCAGATAGTCGAATACCTTTATATCCCCGTGATACGAGAATCCGAGATTGCGTATCCTGCCCTCATCGCGCTCTTTCATGAGGAAATCGAGCATCCCGTTGTCGATATAGCGGGCCTGCATGGTGGCCATGCCGTCATCGCCCATCCCGACACCGTGGAGCAGCATATAATCGATATAGTCGGTCTTCAATTCTTTGAGCGACTTGCGGTACATCGCTATCGATGCCTCACGGCTCCAGGTAGAAGGGGCGAAATTGGACAGCTTGGTGGCTATGTAGTAGCTTTCGCGCGGATGGCGGCTCAATGCCGTACCGGTGGCTCCCTCCGACTTGCCCTTACAGTATGCCGGCGATGTGTCGAAGTAATTGACTCCATACTCCATTGCCTTGTCCACAAGGCGGTTGACCATCTCCTGATCTATGGTGGTGTCATCCTCCGGAAGTGTAGGCCAGCGCATACATCCGTAGCCGAGAAGCGACACTTTGTCGCCGGTCGTAGGGTTGATGCGGTAGGTCATCTCACCTTTCCTCAACGGCTCCTGCGACGTGGAATCACCTGTCACCACATTCTTCCGGGAGTCGCAACCTGCGGCCATAACCGCACCGGTGGCGGCCGCACCTACACCGACTCTCTTTAAAAATTCACGGCGGTCTATATTCTTTTCCATCTTCTATATAACTCTGTGATTCTCGTGGCCCTCGACATATATAGCACTGAACGGTCTCGCCGGACACAGGTTCTCGCAGGCGCCACACCCGATGCAACGCTCGTCATTCACTACCGGGATTTTCACCGAATCCTCATCGTCCGGATCAGACAGCACCATCGCGATAGCCCCGGCCGGACAGTGACGCGCACAGTTGCCACACTCCACGCCATCCGTCAGCGGCACACAGTTGGCCCGCACCCATACGGCGTGGCCTATCTGTATTGACGATTTATCCTCCCGGGTGATGCTCACTATCGCGCCGGTCGGACAAACCTCCGAACATTTTGTACACTCCGGACGGCAGTAGCCGCGTTCATACGACGACTCCGGCTGCATGAGAGTGACGATCTCGGCCGACGGACGAAGCACTCCCGTAGGACACACCGACACACACAGCTGGCAGGCCGTGCAATGCTGCGCGAGATTGCGCAGGCTCAGAGCACCCGGAGGTACTATGGGCGTCTTGCGAACAGGCACTTTCTTATCAGCTATAACCGCCAGACCGCCGTCGACGGTCTTTTCTTCGGCCTTGGCCGCAGCCGCACCGGCCATCACGCCCGCCACCGCAAGAAAGCTCCTTCGCGAAGGGTCAGGCATCGCGACCACGGTCTTCCCGACCTTACGGCGCGTATATGATATGGCTCCCTGATGGCAATTGTCGATACAATCCATACAGGCCACACAGCGGGAATAGTCGATCGCATGATTCTTGCTGTCTATACAGGCACCCTTGCAGCGCCCTCCGCAAAGGCCGCAGCCATTACACCTCGATACATCTATGACAGGTGCCAGAACCGAATAGCGCGAAAGAAATCCGAGCACGGTGCCCACCGGACAGACCGTGTTGCACCATGTCCTGCCGTTACGCCACGCCAACACGGCGATGATCACAAACGACACCGATGCCGCCACCAACGTCGGCAGACCTCTCATCCACACTTCCCGCTCATAGAACGCATAGCTGTCCATTCTCTCGGCAATCGATGCCAGCAGGTTGTTGATCCAGACATACACCGGAGCCACAAGATTGGCCACAATTCGGCCGTATGTACTGTAAGGAGCCATCAGGGCCGCGACCGACCCGAGTCCCATAAGCAGAGCAGCGACAAACACTGCCAGAAAACCGTAGCGAAGCACGGACAGAGCCGGAGAATAGCCGTACTTATTTTTTCTCCTCCGGCCCATTCGGCCGAGCCTCGCCACGGCATCCTGCATAACTCCAAGCGGACAGATCACCGAGCAGTACAACCGCCCGAGGATCAGCGTCAGAGCTACTAATAAGGTTATTACAACAAAATTCAATGCTAATACCGCAGGCAGGAACTGGACCTTTGCCATCCATCCGAGCCATACGTGAACTGTCCCGGTGAAATCCAGAAACAATAAGGTTGTCCCCACCCAGAACATCACTGCGAAAGCAATACGTAATTTTCTCAACATCATGATTGGTTTACTTCCGCAAAAATAACGATTTATTTTCAAAAATCAAAATCCGCACCGGCTGCCGCCACAGCCGACCGGTATTTCCCGAGAGTTCCAGCCTTGCGTATGACTTTCGCCGCTTTTCTGCCGATCTCCGGTTCAAGATAATCCCAGAACGGCTTCAATTTCGACAGTATCTGTGAATCCCCCTGATAGCGGTCTACCGAGTAATTGAACACAAGATCATGAAATATTTTCAGATGGCTCATGCGTCTCTCCCGGCTCCACTCCTCGCCGCCGGCCACCTCATCCAGCAGCGACGGACGGCCGAGAAGTCCTCTTCCCACCATCAATCCGGCCACCTGCGGATACCTGCCCGCGATATCAGTAAAATCGGCAGGTGCAAGAAGACCGCCGTTGAACACCACCGGATGCTCCGATCTCCCGAGAATCCTCCCGAACTCTCCGCCGTGAAGCTCCCCGGCATAGCCCTGCCTCGCCGTGCGCGGATGCACAGCTATCTGCACGAGGGGCATACGGTTAAGAATATCGATCACCCCTTGCCATTCGTCCGGCTCCTCAAGACCGAGCCGCATCTTGACAGAAAATCTCATTCCGTCACGCCTGTTCATGACGGATGCGATCTCACTCAGTATCTCCGGCCGCCTCAACATCGCCGCGCCGCGCCCCTTGCGTGTCTGCAGCGGAAACGGACACCCGAGATTAAGATCCACCTCACCGTAGCCCGACGCAGCCACCGCATCCACGAGCCTGCCGAATTCATCGGCATCACGGAATATTATCTGCGGCACAAGCCGATAGCCGTCATTACACTCGGGAGCGATCTCTCCGAGATCATGACGTCTTACCTCACCTCTCTCCATCCTTATGAACGGAGAATAATATGCAGAAGCAACCGGGCCATACACCTCAGCGTGAAACCGTCGCCACGCCGAATCCGTATAGCCCTGCAAAGGAGCGACAAACAGATCCATCAACAGACCGCTGTCACTTCTTCTCCTTGAGGATGTCGCGGATCTCCGTGAGAAGCACCTCTTCCTTCGTAGGTGCGGGAGCCGCTTCCTCTGCCGGTTTGGCGCGCTTGAGCTGATTGATTGCCTTGATGGCCACGAAGATACAGAAGGCCACGATAAGGAAGTCGACCACGGTCTGTACCCATGATCCCCAGTTCATCGACACTTCCGGCTTCAGGACCTGATGGGTCTGGCCATCGACCACAGCCTGCTGTATCACCCACTTGTAGTCCGTGAAATTCATACCTCCGGTAGCAACACCGACAAGCGGCATGATGATATCGTCGACAAGTGACGAGATGATCTTGCCGAACGCACCACCGATCACAACACCGACGGCCATGTCTATGACATTGCCGCGCATGGCAAACTCTTTAAATTCCTTTAAGAAAGACATAATTTCTACAATTATTCGTGAGTATGCAAATTCGCTCAAAGGTACGCAATTTTTCTTTATGTGGAATCCCCGGGATCATAAAAAATGTAGAATTTTTCCAATACTGAAAAAAATTAGCTTAAAAATCCACAAAAAGCGGAAATCCGGGGAATATTTTTCAGCAAAAACATAGCCCTGTTTCTGAAATTATTTTGTAATTTTGTGCCGGTTTAAAAGACCCGTCGCCGCCTCTATGCGGCGGCTGTTCCCTACCACGCGTTTCAGCAATAGGAAATTTCACAAAATAAAGAATAAAACCCAATTTTTCTTTACACTATGACAAAAATAGGTATCAATGGATTTGGCCGCATCGGCCGGTTCGTTTTCCGTGCTTCCACAAAGCGCGATGACATCGAGGTTGTTGCTATCAACGACCTTCTTCCCGTCGACTATATGGCCTACATGCTCAAGTATGACACTATGCACGGCCAGTTTGACGGCACTGTTGACTATGACATGGAGAAGAGCCTTCTCATCGTCAATGGCAAAGCCATCCGCGTGACCGCCTGCAAGAATCCTGCCGAGATCGGCTGGGGCGCAGTAGGTGCTGAGTACGTTGTCGAGTCAACCGGTCTCTTCCTCACCAAGGAGAAAGCTCAGGCTCACATCGAAGCCGGAGCAAAATACGTGGTTATGTCCGCTCCTTCAAAAGACGACACCCCCATGTTCGTTTGCGGTGTCAACGACGCCACATACGCCGGTCAGCAGTTCGTTTCCAACGCCTCCTGCACAACCAACTGTCTCGCTCCCATCGCCAAGGTGCTCAACGATAAGTTCGGCATCACCGAGGGTCTTATGACAACCGTTCACTCAACCACCGCTACCCAGAAGACCGTTGACGGTCCCTCCATGAAGGACTGGCGTGGTGGCCGTGCCGCTTCCGGCAACATCATCCCCTCTTCCACAGGTGCAGCCAAGGCTGTAGGCAAAGTGATCCCCGAACTCAACGGCAAGCTCACCGGTATGTCGATGCGTGTCCCCACCCTCGACGTATCTGTTGTTGACCTCACCGTCAACCTCGCCAAGCCCGCCTCCTACGAGGAGATCTGCGCTGCCATGAAGGAAGCTTCCGAAGGCGAACTCAAGGGTATCCTCGGCTACACTGAGGACGCTGTCGTTTCGAGCGACTTCCTCGGCTGCCCCCTCACCTCGATCTTCGACGCCAAGGCCGGTATCCAGCTGACCCCCACCTTCGTTAAGGTGATCTCCTGGTACGACAACGAGATCGGCTACTCCAACAAGGTGCTCGACCTCATCGCCCACATGAAGAAAGTGAACGGCTAATCCCCGACACGCTTCTGAAAAAAATCGCGAGAGCTGCTCCCAAGAGGGCGGCTCTCGCTGCGTTTTTCTCAACCCCGCAAAGCTTATATACTATTGCCACCCGAGGGAATGAAATCGCGCAATGGCGATGCGAGTTACAGGCTCCTTTAAGGCAGGCTGAAGGTGATTGTTGGACAGTCGGGGGCCGAGACGGTGAGGGATCGGGTATCGGGGAAAGTATGGCTAGGAGGCGTACACGGTGAGTGTGCGCCCTTGTTCGGTAAGTGTATGTATTTTTGTGCGTAAAAAAATTTTTAGGCCTCTGTGACTCGAAGAGTCACAAAGGCCTAAATCGGTCGGTCAAGTGGAGTATAGCGGACTCGAACCGCTCACCTCGACACTGCCAGTGTCGCGCTCTAGCCAGATGAGCTAATACCCCATTGGTGGTTTGCGGTGCAAAGTTACGCTTTTTTTCGTAACCACCAAAATTTTCTACAAGGATTTTTTGCCCCTTTCATCCTTTAATTTAAGTTTCGAAAGTGATCCAAGGAACCACGAATTCTCACTAATTATCACTAATTCAGAGCTTAAACCATATGTGCTACAATTAATTTTGCTTTGCTACGCAAAGAATTAACACGAATTTCGATAATGAAGGGCAATAGAAATTAGTGTCAATTAAAGAGCGTAAGCTCTCTAAAATTTGTTTGTTCTCAAGTTAACTCATTGGTGATTATTAGTGCTAATTGGTGGTTTCTTGCTTGAGAAAGTTAAATCCTTTAAAAGGGGAAGAGGGAATGGTTATTTTATAACCCGGGTCGAGAGGATGCGGATGTCGGTGTTGGGGCGGTCGGCGCCGTCGGTCTCAGCTTTTTCGATTTTGTCGACGACGTCCATGCCGTCGATCACCTCGCCGAACACGGTGTACTGGCCGTCCAAGTGGGGCGCGCCACCCACGGTTTCATACTCCTTGATTTGCTCCTCGCTCAGGGTGGGAGCCTCCATCTTGGCCACGGTCTCCTCTGTCTCCTTGATCAGGCGCTGACGGAGCGCTTCGAGGCCCTCGCGGTCGCCGGCTTGTTGCAGGGATTGCACTTCCTCCATGTGCTCTTGGGCCAGGCGCATGAATGTGGATTGCTTAAGCTGGTCGACCATTCGGCTTTGGATCATTTGCAGCTCGGGGCCTTCGAATTTACGCCCGGTGACGATGTAGAATTGTGAGCCTGAGGAACGACGCTCGGGGTTAACCTGGTCGCCTGTGCGAGCCGCGGCCAGCGCTCCGCGCTTGTGGAAATGCTTGGGGTAGTTGATCTCGGCGGGAAGGGTGTAGCCGGGACCGCCGCTACCCAGATGCTGCCCGGGCTGGGCGGTTTTCGACTCGGGGTCGCCACACTGGATCATAAATTCCTTGATTACGCGGTGGAACAGCGTGTTGTCGTAATAGCCCTCGGCGACGAGTTTCAGGAAGTTGTCGCGGTGAGCCGGGGTGTCGCCGTAGAGGAGCACCTTGATGGGGCCTTCCGTGGTGACGATTTCTACTACGGCCGAGGTGGTGTCGGTTGCTTGGGTCATATCGGTTTTAGTTGAGGGGGCGTCGCTGGCCTTCGCGCTGCACGATACGCAGGCGAGAAGGGCGGTTGCCCAAAGTGAGATTTTCTTGAGCATAATCAGTAAATATTTGTCAAAGTAGGGTTACATCCCATGGGGATGGAGCCGCTTGTAAATGCGGCGGAAGTTGTTGTCGGAAGCGTTGAGCTCGTCCACACGGCTTTCATAGTCGTCCCCCCAGATTCCCTGAAGGAGCGAGCCGATGTAGCGGCGCTCGCGGTCGCGATCGATAGCCGCCGCGATCAAGGCATCGATAGCCGTGGAATGGCGTATGGGGTCAATCGCGTGGAGATAGCGAGCGGCCGAGGCCAGAAACTGCCCCGAGGCATCAACGCCTATCATGTTGTCAACGAGGTAGGGCATATCGTCGTCCACGGTGCCGATATGGTTGGCGATATATTCGTAAGTAAGCAGCCCGTCGGGGTCCTTTGCCAGTGTTTTTTTGTCGTTTTCGGTCATAACTTAAGATTATCCCCGCAAAGGTACATAAAAAATGCGATTTTTTACGCCCGGTGAATAATAAAGTCAAGGCCATGACTATCTTTGTGGGTGAAAAGAGGTCTGCCCGATGAGAGGACAGCCCCAGAGAATGTGTAACGGGCTCGAAGCCCAATAATGTTAAATGCCCATGAAGACAGTCTGTGGCCTTGACGTGCACAAAGATAGCGTTTTTTGCTGTATTCTGTGCGCTGACGGGCGAAAAATCCAACACAAGTTCGGAGTCCTCACCCATGAGTTGGTCGCCTTGCGCGACTTGATGGAGTCGGAAGGGGTGGAGGAGTGCACCATGGAAAGCACGAGCATCTACTGGATGCCCATATGGAAAGTGCTTGAGGGAAGCGTGAGCCTGCATCTGGTGAACCCCTATTTCATCAAGCAACTGCCCGGGAGGAAAAGCGACGCCAAGGACGCGCAATGGATAGCCGAGTGCACGCAAAAGGAGCTGATAGCGTCGAGTTTCGTGCCTGACGATAAGATCCAGCGTCTGCGCCAGTACGACCGGCGCATCTTCGACCTTAGCACAAGCCTCCAGCGCGCCCTTGTGAAACTCGACCAGTGCGTGAGCCGATGCAACATCCGCATCAGCAACTACGTCTCGACCCTCGATTCCAAGGCGTATCACGCACGGCAACAAGTTCTTGCGTAAAACCATGATAGAGTGCGCTTGGGGCGCCTCTGCCACCAAAGGCTCTTTTTTCTCCCTTTTCAAACAACGGCAGTGCGCCGTAAGGCGCAAGAACCTCATGAAAGTGCAAGTCGCCATAGCCCGCGCCCGTCTACGGTGATGACGTTGATGTGCGCTTTCTGCTTGCGCACACGCAGAAAGGCCACGATGTCTTCGAGGCCGAAGATAGCCCCCGTGTGGACTGAATAGATGTGGAGGTACCCCCAACTTTGCGGCAGTGAAAACACGAGCCGCATAGCAGTCAATCACCCCAAGTCTCTGACACTGACAAAGCACTTCAACGTCGCCCTACATTGTGCGGTACAACCACTTGCAAGGGCGAGCGAGCGGCGGTAGCCTCACCGACAAAGGCACAAGCCCCGACATCTACGACCCTATGGGGACACGGAAGGGCGACATCGTGGACTTCGTGCGCAAGCAGAACATTATTAACGTTGTAGACAGTGCGACGAAAAAAGAGACAGATAAAATGATTTTGCTCACGTCATTGATTATTGAATGACGTGAGCAAAATTGCAGGTAATTAAGTTTTTAGTGGATTAAGCTATTAAGCTATCATTTTACAGATATCTAATTGGCTTTATATCAGAATCGGCTGTATCTAAATCGAATTATATATAAGGAATAGAAGGGTTCCTTAATATACCATGGTTTTATAGCCTTGGCACCCTACGCTCACAAGATAGAAGCCGGCGGGAAGACGAAGGACTGTGGTGTCAGTCAAGGGTTGGTCGAGCATGATGGCTTGTCCGCTAATGTTGTAGATGTTGGCATAAAGACCATTGGCTCCCGATATGGAGATTTGGCCTTGGCCGCCAGTCACGGTAATGTTGCGGTTGCCTTGGTTCAGGATGCTCTTGACACCGGAGGAGCCAACGGTGTTTGTGCAGATGCTTTCACCGAGGTCGTACAGAGCCGACACCTTATAGCAGTCTGTGTTGGCGACAATGGTGTTGTTCACGTCTTTGGCTGTCTGACATTCAAGTACGGAGAAGTGATAGACGTTGAACCCTTGCAGCACGGGCTGAGCAGCCGGAGTGAATGTTATGTCGTCAATCAAGGTACCGAAGTCGTCGGCAATCACGTGTATGGCCACATAGCGGGCATCGGAGGGAAGTTGGAATGTGAATTCTTCCCAGACAGATGTTTGGGTGAACGCCAGTCGGCCGATGCGGGTGGTGAAGTCGGACAGGTCGGTGCCGGTAGTCGAAACCATCACCTCAATGTCAACGTTCTCCGTTGAATTTGTGAGAGCCCAGAAGGAGAGAGCCGTTCCGCTCTGGATAGCCGGGGAGATGAGCCAGTCGTCATCGGGCTCATCGTAAGTGCTGCCTCCGTCGGCGTCGATGCCATAGTTGCCGAAATGCACAAGGCACTTTTCGCCGCTGTGGGGCTGCCAGATCTCGGCGGTTGGTGCTCCAGCTTCGCGTGCACTCCATACCATCCATGCCATCGGCTGCCAGGAATAAGGCCAATAGTTGTCGTAGTACTGGCTGAAGGTGAGAGTCAGATGTCCGTCACCGTCATAGGTAGTCCAGCCGTCGAAACTGTTGAGCGAGAAGGAGGGAAGCTGCTCGCAGTCAAGTGTAGAAGTGTAGAATCCATCGGTAGATTCGGGTGCGTCCCAGGCGAGCTGGCGGCTCTCCATAGCGAGGGTCGGGTTTGTGGGGGCCGGGAGCAACGGATTATTGAGGGTGAGCGTGACGGGCCCATAGGCGTTGTTGGCCTCATTCTCATCGGCTGCGCATATAAGCACAGCAGAAAATCCTTGGCCGTCAAGACCTGAAGTGACATCAAGGAAGAACTCGAATGATGCGGTTTGAGCCGTGGCGAGACTGCTGCCCGTGCGGGTTCCCAGGATATCCTCACCGTTCATGAGCACTACGCTGTAACTGTCGACGTCCACACCTCCGAGGTTGGCAACTGTGACTGCAATTGGGGCAGTCTGGCCTGATTGCGGTCGGTAGGGAAGGTTGACGCCGGTAAGAGCAAGGTCGGTACCCTGCGCGTCATAGATATCGATATTGTCGGCGTATATTCGCGTCCCGGGGTCAGGGAGGTAGCCGTAGAGCGATACCTGTGCCTTTTTCCCGGACAGAGGAGCAAGGTCAAAGATATGCTGCTGCCAGCCGTTGCCTCCGGTGAGGGTCTGCGCAGGAGTGATCTCCACATTCTGCTTGGAGCCGTCAAGGGTGGCCCATACGGCAATGCATGCGTTCTCGGGCATGGCATAGCTATGGTGTACGTAGACTGACAACACGGGATGCTCCACACCCGCGAAGTCGATGATGGGCATTTGAAAGAGTCCGGAACCCTCACCGGAGTCGTGATGAGCGAGCAACAGATCTATGCCGTCGTTTTGGTAGGGTTGGATTTTGTCGTTTGTATATCCATAATCGAGAGACCAATTCTGATTGTTGATGCCAGGCACAAGCACATAGGGACTATGCAGCAGCGAGGAATAAGCAGTGCTGAAAGGCTCGTTGAAAGGCAGAGCGTAAGCACGTCCCAGGACGATGCTGCTTTTTACGTAGTCGCTTTCCCCCATAGCATTTGCGGCCGAGAGGCCGAAAAGGTAGAGATCCTGAGCGTCGGTGGCATCAAGGATGGTCACGTCAACCTCGGTCTCCCCATCAACAGACCCCAGAGGAAGGTAAGTATAAGCCTCGTCATCGTACTTGTAGATGGTGTATGTGATGGTCGATGGGTCAACGTATCCCCCATTGAGACCAACTGTGGGCGCATCCCACGTCAAATGGGCTGTGTAGCCCGACTTTCCGGTGGGGGTTTCGGCCCAAGTCAACGAGAAGTTGGCAACGGATGTCGGCTGGTCGAGACCTACATACAATCGTTCCTGAAGCGGCCAGCCGTCGCCGGCGGCATTCGCCGCCACTACGCTTACCGTGTTCCAGCCTTGCGAAGCGTCAAGAGACATCGCCAGTTGCTGCCCGGGAGTCACGTCCGTGATTTCCTTAATCATTTGCCCATCGGAGTTATAGACATGCAGTGCGGTGAGTGCGTCTAAGGCTTCTCCGTTAATTGTATATGAAGGGAGAGTGCAGCTAATATCAATGGAGAGAGCCCCATTAGCGCCGGCGGTGACAGAGAGATTGCTGACAGCTGCGGGAGCCGCGCTCGAAGTGGCCTCCTCCATATGGAAATTGTCGAGCGATAACATGGATTCATTGTTTCCGTAGAAGCGAATGCCCACACTGTAACGACCGTCGGCTGCAGGTTGCAGCGTCATCTGGATTTTTTGGTCCTCGCCCGATTCCCAAGAGCTATAATTGGCCAGTGTCTGCTCAGGGTTGGCGATGTCGGCCTCCTTCAGCAACACGATGTCGAAGTTGGCGGGAGTTCCTTCCCACGTGTGGCTCTCAAACGACAAGTTATACACCTTGTCGGCCGTGAGACTTACCGTGGGGGAGACAAGCCAGTCATTGGACTCATAGGAGGCCGACGACATAGCGTACATATAACCATAATAGGTATTGTACTGCCAACCGAGATAGGTGTCGGGGTTGGCGTTGATGATAGACCAAGGGTCGATGCTGGTGATGTCATCGAATGTTTCCGTGAAGGGGAGCTCGATGTACTGCCCGGCCGACACTTTGTTGGTGGTGGTGCCGTTGTTCTCCACTCCGTCACATTTGGCGTAAATCGTGTAGCAGTAAGTGCGAATAACGTCGGCGATGTCGGCGTCGGATGTTTGGCAGTCGCTAATGCCCTCGGCTATCGTTTTGCCGTCGTGGACACGCACCACGCGATAAGTCATCCCCTGACCCGAGAAATTGTTGCCAAAGTCGCTGTGGAGTCCGGCTCCGGGGGCGTCCCAGGTAATGGTGGCGACATTGTCAGCAATCACCAGGGTTGGGTTGCCCACCTCGGCAGGGGCATCGGAACCGACCAAGATGGCCATGCCTGCTGTATTGCCTCCCAACTCGTTGTATGCGGGCTTGAGGGCAACGGAGAAGGTGTGTACTCCATCCGCCACGTTTGTGAAGGTCACAGAGGTCTTTGCTCCGAGGGTAAGCGAGGAGGAACCTTCTATTTCCACAGCCTCGCCGTCAAGGCGATAGGTGGCTTTGACAGCGTCGGTGGCATAATAGGGAATGTCCACCGCAGAGCCTCCGTCGCAGGTGGAAGGTACGGTGAAGGAGAGGGTTACACTCCCGTTGCCTTTGTCAGTGGCTGCCATATCAGCGATTTCGTCAAGTTGATAGATGGTACCGGTAGCAACAGTGGCCGGACGACGATAGAAGGACTCATAGCCGGTGGAGGCATACTCAATAAGTGAGGTATTGCAGATGCCGTTGACTGCCCATGAATCCACCTGATAGAAGGCTGTTCCATCTATGAAATCATAGTGGTCAACGACAAAAACACCGTTGTCTGCATCATAAATCATAGGCTGGAGCCCGTAGACATACTCTGTGGGCATCGTTGTGGCTCCTAACACTGACACCTCGCATGTCGAGGGATTGACAATGCAGAGGTCCATTGTGGTATCGCAGTTCAGAAGATAGAGGATGCCACCCGTGCCGTAGGCAGTGAAGCCTTTGGGATTGAAGTTCCCACTGACTGAAGCACCGCTCCAGGAACCTAAATGGCCCATTCGCTTGAGCCTTTTGGAATATGGGTCGTAGATATTCAGATAGTAATCAGTGGAGGAATATCCGTTAGTGTAGCCGTTCTCCATGGATATGGCCCACACGATGCCACGCGTGTCGTCGTATGTCATGATGTAAGGCACATAGGCCATGGAATTGCTGGGCAAGGTGAGAATGTCACGTGATTTCCACTCTAAGGTATTGGCGTCAAACTCGTTCAGTATAATCCCCGTATAGACGTAATCGTAGACCCAGGTGTCAAACTCGCTCACCGGGGCGAATGTGTACAGGCTATTCCCGCGGATGTAGCTATAGGGAACTGCCTCGTCGTTGAGCACCATCAGATCGCGATTCTCGGCAAAGGGATTGAGTTTGAAACTCACCCAACCGGGCCAGGAGTTGTAATCCTCATCGGACTCGAGATACATGTTATAGCCGGCATAGGGGAAAGAGGTCGCGGCTACCCGGAGAGCCTGTTTGGCCTGGTTGCTTTTGTGAGTCGCCACGGGCGAAGGCTTGAGTCCCTTTTCCTTCAAAGCCGCGTCAGACCCCGGCAACAATGGGGTAACGGCCGCGCACTGAAGCACCATGGCGACCATTGCCAGCAATACGTGTAGTAATCTATTCATTGCAAATGGTTTTGATGTTTGTTTTTTCGCCCTGCAAAGATAGCAATACATGAGCGAAGATTGAATATTGTTGTTTTCTGATTCTTGAATCCGAAAAACTTTTGTAACTTTGCATTGCGTTATCACTTGCCATTATGCCAATCCGAAGGATTCTGTTATCGTTCCTGATTAGCTTGTGCGGCCTTGTTCTATGCCAATGTGCTGTGCAGGCTGTGCCTACTGGAGAAACTCTCAAATCACGAGGAGACCTCTTCTGTCAGGATGGTGCCTTTCCCGAAGCCCTGGACTATTATCGGGAGGCCATGGAAGCTGCGGTCGAGGCCGACGACGCAGCGTTGCAGTCGCGCCTTCTCGGCAGCATTGGGAATGTCTACGCCTCGATTGGCGATTATGAACGAGCCGTAGCCTATTTTCTTGAGGGATACGACCGCGCTGTAAAAGAGACCAATCAACAATTGCAGTTCAAATACGCCACAAACCTCGTTGCAGCATATTGCTTTTTAGGCAAACCTTCCGAAGCGTTGGCCTTCTATAGCATTCAGGCAGACATGCCCTTCGATGAGTCTATGGTGAAGCGTTACTACCTGCTCCACAACCGTTCCCTCATTTCTAAGGCCGAAGGCAATCTTCCTATGGCTGTTTACTACAGTCGCCAAGCATATGATTTCGCCACAGAACATACAATGTCGCCGGAACTCTCTTTCACCCAACTCACCCATTTGGCGCGCCTGCTTAACGCTAAAGGCAGTCATGCCGAGGCCTTGGCAAGCCTGCGACAAGCATCTGACTTTGGCTTCGAGGAGATTGGTCTGCAACACCAAGCCGAATATCTCCGAGTTATGTCGGAAACATTCGCAGCGGTTGGCGCCAAAGACTCCGCCGCAATATATTCAGCCCAGGCCGTGGCACTTTCCGACTCCATCTACAACCAAAAACGCCTGCTAAGGGCCAGTTCTCATCTTTCCGCCCGCGAGAGGTCGCATGCTTTAAACCACATCGACCGATTGGTAAGCATGAGTCACCGCCTTTGGGGCACAATCACGGTGTTTGCCGCTCTGATACTATGCGTCGTTTGCCTGTCATGGGTGCTTTGGAAACGCAATCGTCAACTCCATGCCGCCTATACAGCCCTGGTGGAGAAGATACGGGTCGAGACAGTGAATACATTAGCCTCTCCACACCCATCTTCCCTCGCTCTCGGGACAAATATCGGCCCAGAACTCCGCGAAATCGTCAGGAAAATCCTTGACGATCCTGCATATTACACTCAGCCAGACTACAGCCTTGGCCAATTGGCGCAAGATGTGGGAAGCAACAGTAATTACATGTCGCAGATAATCAACAAGGATTTTGGCATGAACTTCCGTGCATTGCTTAATCGTCAGCGTGTGCGTTACGCTACACGCCTCTTTGCCGACCCACAATATTCCACTTACAGCATCGAGGGGATATATCGTCAATGTGGCTTCAACTCCGCGTCGACCTTTAGTCTCGCATTCAAAAAAGAATACGGCATGTCTCCCTCCACTTTTCTACGCCTCCTAAAGGACACATCCCAGAGCCCTCCCAGTCCGGATTAACCCGTTTCGGCTATTGGTGGAATTTCGGCGGCTTTTGCCTCGTCGGGGATTGCCATACCTCTTGACTTCAAGAGTTGTATCTGCTGTGATATGTCGATATAATGGTGCATCGAATTGTGAATTGTGTTACAAAATTACCCCAGTTCGGGATAAAAAAGTGGCATAATTATTTGATAATGTGGG
>CAZKIE010000021.1:0-52109 GCA_964552825.1 uncultured Staphylococcus sp. | reverse complement strand
AGATAACCGCCCCCTCCATCAGCCGGACTTTCACCCCGAAAGCCCGGCTGATTTCGTTATATATCTATATGATCTTCGATATGCGAACAGTGGTACATTCATTTTTGTTATTTTAAATAATTAACGTACCTTTGTGACTCTCGAATCAACTATATGAATCTAAGAAAATCATTTATCCAGTTACTTTTCGCGCTTCTGGTGCTAACCCCGGTTGTGGGCCGGAGCGGGAATCCATATCAAGATCCTATGTCAAACCGTCCTGAACAAGAAGGAGATGTGAAGGTTCTCCTTCACACTTCCTTGGGAGATATCACCCTGCTCCTGTATGGTGATACTCCGCGTCA
This sequence comes from uncultured Staphylococcus sp., assembly GCA_964552825.1. Classification (GTDB taxonomy): domain Bacteria; phylum Bacteroidota; class Bacteroidia; order Bacteroidales; family Muribaculaceae; genus Duncaniella. The sequence continues at coordinate 51,765 of CAZKIE010000021.1, read as the reverse complement.
CACAGCCAATTTCGTGAAAAGAGTCAATGCCGGCGATTATGACGGTGTCCTGTTCCATCGTGTCATCAGCGATTTCATGATCCAGACCGGTGATCCTTCCAGCAAGAACGCGCCCAAGGGCAAGATGCTCGGAGCCGGCGACTCCGGAGAGCAGATAGAAGCCGAGTTCCTTTTCCCGAAATACTATCATCATCGTGGCGCTATCGCAGCGGCACGTCAGGGTGACAATGTGAATCCCGAGCGCAAATCTTCCGGATCGCAGTTCTATATTGTCACCGGAAAGAAATTCTCCCCGGCCCAGATGGATCAGATGGATCACAAAGCTGTCATGCAGCACAAGCAGGATGTATTTAACCGGTTGTGCTCTGAAAACAGGGATTCCATCATGTCTCTTCGCCGCAATCGCGATCAGGCCGGTCTCCAGGCTTTGCAGGAAAAGCTTGTCGAGGAGACTGAGCGGATCACGGCTGCCGATTCAGTAGTCTACACACCTGAAATGCGCGATGTATATGTCAATATCGGCGGTGCGCCGCATCTCGACGGTCAGTACACGGTCTATGGTCGTGTCCTTGACGGCATGGACATAGTCGATAAGATTGAAAAGGCCGAGACCGATGCCAACGACCGTCCTCTTGATGACATTAAGATCATATCAGCAAAAGTGATAAAATAAGATGGAGGAAGAAAAACTTGATATCGCGGAGATATATCATGCCGCCCGTGTGCTTCGTGACGTGGCGCGTCATCCGCGTCTCATCGGCCCCACAAAGTTGAATCCCGAGGCCGAAATATACCTGAAACCTGAGAATCTTCAGCACACCGGTGCTTTCAAGCTCCGCGGCGCTTACTACAAGATCTCCCAGCTCACCCCTGAGGAGCGCGAGAAAGGCGTGATAGCTTGCTCCGCCGGAAATCATGCCCAGGGTGTGGCACTTGCTGCCACTGCCAACGGCATAAAATCCCTAATATGCCTTCCTGCCGGTGCTCCGATATCCAAGATTGAAGCCACTAAGCGTCTGGGCGCGGAGGTCTGCCTCGTGCCGGGTGTATATGACGATGCCTACGACAAGGCCGTGGAGTTGCAAAAAGAGCATGGCTACACATTCATACACCCGTTTGACGATCCCAAGGTCATAGCCGGACAGGGCACCATCGCGCTTGAGATTCTCGAGGAGATGCCTGATGTCGAGGCTGTCATTGTTCCCATTGGTGGCGGCGGACTCATCGCAGGTATAGCATTTGCCCTGAAGCAGCTCAAACCCGACGTAAAGGTCTATGGTGTCCAGGCCGATGGTGCCCCCTCCATGTATCGTTCAGTCAAGGACGGTCATCGCGAGCATCTCCCGTCAGTCTCTACCATTGCCGACGGTATAGCGGTAAAAGAACCTGGAGTCAACACCTTCGAATTTTGCTCTAAATATGTCGACGAGGTCGTCACTGTCTCCGAGGACGAGATCGCAGCCGCCATTCTCGCCCTGATAGAGCAGCAGAAGCTTGTTGCCGAAGGCGCCGGAGCTGTCTCGGTTGCGGCAGCGATGTTCGACAAGGTGCCTGTGAAAGGTAAGAAGACCGTGTGTGTCGTGTCGGGCGGAAACATCGATGTTACCATCCTTAACCGCGTCATCACGCGCGGACTCGTGAAAAGTGGACGCAACTGTACCCTCAAGCTCGATGTCGGCGACAAGCCTGGTCAGCTTTCGGAGATCTGCAGTATCCTTGGTGCGAATGGAGCGAATATAATCTCCGTGACCCACGAGCGCAACTCCGACGCCACATCAATCAACGGATGTATCCTCCGCATCGAGGTCGAATCCCGCAACAACGAGCACATCCGTCAGATCAAGCAGGCTCTTGCTGATGCCGGCCACCATGTGGTCCACTGATACTCATTATTCCACCCCTCCCGAAAACTCTCCCGTATGAAACGTTTCCGATCCATCCCCCTGTCCGTGGCAGTTCTGCTCGGTGGCCTTGCTCTCCTTCCGGGATGCAAGACCACTGAGGCCAACTATCGTCAGGCCTACGAAGTGGCCGTAGCACAGCGTCAGGAATCCACCGGTCTTGACTCCACCGTCTACGCCCGCATACGCAATAGTGCGGTGACCTCGTCGCTCATAGTGGGCAACGACACCCTGCCTCTGCGCACGGAATACATCGGCGCGACCAAGGATGGCGGTATTGAGAAGGAACAGCTCAGACGCTACAACATCGTGGTCGGCCAGTTCAAGCAGATTTTCAATGCACGCCAGATGCGTGAGCGCCTTATCGGCGATGGCTACGGTGAAACTTTTATCGTGCATACACGCGAGCCGCTCTACTATGTCGTCATAGCCGCTTCCGACACCGCTTCCGACATTATCGCCCCGTGGCAGAAGATAAAGGCCGACAAAAGCATCGTGCTTCGTCAGCCGCTCCCCTTTGTGCTCAGCCCGGCCCATCTCACGCGATAAAAGATTTGCTACTTCTTTGAAAATTTGCTACCTTTGCGTCATTATTCTGTCATGAAGAAGGAAGAAGTCACCCATAAAGGAGTAATTACGCAGATTTCGGCGGACATGATGGTCATCCGCACTGACGAGGAGTGTCGGTGCGATGGTTGTGCCGTCGCTGCTCTCTGCAATAAGGACTCCTCGGGCGAGCGGGAGACGCTGACCATTAATGTCGGCGATACGTCCCGTTTCTCCGTTGGCGATAGAGTGGCGGTGACGGCATCGTCGTCGTCCACGCTTCTTGCTACGTGGTGGACTCTCGTTCTGCCGACAGTCATATTCATTGGTGTCATACTCGGTGTGAGGTTCGGTTATCCCGAAAGCGGCGCTTGGTCCATTCTTGCAGGATTTGTCGCGCTCGGCCTCTACGACCTTCTGCTCTTCTTGTTCCGAAAGCGGATAGCGCGGAATGTGAGATGGAAAGTTGACAGAATTTAGACCGTTATCACACATTTCAGGAAAATAAGCAAATCATAATTCTCACTTAATACCATGAACGTAATCTTATTATCCATCATTGTCCTCGGAACGATAGGAATCGTTGGCGCCGCAGTGCTCTTCATCGTGGCCCGTCGCTTCCATGTCCAGGAGGATCCGCGCATCGACGAAGTTGAGGCTCTGCTTCCGGGAGCCAACTGCGGTGGATGTGGTCGCAGCGGCTGCCGTGACTTTGCCGCTGCTTGTGTCAAGGCTGACACTCTCGACGGACTCTCTTGCCCGTCGTCAAGTGCCGAGGTCATGAAGAAAATCGGCGATATCGTTGGCCTGGCTCCGGCCGTGACAAAACCCAAGATTGCCGTCATAAAATGCAACGGTACCTGTGATCTCCGTCCCGCCCTTGCACGCTTCGAGGGTGCTCCTTCTTGTGCCGTCCTCTCATCCCTCGGTTCAGGCGAATCCCCCTGTCCCAACGGATGTCTCGGTTGCGGAGACTGTGTGGAGGCCTGTCCCTATGGTGCCATGCAGATGAATATGGAGACCGGGCTTCCGGAAGTGGTCGAGGATAAATGTGTGGGATGTGGCGTATGTGTCAAGTCCTGCCCCCGTTCTATCATTGAGCTTAGATATAAAGGCCCGCGTGGCATGAGGGTCTACGTCGCTTGCTCCAACAAGGAGAAAGGGGCCGTGGCCATGAAGGAATGTAAGGTTGCCTGCATCGGCTGTTCAAAGTGCCTGAAGGTCTGCACACATGATGCCATCACCGTTGCCAATAACCTTTCATATATCGACTTCGAGAAGTGCAAGCTTTGCCGCAAGTGTGTCGATGTATGTCCCACTCATGCCATCCATGCCGTCAACTTCCCTGTCAAGAAAGTTGAACCGGAAGAAAAGAAACCAGAACCGGCTAACGTATAATCTCCTCTCACTGACTATCCCATGAAACTCCATACATTCAAGATAGGCGGTATTCATCCCGCTGAAAATAAGCTCGCTGCCGGAAAGCCCATCGTGACGCTACCCCTCCCGGCAGAAGTGGTTCTCCCCGTATCCCAGCATATCGGTGCTCCGGCCAAGCCCGTCGTCAAGAAAGGTGACAAGGTTAAGCGTGGCGATCGTGTCGCCGAGGCCGGAGGATTCGTATCCGCCCATATCCATACCCCCATATCGGGCACCGTGGTTAAGATCGACTCTGCAAAAACACCCCAGGGATTGCCGGTCGAGGCAATATATATAAAGAGCGACGAGGCCGACCGTGAGGCTGATGCCGCTGCCATGGCCGACAAGTCGCCCAAGCGTTCCGATGCAGAGGTTGCTGCTCTTGACGGAAAGGCGATTGTTGATCTTATCAAAGATGCCGGTATCGTAGGTCTCGGTGGTGCCACATTCCCCACCCACGTCAAACTCTGTCCTCCTCCCGGGTCAAAGGCTGATCTCGTCATCATCAATGCTGTCGAGTGTGAGCCGTGTCTCTCGTGCGACGATATGCTGATGCGTGAAAACGCTTCCAATATCGTCAAGGGTGTATCCCTGCTCATGAAGGCCGCCGGCGTTGAGCGCGGTGTGATCGCTATTGAGAACAACAAGCCCGAGGCCATTGCCGCCATGACCGAAGCCGCTTCCACTGTTGCTGGCCTTGAGGTTATGGTGATGAAGGTCAAATATCCGCAGGGCGGTGAGAAGCAGCTCATTGAGGCTGTGATCGGCAAGGAGGTCCCTTCCGGAGGACTACCCATAGCCACAGGCGCTATTGTCCAGAACGTTGCCACTGCCTATGCGGTCTACCGCGCTGTATACCACAACGAACCGATCCTTGACCGCGTCCTCACTATCCATGATGGCCACGAAGGCAAGAATCTCCGTGTTGCTCTCGGCACCATTCTGGCTGATATTGTAGATACGGACGATTATGAGAAGATCATTCTCGGTGGCCCCATGATGGGACGTACTGCATCTACCCTCCAGACCCCGATGATCAAGGGCACATCCGGCATACTTCTTGACAAGAAGTACGCTCACCGTCGTCCTGCTGAGCCGTGCATCCGTTGTGGTGCTTGCGTCACAGCCTGTCCGATGGGTCTTGAACCGTTCCTGATCAGCACATTGTCACGTCTCAAGGACTATGACGAGGCTGAGAATGAGAAGATAGCCAACTGCATCGAATGTGGATCCTGCAGCTATGTATGCCCCGCATCCCGTCCGCTGCTCGACTATATCCGTGTAGGCAAAGGCAAAGTCATGGCTGCCATGCGTGCACGTGCCGCCGCTGCCAAAAGCTGAGGAATATCCGACACTGACATAATCCGAAAAATCTTATACATACAAATCCCCGCGCAGTCTCATTCTGTGCGGGGATTTATGTATATTAGATGTGGTTCAATGGTATAAAAATACCCTATTTCCTGCATTATCTGCTTGCCATATCTGCCGTTTCTACCGTCTGAGGATTGAAATGGCAGAAAAGGCAAGTGATTTGGAGTAACATCGTATGGATAATAACAACTAAAAAGAAACCCTCTGATGGAGGTCGGAGGGTCTTGATTGTGCCAAAGTGCCAATAATGCCAAGGAGGAATTCTCAACAGAGCGATAGAGATACACCACCGAAAGAGAACGCTGCGGGTACACCCATTGCCTTGAATGCCCTTACAATCGTTCCGATTGTAAGATTATGACCGCTCTCAATCCTTGATACCTGCGCACGTTGCACACCCATCAGTTCGCCAAGCTGCTCCTGCGTCAGGTTCTTCTCCTTTCTCGCTTGTTTGATGGCTTCACCGATGAGATAAGACTGCAACTCGGCTTCCATCGCGTCACGGCGTTGTGTTCCTTTCTTGCCGACCCCACGGTCGAGCATTTCTTCGTGGGTATATAATTTCATCTTTTCCATATCTTATTTCTTCTTTTCGTTGTAAAAGTTCTTATCCATATCGGAAATTTGTTTCTTGTATTCATCTCTTACTGACTGCGTACATCTCAATACATATTTAGTAATTAAGGCAAATGGTCGTACTATCCAGTAAATTAGAGTGTGTTTAGACGTTTTGTGGCTATAGTTTATGCTTGGTGTCGTGTAACTCCTAACATAGGCAACATTCGTAGGAATTATAAGAAGAAGGAAATATGCACCATAACATAGTATCGAAGATGCCACATATTCAGAATTTATGAAAGATTCAAAACGATATTGATACATTTCACGAATATATTCGTGATGTATTGTACAAAAAGCGGCAATGAAACTTAAACCCAAAATACCAAATGTAATAATATTTATGATAGATAATATTTTACATACTTTAGCAGCTTTTGTATTTATCGAGCCGATATTGCGCAAATATCTGACGGCAAAGATTATTGCACCTGCAATACATATCAAGTATAGAACAATATATATCCAGCTCAGTTTACTTAAATTTTGATTATACTCAGATTCAGCTTGCTTCCATTCAGAGAATGAATGTAAATCAAGAATTGATATATCTTCCTTAAATTCATTATCTAATAAGTCAAAAGTATTTGCTCCATCAGGCTTCTTTATCTTTTGATCAGCAAAAAAGATAAATACATAAGCACGACTATTAGCGAAAAGGGTGATATATTTTTTGAAAATGGGAGGATTATCGTCGCCTATAGTAACCTGCATCATAGTTTGGGTGGCAATACTCTTATAAGGAGCAAGGAAATCAGTAATTTGCATATACGATGAGTCATTAACTTGTTCATTGATTAGATAATCATAAGCTTTGACCTCGTTATTGCCATTTTCGATTATATCCTCTGTAAGGTCAAATACATGCAACATAATTCCATGCCCATATGTTTCAGAATCTTGATTAGAGTCATAGGTAATCAAAGATTGAATATGTGAACGATAAGGCCCATACGAATTAGGTTCGTCTAATTCCTCCCATATTTTTTTTAAGAATAGAGCTTTATATTCGGTGTTATATGTATTCCTATTATAATTAGATTCTTCTCGTAGATTTCCAATTCTTAGATTAGAAAAATGACCATTTGGATAATACCACCCCTTGTAATTACCATAAATTGGTCTGTGGAATTTGTTGAATGTTTCCGGAATAGCAATAATAGCTATTGCTACACCAATGAGAAATACACAGTAAATCCATATTTGTCGTGCAATACGTTTATGTGGAGATACATTTACCTTGAAAGACTTCTTTTTAAAAAGCCAGTAAATAAAGGCATACATTGCATAAACAACAAGGAATGAAAGTACTGCACCGAGCATAGTAAAGAGGTTTTTATGGTTTATTTCAGTCGTTCTTTGAGTTTGGTATTGCGGTCGGAAACGGTTTGTTTCTTGACTACGATGTTGAGAGCCCTTGGCGAACCAACGAGGACATATATCTTCTTGGCTCGGGTTATGCCCGCGTAGATGAGATTGCATTGGAGCATGACGTAGTGGCTAATGCTCATCGGCATGACTACCACCGGGGACTCCGAACCCTGACTCTTGTGTATTGTGACGGCATAGGCGAGCGTCAGCTCGTCGAGCTCCGTCACATCGTATTCAACCGGGTTGCCGTCGAAGATCACAATCGGTGTTCTATCGGCGATATCGACAGCGGAGATATATCCGATGTCACCGATGAATCCGTTCTTGTCGTAGTTGTTGCGAATCTGCATTACTTTATCGCCTTGTCGATAAATATTTCCAGCACGGCTCAGACTCGGACGTCGGGGTTGAGCGAAGATTGAAGAACGGTGTTAAAGTTGGCTGCGCCTACCTCACCGCGCTGCATGGATGTGAGCACTTGTATCTCGCTCGAATTACTCCCGATGGATATAAACCTCCTCACCCTTGGCATAACGCCAAAGCGTACCCTTGCTGACGCAAAGCTCGCGCCATGCTTCCGAGTCAATCCGGTTGATATATGTATTGAAGTTGTCAGTCATATCATACTCCTGTCAGTAGCCGAAGAGTTTCAGTAGTTCAAAGTTACAACAATATAACAACACTCACAACCCTTTCGGACACAATCAATCGAAAAATCCGCATAGAAACATTGTTGGCGTAGTAACACGATTCCTTATAGCAACTATTTTTAAATTCACAAACTCATAGCTCTTATCCGAATTTGCCGTAAGTTTGTGAATGCTTATTTATAACAAAATCTTTATTTCAAAATTTTCCATGTAAATACTTTTGTAATCCAAAACTTATTATTAACTTTGCAGAAAGAGAATAAAGAATATGCATATAATCTCACATAGAAAGTTGAAGGAGTTTTACGAAACTCCGGGCCGAGAAGACTCGAAAGTGGCACTGGAACGATGGTACAATGCCACCCTCAGTGCCGATTGGCATAACTTATCCGAGATAAAGGATGATTTCCCGACAACGGACTATGTTGGCAATCAACATTATGTATTTGATATACGAGGCAATAAATACAGACTTGTCGTCGTAATCAAATTCACAATAGGAAGAATTTTCATCCGTTTCGTGGGAACACATGCTGAATATGACAAAATTGATTGTTCAACCATCTAAATATATGGATATGGAGATTTCAAAAGAACAATATGAATACGCTCTTAACCGCATTGAAGAACTGTTGCCGCTGGTGACAGACGAGACTCCTACCCACGACAAAAATGCGCTGGAACTTGCCATTGTCTCCGATGTGGTTGAGGAATACGAGAAGATACATTATCCAATCGCAAAACCCTCGATTGGAGATCTCATCAGTCTTTCTCTTGAGGAGAGAGCTATGACTCAGAAACAGCTTGCATCAGAAATTGGAGTGAGTCCGTCAAGAGTCAACGACTATATTTCAGGACGCGCAGAGCCTACGCTCCGAATAGCACGAGCCATCTGCACCGTCCTCGGAATAGCTCCTGCTGCTATGCTCGGAATGTAAAACACAAGGTCTAGACCACATATCCGGCAAAGGTGTCGAGTATGTTTTCAAGCCCAATGGCAGCCCCGGCAGAAGGCGACTGAAAGCCCTCATTTGAGTCACTTGTACGGCTTATGTACGGTTTAGATTCGCAACAAGTTGTATATCAACAATATCACCGCTTCTGCATAGGAAAGTGATTAGTAATTACTAACGAATACAAAATCTCACAGTCTATAATTAAAGCACTCACAATGAGTGCTTTTTCTTTTTGTATGTCGTTAACGAAATTATCGTTTTTGACCTTTTTTTGCGTCATTTTTCGTACCGCCCTCGTACCGCGGAGAAATTTGAAGAATTCCCACTTAGCAAGGTATTACATGAATTAGACATCTTTAGACGTGGTTATACGCCATTAGACACTTTTGGTGAAATAAAAAGAGAACTAATTAACGTGAGTTTGATAAAAATAAATACCTGAAAATATGGTAATTAGCGATAAAAGTATTAAATTTAAAGTACCAAAATTCAAACAAAATACCCTTATCGCTATGCTCACCGAGGACAATGTTATCGAAATTTTTGTAGTGACAGATGAGTCCTGTAAAGTTTTTGACACAATGCTGCACCGCCGGGGTCTCGTAGACACCAAGAGAAGGCGTGTGCGTAACTATCATCGCGACTGCCGAATGTCTCAGGCAGAAATCATCGTCATTATGATAATGTTTCATTCGTCGAACCATAAATGCCTGAAACACTTTTACCTTAATGAGATCTGCGAAAGATACCGTCACCTGTTTCCGAAGACTGTCTCGTATAACAGATTTACGGAATTGCAGAAATCTGTTGTCGTTCAATTTGTTATCTTTGTCAAGAAATGTCGTATGGGCAAGTGTCCTGGAATCAGTTTTGTGGACAGCACATTGTTGAGAGTGTGCCGCAATCAGCGAATCCATATGCACAAGGTGTTCAAGGATATAGCCCAACGGGGTAGATGTTCGCTCGGATGGTTTTATGGCTTCAAGCTGCATCTGATATGCAACGATAAGGGTGAAGTCCTCAACTTCAAGATAACACCGGGAGATGTGGACGATCGGAAACCACTAAAAATCAGGTCTTTCGTAGAGTTCATATATGGCAAACTTGTGGGAGACAAAGGATACATCAGCCAAGATCTCTTCAACAAGCTGTTCATTGACGGCATCCAGTTGATCACTAAACTGAAAAACAATATGAAAGGCGGTCTCAGACCGATGTATGACAGAATCTTGTTGCGTAAGCGCGCCATTATTGAGACAATCAATGATGATCTGAAGAATATCGCCCAGATTGAACATTCAAGGCATAGGTCTTTCCCTAATTTCATTGTAAATCTCATAGGAGGGATTGCTGCATATTGCCTGTTTCCAAATAAACCTATAATCAATCTTGAACGGGTACATTCTAATCAACTGTCCCTCTTTTAATTATATTCATCGAACTCACGTTATGTTAATATCCGGTTCGGTAAAGTCAATCCTGAAAACTCTGAAAACTCTGAAAACTCAAAATCCTTTGTGGCGTTTTTTTTATGAAATATTTTTGGATTTGTGATTTTTTTTATAGTTTTGGCTGACTCCGGATTTTGAGCCGTTCGAGTGGATCAAACCTTATTAATCATAATCAACAAATTGAAAATATAAGTCTAATATCAAAATGATCGGGAATATGGAAAAAAGAATTTCATGGATGCTGTCGGTGATGTTGCTGTTGGCGATGGCTATGTCGTTCGCTTCATGTAGCGATGAGGAGAACACGGGCGGAGAGACTTATTTTCTTTCGAGAGATGGCAAGGTTGCGATAAACATCCTGAAAGATCAGGCGAGTGTATCGTTCTACGCAAAGGATGAGACTGCACTGAGGACAGAACTCGGCAAATACGGACTGACTCTTACGGGAGTGGAGCCGTATAGATTTGAAGAGGACGAGTGTACGGCTGCCGGATGGGAGTTGATGGAAGATCTCGTGTATGGCGTCGTGAACGGAGGAGACTATGAGAAGGCCGAATCCGCACGGCAATACATAGTGGGCGGTTTCCCATGTTGCCGTCTTGTTGAGGATGGTTGCCTGTTGATTCCGCAAATAATAATGTATGTCAGGCTGGCTGACGGCATCGGATATGAGGCTCTGGAGAATTTTGCGGAGCAGAACGGTATTGTCATCGTATCGGAATATTCTGCCGGAGTATATATCCTGGGCTGCACGGACAAGTCGAAAGGCAATATAGTGGAGACATCAAATAAGTTGCTCACAAGCGGGCTTGTGGTGTGGTCTGACATAATGGGATTCAGCCATGGCCACCTTACCTGAGTTAGCCGACAGTGTAGGGTGATTCGTTACAATTGGATTGCGGTTGTAACAGATCGTAACAATTTTGTCACAAAATTTAAATTAGCAAATTGCTGGTTAACAGTGATTTGCTAATTTTATTAAAAATTCTTGCGTAACAGACGAAAAATTTTGTCAAAAAAATTCTCCACTCCGGAAACTGGTTGTAACTTTGAACTGTCAAACGAAACAAACCTGATATAAAAGACGGTTATATTCCGCAGGACGCAGTCATCACAAACTTAGAAAACACGTTTAACTAAAAGTAAAGGAGATACAGTTATGGCAAACAAAGAATTTGAAAGCAAGCTTATGAGCCTTCAGGGCAATCTGCTGAACTTTGCCTATATGCTTACGTCTAACAGAGATAATGCATACGATCTCCTCCAGGATACAACGCTGAAGGCTCTCGACAACGAGAGTAAGTATGTTGAGAATACCAACTTCAAGGGTTGGGTGTTCACAATCATGCGCAATATCTTCATCAACAATTATCGCCGCGTGGTACGCAGTTCCACTGTGATCGACCAGACAGAAGATCTCTATCATCTGAACCTCTCGCAGGACTCAGGTCTTGAGACTCCCGAAGGATCCTTCGGTGCTTCCGAGATCTCCGATGCCATCAACTCGTTCCCTGACGACTACCGCATCCCCTTCTCGATGCACGTGGCAGGCTACAAGTATAACGAGATCGCCGAGAAGATGAATCTTCCGCTCGGGACTGTGAAGAGCCGCATTTTCTTTGCCCGCAAGAAGCTTCAGACCCGTTTCGCTGATTATAGGTAAAACTCATCCTCCTCTCCCTCCTCTCATTCTCCCTCTCCCCGTATAATGACTAAGGTATAAAATGGTATTTCGGATTTTGTCCAGACCTAATGTAGAGAAAAGATTTTTTTTACTGTTTTTGCAAGAAGATTGGTTTATAAGAAAGTTTCCGTGAGGAATACTAAGGTAAATGAAAGATTGTTTTAGATCATGATTTTGATTGGTATTGATTTTTGGTAATAGAGATTTAGATTCATGCAGCACACACGAATACCTAACGTTTTCATTCATCCATTCGTCCGGATCGCATCATCCGGGCGAATTTTTTTGCTATGCGAAAGGAATGAATATGACCTTGCGGCGGTCCGAGCGGCCTATGCGTCCGGCCAGTTCCTCGAGGCTTTCCCTGCATCCGGCGGAGCTGAATGAGCGGGGCAGACAGCCGGAGAAGTCACACGGCACTATCACAGCCACTCCGTTGAACGCCGTTGTCGAGTGAGTCTCCCGTCCGAACGGACTGACACTGACCTCAGTCCCGTCCTGCCTGACTATCGGATTATAGCTCACCTTTCCGCTCTCCACAGCGGCCTGGCATACCACTGATGTCGCCGCCATCATCTGTTGCGGGTTGTGAGCTGGCCCTGCCGGGCGGCCTCGTTGTTGTTTCTGCCTCTTGTCCTGACGAGTGAGATAGAGTCTATATATGCCACCTCTCCTCTCTCCCCGGCGTAGAACAGCGAACCGTAGACGCGGTTGACGACCTTCGATGAGTCCACCACGAGCAGCAGCCGCTGCATATCCTCGGCCGGTGTGACAAGAGACGTGTATTCCGTCGTCCCGTCGCTGTAGTCCGCCGCTATGTACATCGCCACGGATCCACGGGTGTTCACACCCTTGGCCGAGAGCGTATAGCGGTCTCCACGTTCCCAGAATCTGTCGGAATAGAACGAGAAGCTCTGGAAGTCGGAGGCATCTGTTCCGGCCACGCGCCGCGTCTGCACGCCTGTCCATATATTCACGGAATCACCGTCCATACTTGCCGGCGCCTGCGTGGTAGTGGATTTTCCTCCGGCCAGTTCCGCTTTCTCGATCCGTGCGGTCAGTATCTCCTCCGCTTTCTCACATACCTTTATATATTCTTCTATATTGTGACCATACCATGCGAGCGATGTATCCACATCGGCGGCCGTGACTCCATGGCGGGCATAGATGCTCTGCGTCAGCAGCATCTTGGAAGAATCCGTGGGATACCGGTTGCGTTCCGTCTCAACGATGGCATTGCCTATATTGATATCTGCCATGATCTCAGCCATCTTGTCCTCCGGAATGATATGTCCGGGTGTCTTGCTGCAGCCACAGGCCACGGCTATGAGGATCGTGATCGTGAATATGACGGGGAGATGTCTCATTCCGGCGTTTCTGCTGTGGCTCCGCGCTCCCTGAGTGTGGTAGGCGAGAGTATATAGTTATGATAGAAAATTATCAGGACGAATATGCCCACCGAAATTGCTGCGTCGGCGAGGTTGAACACCGGATGGAAGAACAGGAACGTCTCTCCGCCCACCCATGGCATCCATGCCGGCCATACAAACGAGAACAGCGGGAAGTAGAGCATATCGACCACCCTGCCCATGAGCAGCGGGGCGTAGCCTCCGGCCACGGGGAAGAGTGTCGCCGTCTGAGGCGGCATCGGATTGTTGAAGATCACTCCGTAGAACACACAGTCGAATATATTGCCTGCGGCTCCGGCTGTGATCAGAGCCAGACATACTATATAGCCCGTCGGCACCTGCCGCAGACGGTAGATCCTGACAATATACCATATCAGGAACGACACCGCCGCGATGCGGAAGAGCGTGAGCAGGAGCTTGCTCCCTATGGTCATGCCGAAAGCCATTCCGTTGTTCTCGATGAAGAGAAGATGGAACCATGGAAATATCTCGAGATCCTCGCCGAGATAGAAATGGGTCTTGACCCAGATCTTGAGAGCCTGGTCAAGGATTATGACGAGAGCTATGATACAGGCAGCGATAAAGCCTCTTGATCGCATTGCAGGATGGTTGGTTTGGAGTGCAGGGACACTTTTTTTCAAAGTGTCCCTACGGTGGATTGTAAGATCTACTGTTTTCTGTTGATTTTAGCCTCCACGCTGCGGGTGGCATGGGGCACGGCACGCAGACGTTCCTTGGGGATAAGCTCGCCTGTCTCGCAGCATACTCCGTAGGTCTTGTTCTCGATGCGGAGCAAGGCGTTCTGCAGATGCTGGATGAATTTGAGCTGGCGCTGGGCAAACTGTCCCGCTTCCTCTTTGGAGAGGGTTGTCGCACCCTCTTCAAGCACTTTGAAAGTAGGAGACGTATCAGCTATGTCGTTGCCTTCGGTGTTGTTGATATTGGCTCGTAGGGAGTCATACTCCTTCTGAGCTTTAGCGAGTTTCTCGAGGATGATGGCCTTGAACTCCTCTAACTCTTCGTCGGAATAACGTTTCTTGTCGCTCATAACGGATAGTTTTAACGTGTGTGATTATTTATTTAACACTATCCTGACGTTAAGGTTCACGTCGTCGATCGAGAGTTGCTCCACGAGGGGATCGGCCGCATCAACCGGAGCTATGTCGAGCGCCGTGGCGAGCACCTGGCGTGAGATGTAGTCGGAGTGTTCGCGGATAGCCTCGTCATTGTCGGCGGTAGGCTCGAATGTGAGCGAGATGCGGTCGGTTATGTCATATCCGCGGGATTTGCGGATGTTCTGTATGCGGTTGACGATCTCACGGGCGAGACCCTCGCGGCGCAGCTCGGGGGTGACGGTGACATCGAGCGCGATCGTGAGCGGTCCTTCGTTGGCCACGAGCCATCCGGGGATATCCTCGGAGATTATGTCGACGTCTGCGGCATCGATGGTGACAGGTGTGCCGTTGACATCGATAGTGATGCTTCCGTCGGCTTCAAGCTTGTTGACCTGCTTTGTGTCGAGAGCCTTGACGGCTTCGGCCACTGCCTTCATGTTCTTCCCGTGCTTCGGGCCGAGCTTCTTGAAATCGGGCTTCGCGCTCTTGACGATTATGCCGCCGTCGGCACCGGCGAGGGTGATCTCCTTGACGTTGATCTCGTTTTTCACAAGGTCGGCTATGGCGTTTATGTCAGCCCGCATCTCGTCGTCGGACACCGGGATCATGACGGTCTTGAGAGGCTGGCGCACTTTCAGGTTCACCTTGCGGCGAAGCGCGAGAGCCATGGATGTTATGTCCTGCGCCATCTTCTGGCGTTTTTCAAGCTCGGGTGAGAGCAGGGATTCGTCGACTGTGGGGAAGTCGGCGAGATGGACGGAAGTCTCCGAGCCTGACAGGGCGCGGTAAAGCTCGTCGGAGAAGAACGGAGCAAACGGAGCCATGAGCAGGGTGACTGTGCGCAGACAGGTATAGAGCGTCTGGTAGGCCGACAGCTTGTCGTCGGTCATCTCTCCGCCCCAGAAGCGCTTGCGGTTGAGGCGCACATACCAGTTGGAAAGGTTCTCGCCCACGAAGTCGGCTATCGCACGGGCCGCGCGGGTAGGCTCGTAGTCGTCAAGCGCCTCGGTGACATTGCCCACGAGGGTATTGAGCAGCGAGAGCACCCAGCGGTCGATCTCCGGACGTTTCTCCACCGGGATCTGCGGAGCCTCGGGATCGAAGCCATCCACGTTGGCATAGAGCGAGAAGAAGCTGTAAGTATTGTAGAGCGTGGAGAAGAGCTTGCGGGAGGTCTCGGCCACACCTGCCTCGTCGTATTTCAGGTTGTCCCACGGGGATGAATTGGAGATCATGTACCAGCGGACCGGATCAGCTCCGTAGGTCTCGATCTGCCCGAACGGATCCACGGCGTTGCCAAGACGCTTCGACATCTTGTTGCCATGCTTGTCGAGCACCAGACCGTTTGACACCACAGCCTTGTAGGCCACGGAGTCGAAGAGCATACCGGCTATTGCGTGGAGCGTGAAGAACCATCCGCGTGTCTGGTCGACACCCTCGGCTATGAAGTCGGCGGGATAGACCTCGCGGTTGTCAAACGCTTCCTTGTTCTCAAACGGGTAGTGGATCTGTGCGTAAGGCATCGAACCGGAGTCAAACCACACGTCGATGAGGTCCTTCTCGCGATACATGGGCTTGCCGGAGGCGGAGAGCAGCACTATATCGTCCACGTATGGACGGTGGAGGTCAATCTTCTCGTAATTGTCCTTCGTGTAGTCGCCCGGCACGAATCCCTTGGCCTTATACGGGTTCTCCTTCATCAGTCCGGCCTCGACCGCACGGTCGATCTCCGAGCAGAGCTGCTCTACGGATGAGATGCACAGTTCTTCCGAGCTGTCCTCCGTGCGCCAGATCGGCAGGGGTGTGCCCCAATAGCGCGAGCGCGACAGATTCCAGTCCTGGAGGTTCTCAAGCCACTTGCCGAATCGGCCCGAGCCGGTTGAGGCCGGTTTCCACTTGATCTGCTCGTTGAGCTGCATGAGCCTCTCGCGGACTGCGGTGGTCTTGATGAACCAGCTGTCGAGAGGATAGTAGAGCACAGGCTTGTCCGTGCGCCAGCAGTGGGGATAGTTGTGTGTATGTTTCTCGATCCTGAACACCTTGTCGGTGCTCTTCAGCTCCATGCAGATCTTCACGTCGAGTGTCTCGGTGTCGTCAGTGGCTTCGGGATCGTAGGCATTCTTGACGTATCTGCCTGCCCAGGGGGTGTAGGCCTCGACATCCACCATCTTGTCCACAAACTCCGGGTCAAGATCCTCAAGACGGAAGAACCGGCCTGTGAGATCGACCATCGGACGGATGTTGCCGTCGCGGTCGATGAGATGGAGCGGCGGGACGCCGGCGGCTTTGGAGACGCGGAGGTCATCGGCGCCGAATGTGCCGGCGATGTGGACGATACCCGTACCGTCCTCAGTGGTCACGTAGTCGCCGGGGATGACCCTGAACGCGCCTTCGCCCGGATTCACCCAAGGCAGGAGCTGATGGTAGTTGATGCCGACGAGGTCGGTGCCTTTCACCTGTGCGACTACCTCGTAGGGCACAGCCTTGTCGCCTTTCTTGTATTCGTCGAGTTTCAGATCCTTGGCTTTCGCGCTGAAGAGTGATCCCATGAGGGCATCGGCGGCTACGACGGTGATCGGGGAGCCTGAATATGGATTGTAGGTGCGGACGATGTTGTAGACGATCTCCGGGCCTACGGCGAGAGCGGTGTTGGAGGGCAGGGTCCAGGGTGTCGTGGTCCATGCCAAGAAGTAAGGCCGTCCCCATTGGAAAAGTATATTCCGGTAGGGAGCAAGGGCGGGCGTGTCGTCATTGCAGATCTCAAACTGTGCCACGCAGGTGGTGTCCTTGACATCGCGGTAGCATCCGGGCTGGTTCAGCTCGTGGGAGCTGAGTCCCGTACCCGCAGCGGGAGAGTAGGGCTGGATTGTGTAGCCCTTGTAGAGAAGTCCTTTCTTGTAAAGCTCGGAGAGAAGCCACCAAACGGTCTCGATATAGCGGTTATCGTAGGTGATGTATGCTCCGGGCATATCCACCCAGTAGCCCATCTTGGAGGTCAGATCCTCCCACTCGCCGGTGTATTTCATCACTTCGCGGCGGCAGGCGGCATTGTATTCATCGACGGAGATTTTTTTGCCGATATCCTCCTTGGTGATTCCCAATGACTTCTCCACGCCCAGCTCGACGGGGAGACCGTGAGTGTCCCATCCGGCTTTGCGTTTCACCTGATAGCCGCGCATGGTCTTGTAGCGGCAGAATATGTCCTTGATGGTGCGGGCGAGGACATGATGGATGCCCGGCTTGCCGTTGGCGGAGGGGGGACCCTCGAAAAATACAAACGAGGGGCATCCCTCGCGCTCGCTCATGGTGCGGTTGAAGACATCTTCCTCGCTCCATTTTCCGAGTACTTCCTTGTTGATTTCGGGCAGGTTCAGCCCGGCATATTCCTTAAATCTCTTGGCCATTTTGAGATGTTTTTGCAAGATTATGGAGGATTCGCTGTCCCTCCGTAAAAATTTTTGCAAAATTAAGAAATAATCACCACAAAAACAACATCAAAAATCTAAACTCCAGGTACCGCTCTTTCATTAAAAAAACAACAAGCAATCGCGGCCTTATAATAAATTGATTATCAGTATGGCCATTCCAATGTCTTTATGCTCGCCAATCCGCTATGGGAAAGCGGTACGATACGGCAATAAAGAGTCTAGATACCAGTATATTTGAATTCAAACAAATTTTTAATAAAAGATCTGTAATATATTGTCGTTGTCGATGTATGTACTTTCCCCAATGCTACGATTAATGATTATTATAAACACCCTTTATAGTCTCGAATGCTCCGTCGGTAGAATAGATTAACAGTATTTTGTCTGTTGTATTCAAGAGTTTAATTTCAAGACCTCCGCAGTCGTTGGATGTGCTGTATAATTGTTCTTGCCCAGACAAATTTATGATTTTAATATGTGAGGCATCTGTCTGATGCTTGGTAAAGATGGTACAGACTCCGACTATATTGATATAAAATCCGGGTTCGGATATTGTTATCGGCTCCGAACACGTGAAGGATATGATTTCAGTTAGAGGAATGAATTTATCATTAACCATATATCCGATTCTTATGTTATGTTGACCTGAGTCAATATTAGTCAGATGATATATGATTTCCTCTGATTTCTCGGCGGCTATATATGTTGCTAAATCGCTTATAGGTAAGTATGTTGACTCATCATAAGATAGATCTTCAACATACATGATGTCGTGGAAGTAATTGTTGTTGATTGTAGCGTGCATTTTTATGGCCGCAATATCGGAGTCGTATTTAATATCTGATAATCTTAGGTTTTCATTGCATGGAAGTAGCTTGTCTGAGACCGAGGGTGTAAAGCAAAAAAGTCCATGGTAGGAGTCTTTCTCGCCTTTCTTTAAAGTCTTCACATTTCCGTTACCATACACATAGTGATATTGTTTGAAGTTGTGGGAACCATAGTTGCGGCCAAACATTTTGACATTGTCATTTCGCTCACCCGAAAAAGCATCTGTCTCAGACATTCGAGCGAACATAATATGGCCTTCTCGGTCTTCTCCAAATATACCCCAAGGGGTACCTGCGGCATTTACTTGGCTTGGATAGTATGTATCTGTATCATATTTGACGATTCCGTTATCAGTAAAAAAATACATATAAGGATTATGTGCGACAATTTGTAGTCCGTAGTGTTCTTCAAGGACAATGTCTTCTAACGCTTCAAATGTAACATCGTAAAGGATTTTGTCGTCAATGAAACGATACGTTTCCCTACACTCTAAGGCCATAGTCCCAGACTCGGAAGATATATCGAAAGTATTATAAGAACCTATTTTCGTTATTATGTGACATTCTATTTGGTCACATTCCACTTCATCACCGAGCTTTATCTTGGAACCGTCAGCTAGGTATTCGTAATAAATTGTCTCGGCACTGGGTTTACTGATTTTTGTTTCGGGGTTAATGTATCCATGGGAACCTCCGGTAAAATGAAAATCTCCAGTTGTCAATCCTGGAGCAGGATTAAGTGATCGTATATTCCAAGGTCCTATACTTTCATGTAGTTCTGACCACCATAATTTTTCGGGAAAAGAGTTGATGTTTTCAGTACTTTTACCTAAGGGGTATCCTGTACCTCTTATTGAAGGAAGGCTGTTGGCTCCGTTTAATCCGAAAAGTAATAGCAGGTCACGTTCTTCGGAATATCGAGTTCGTATCTGAAGCATTTCGAACTCTCGATCCACATTATTGTCTACAAAGTTTCCACTGCCGTCTGATTCGTCAATGTGCGTTACAACGCGACATCTAAAAATTTTTGATGCATATATTTCATTTTGAGAACAAAGGCACAGAAGAAAAATATAATAAGAGAGATTCTCATGGTTTTAACAATATGGATATTTAGTAATAAGATTTTTGGAATCGGCATTTATCACATCTCATCGACAAAATTACATAAAATCTTGGAATTTTTACATCTGGAGGCATAAAACAACAGGGCTGGAGCATGAAATCTAATCAAATTTAGGTTAATTCCGATACCCTTGTTTTGTGAAATTAGGTATGGATTGAAGCCATACTCTTATCCTCTGAGCGAATACTTGATTTCTTCCAATCTGTTGTAGATATACTTATGGGTAAAGTCGCTGAAGACAGGCGGATTGAAATAGGGACGTTCAAGCCTGTGTTTCTTCTGTTCGGCTTTGGCTTTAATCCATAGTTTCTTTTTAAGCTCTTCGTATTCGCGACGGGTCTGGTGGAACAGCAGGCGGCGTATCTCGTCTTTGTTTTCATGCAGGCTGTATCTTGTGGCGGAGAGCTTGCGGATCATCTCCGCCTCTTTCTCCTCCTCCGTCATCGCGGCAACCTTCTTTGCCTCCTTTGCCTTCTGCGCCCTTATTCTCGCCTTGTACGATCTCTCCTTCGCACGGTCGATTTCGGGCTTTATCATGGTGAATGCAATAATTGCAACACCGTCATTGCTCGTCGGCTCTGAGCCGTTGAGATAAGCGTCGAAAATACGTTTGGCTTCGGATGCAGAGGCCGGTAATGACGCAATGCTCAGGCTGATACGTTCATTGAAATCCTTGTAGACCTTTTTCGAGACAGGCAGATTTTTCTTCATAATATCGTTTTTTCTGCAAAATTAATGCACGAAAAAAGCGAAAAGGTGCGATAATGTCGCGCAGTGTCAAGAATTTTTAGACCTCCGCCATGCTGTGAATTTGTGATTTCGGATTATTAACGCTAAATTTGTGCTTTGAAGTATGGTGATATGAAATATCCGATAGGAATACAGTCATTCTCCGAGATCCGTAACGGTGGTTATGTCTATGTCGACAAGACGGCTCTTATCCACCGGCTTGTGACGGAGGGCAAGTATTATTTCCTGAGTCGTCCGCGGCGATTCGGGAAGAGTCTGCTGCTATCGACCATCGAGTCTCTTTTTCTCGGACAGCGGCAGCTGTTTGAGGGACTGGCTGTCGATAGCCTTGACTGGGACTGGCAGGTTCATCCGGTGTTTCATATCGATCTGAATGTAGCCAACTATGGCCGGGACGGAGCAGTCGTGTCGCGCCTCAATGAGACACTCGGGCGGTACGAGCTGATGTATGGTCTCGACGGTAGGGATGTGAGTCAGGAGATGCGGTTCGAACGGCTGATCATGAAGGCATACGAGACCACCGGACAGCAGGTCGTTATCCTCATTGACGAGTATGACAAACCCTTGGTCGACACGATGCTCGAAGATGACGGGGTGCTTGATCAGAACCGTATGATACTCCAGGCTTTCTATGGAGTCATGAAGTCCTTGGACCGTTACATACGCTTTGCGATGCTGACCGGTGTCACCAAGTTTGGCAAGGTGAGCGTGTTCAGCGGACTGAATAATCTGACCGACATATCACTTGAGGCCGGATATAATGATATCTGCGGCATCACGGAGATGGAGATCGACAGGTATTTCCGGGATTCTGTGGCTGAATTCGGAAGATCAAACTCAGTGGGATACGATGAGGCCGTCGGTATGCTGAAGGATAGTTACGACGGCTATCATTTCTCCCGGTCGGGGTGTGACGTATACAATCCGTTCAGCCTGCTCAATGCGTTGCGCACAGGGGATCTCGGAAGCTATTGGTTTGAGAGCGGCACTCCGACATTTCTTGTCAGGTTGCTGCAAAGCCAGAGATACGTACTCCCGGATCTTGAGAATGTCGCTCGGAGCGAGACGTCGCTGAAAAGCTCGGATGTCTACACGAAGGATCTCGTGCCGATCTTTTATCAGACAGGTTATCTCTCCATCAAGGGCTATAATCCGCTGCTTCGCAGCTATACGCTCGACTATCCAAACCGCGAGGTCAAGCAGGGATTTCTCGAATTTCTTGTGCCTTACTATTCACCATCGGTCCATTCGTCCGGAGATATCTCAGATATGGTAAGCGCAGTCCTTAATGGCGATGCCGACAGTGTCGGATCGTAAGAGGATGTGGGATAAGGGCTGACAAGGTCATCTCGCCAGATTCCGCTCGATCTCTTTCAGCCGTCGGTTGACATATACGGAGGTATAGTCACTGAACTCCGGCGGATTGAAATAGAGATGCTCGTGCTTATACTTTATCTTGTCCGCCTGAGCTTTCTCAAGCATCCTCTTCGTGAGGGCGTTATAATCGCGTCGCGCCTCGCGGAACAGCAGGCGGCGCACCTCGGCGAGATTCTCGCGCAGGCTCCATCCCGTCACCGTAAGCACCCGCAGCCTCTCCGCCTCCCGCTCCTCCTCAGAAACCGGACGAACCTCAACCTGATTAGCCTCTCTCGCCTCCATAACCTCCTTATCCTCCTTTGCCTTTATATCCTCTCTCCCCTCTCTTGCCTCTCTTGCCTCTTTAAACTCTCTCGCCTGCTTTGCCTGCGCAGCTCTCTGTCTTGCGCGGCGCGACCGCTCCATAGCGCGGTCTACCTCTGTGCGGATCATCGAGAAAGCTATCATGGCGACGGCGTCATCGCTCGCCGGCTCCACACCCTCGAGATAAGCATTGAACAGACGTTTGGCCTCCGCCTCCGAAGCAGGCAGAGATGAAAGTGTAGAGCTGATGCGCTCGTTGAGATCCTTGTTGACTTTTCTTGAAATCGGCAGTTTGTACTTCATTGTCTTTTCGTTTTTTTCGGCAAAGGTAATATGCGAAAAAGGCGAAAAGGTGCGATAATGTCGCGAAGGGTCAAATTTTTTGTGACAGAGCTTCCGAAATCCACCGTATGTTGTCTGTACGGATCTCTGTCAGGCGGTGCGATGTAGCCTCGTCATCATATTCCGGAGATATGTAGGCTACTGGAGTGGACAGTGTGGCGGCGAGGTGCCGCAGCCCGAGCTTGTCCAGCAGGGAAGTCTGGCGGTCATCGCCTCCGGCGGGGGGAATGATCGAGACGAGCGGCCTGCCAAAGTTCAAGGCGAAAGCCGTGCCATGGAAGGAGTTGGTGATCACACAGACGGATCGCCTGACAAGATCCACAAATTCAGCCGGGCCTATCGCATGGACATACTCTGCGCCACAATCGCGGGCAGCGTCAGGTCGCCATGTGCCTGCTGCGATCACTTTGCAATTATAGCACCGCTTCATCTCACGTATCACATCGTAGACGTATGGGAACGGATCGAACGCATAGTCCAGGACGTAGACAAAGATGTAGCTCCCGTCCGTCGGTCTGTCAGTCAGGGCGAGAGCTGTCCGCCAGTCAGAGGCCGAGAGGAGCAGGGTCGGATCGAGTATGACCTCAGGCTTTATGGAGAGTCCGAGTATGTCGGTTATCACTCCGGTGCCGTTGGCGTCGCGCACGGATATACTGCTGAATCCGGACAGATAGGTACGGTATTTCCCGATGAGATGCGCCGGAATGTCGTCGCAGGCAAAACTTGAAGCCACGGATATTTTCCTGATATGGCCGGGGACGAACGAGAGCATGAAAGCCTTGTCAGCGTTCAAAAATCTCGGGTTCCATATCTGGTCGCTTCCGGCTATGACCGCCGCATAGCCATCCCAGACGGCCTCCTCAAGCTTGCGTAGTGACTTGAACTCCCGGGTGAGGTGCAACCGGCACTGTCTGAACTCTCCGATCATGGCCCGCTGGGTGTCAAGATGAAGGATGCCCATCCGGATCAGGAGAGCTTTCAGCCATAGTCTTAGCCTCTTGGAAAGAGGATACAGATTTCTTGAATGCCAACTGTTGGGGTATCTGTAATGTATGACGTCGCATTCATAGCCCAATCCGGTCAGGACCTCCTGGGTGGCAAAAGTCTGAAGCACCGATCCGAAGTTGGGCACCTGAAATATAGTCATTAATGCGACACGTGGCTTGCTCATGGTCAATGATAGTTGATTACCGGAAGATGCAGCATCCGCAGGATCCTGTTGGCTATCCTGAAGTGCAGGAACCGGAGATTGTATCGTCTTATCGTGGTGCAGAGTATGTCGGACAGGCTTTTTTCTGACCTCAGCTCCTCTATGACGCGGCGGTATATTGCCGGCATCCGTGGCGGACGGCTCATCTGCCCTTCGGTCACGGTGCTCTCCGGCTCGGCTATGAGAGTCACCTTTTCTCCCAAGCGTCCTAAAAGATCCCGGCCGCAGGCGGTGAATGTGATGACCCCGCTCACCCCGTCGGGGTCGTTGCTGTATTTCTTTCCCCAGAGGTCGCCTATGCGTATGTCGGCGGCTGATCGGGTCATCTTGTATTTGCAGGATTCATAGCAGCATCTGTTCAAACAGTAGTTGCCGAGGAAAAACCGGTAGAAAACATCGCCTTTGGAGTAGCGGGATGTGTAGTCATGACATCCTTCCGGTGCGGAGAGGTCGTAGATATCCGGATCTTCATGACCGGAGGCGCGATAGTCTATGTTGACTGACCAGGAGTCTTGCCATCCGGCTGATTTGTTGCGCCAACTTGCGAATGATACCTCCCCGGCACGCTTTCCGGCCACGGCCTTCATGTATTTGTCCCAGATGAGAAGCGACGGGACACCGTGGCAGAAAAAGTCGAGCAGAATGAAATTGTCCTCGCGGCGGAAGTGGCGTATCAGCCGGCGCATGGAGTCGATCTGACACGGTGTACCCGTGACGAGATATTTCCGGCGCAGATCAATGGCGGCAAATGCTCCGGCGGTGAGGCTCGGGATGTATTTGCTCCCGACACTCGGCATGAATTCCCTGACGGACGAGGCGATGTAGTGTTCGGCACGTTGTGATGCCGGATCGTATCTGACACCGACGGCCTCGTAGCCCTCACCGATCAACTGACGTCCGATCTCGAAGCCGATGCCACCCGACGAGCACCACCGGCGGATGTCGTGATCATTGCTCCATGCGGCATACGCCCGGATGTCAGGATCCGGAGCGGGAGAGGCTGTTTCCTTATGGTTGAACGCGCAGATCTTCAGACACAGGCCGCAATCGATGCATCTGTCAGGCTCGTCGATCACGGGCGAATAGAACCCGTCGGGGTTCTCGCGCAGCGCGATTATGCCTGTCGGGCAGGCCTTGACGCATACGCCACATCCATAGCAGTCTTTCAGTCCGGTGATATTTTTCATTTCGCGTCAGATAAATTTTCTAACAATGGTCCTGAGCCGGTTTCTGACGGCGTATTTCCAATGTGCGATATGTTGTAGCGCGGCGGAGCGGATGATCCGGAGCATACGGCGGTCCGATGCCGGAAGACTTGAGGAGTCGCAGGCGAGGATTTCCCTGACGAACGGGACTTCGCTGTCGAGGTATAGTCCGCGAAGTATCATCTGGTGGTAGGCCCTGTCAATAACGAGGCATGTCCATGACAAGGTCATGCTGTCAGTGTCATAGCAGGCTGTCAGCTTGCGGATGGAGTCGAACAGAAGTTGCCATTTGGCCACCGGCATGATCTGCATACGTATGCCCGCGTCCCTGAATATGTAGTTGTAGCATACGATTGAGTTGTCTATCAGAATCTTTCCGGCGTTTCCGGCCAGCGAGATGAGGAGGAGCAGATCCTCATTGTTGGTGATCCGTTCGGAGGGGATGAATATGTCCCTGAAGAGACTGCGCCGGAAAAGTTTGGAATACGGGCCTATGGATGTCCCGGAGGTGAGGAGAGCTTCGATGTAAGTCTCTTTATCGACTATTCCCTCTATGCGGTGGCGGTATGTGGCTTTGTTGTTGAGGTTGATGGTCCCGACGATGATGTCGGCTACGTCGTTCTCATGGGCGAACAGTCCGGTGATGCATTGCGGTGTTATCGAGTCGTCGGAGTCCATGAACATGATCCACTCGCCGGAGGCCTCGCCCACACCGGCGAGCCGCGCGAGGTAGGCTCCGCGGTTTTCGGTGTGGATGACTCTGATCCTGCTGTCTGATTCGGCCAGGGCGTCGCATATCTCCGGAGTGTTGTCGGTGGATCCGTCGTCGACGATGAGCATTTCCCAGTCGTCAAATGGCTGGGATGTCACGCTGTCAGTCGCGGTGCGGATCAAACCGCCGGAGTTGTAGGCCGGTATTATGATGGATAGCTTCATGATTTCTTTCTGATCAGTGAGAGCAGACGATGGCGTTCGGTCCTGGACAGTCCTATTATTAGGACTGACAGGGACACGACTGTCACATCAATGGCCAGGACGATGATGAGGTCTGACAGGCCGGATCGGCCGACAGGCAGCATACTGTTGACGAGATGACACAGCAGGAATGCAACCAGAGTCGAGAGTGCGCATGGCATCAGGATGCCTATGAGGAAGTCCCGCCATCTGATTGTGGTGGACGCGCGTATGAAATGGACCCCGACAAGCACTACGAGAAAGTTGACGATCATCGCCACGACAAGCAGCCAGTATGGTTCACATCCTATCCGGAGCAGAATATAGTCGGCCGGCAGATTGAGGAGTATGATCATGCTTATTATCATCTGGTAGCGGCTTATCCTGCCTGTGGCCTGGACTATGGTCCAGATCGGGCCGCCCAGGACGTTGGGGAGCAGGGAGACCAACGACAGGGCGCAGAAATAGCCGGTGTATTCCGGAACGTCCGTCAGCCATATCGGGAGGATGCTGTCGATGTTGAGTATGAGAGGTATCGACAGAACCAGCATAAGGTAGAACGCGAACTTTGACGACTGGATGAAGAGGGTCTTCAGTTGGTCCCATTCCTTGGTGACGTACAGCTTGATGAGCGGCGGATTGACAGCGGTCATGAAGTTGTGGATGAATCCGTAGACGGCGGATGTCACCTGATTCATGATACCTATGGCGGCATTGATGGCCACACCGAAGAAGTGGTTCATGATGAATCCCATGCCTTGTTTGGCTCCGAGATTTGAGATGCTGCTGAAGTTGCTCCAGCCTGTGAATTTGAGCATCTCTTTCAGAATGTCGCGTTTTGTCTTCTCGGCTCGGAACCGGCAGTTGGGGAAGTGCCTTACCACGTAGAAGTGGAACCATCCGAGTATGATCACGTTTATCAGAGCGATAAGAACGGTGTAGAGAATGAGCTTGTCAGCATCTATCCATACGAGGATCGGGAGGATGGCGAGTTTCAGCAGTGATTCGATGATGCCGGTATAGGCGAAGAAACTCATTTTCTCGTAAGCCACGATGGCGCCGTTGTAGGGCACTCTCATTATATTGGTGACGGATGAGATGAGCGTGATCTGGTAGACCGTCATGGTGACGGCCTCGCTTCCCTCGGGGATTTTCAGCACCTTCGAGACGAACCAGAGACCGATAGTCTCGGCCAGGAGGAGGAACAGGATGGATATGAGCAGGTGGGCTATGATGCTTGTCCGGAACACGTCGCGCTCATAGCGGTCGTCCTTCTTCCCGATCGCAACACACAGATATCGCTGCGTGCAGGCGGTCATGGAGCCGTTGAGGAAGGTGAACATGACCACGACACCGCCCACGAGATTATAGATGCCGTAGTCATCCACCCCGAGAGTGTCGAGCACGACCCGGGCGGTGTAGATGGTGACAAACATCACCATCAGCATCCTGAGGTATAGGAAAACGGTGTTTTTCGCGATACGTGAATTGTTGGATTCCATAGCTTATGACCGGTCGGACGCGGGCGCACTGTGAGGCATCGCGTGGCATAGTCATTGCAAAGGTATGAAAAAACTGCAATAAATCCCTCCATGCGGAATAAAATTCGTGTCCGGGCTTGTCGTAACGGATTTTATTGATTAAGTTTGTGGAGAAATATGCCGTGCCGCTTTGCGGGCGGGTTATAATCGTCAACAGTATGAAAAAAAAGACTCTCAACATCCTCAAGAACGACCCTTGGCTCAAACCTTATTCAGAAGCGATCACAGGCCGTCATAATGATGCCATAAACAAGGAACTTGAACTGTGTGGGCCGGACGGAAAGCTTGACACATTTGCCAACGCACACAATTATTTCGGACTGCATCGTACCGCCGACGGCGGATGGGTGTTTCGCGAGTGGGCTCCGAACGCTACGGGAATAACCCTGATCGGAGACTTCTCGAACTGGAAGGAGCTGAAGAAGTATGCCCTCAAGTCCAAGCCTAACGGGGTGTGGGAGCTGAAGATGAAGCCTGATGCCATGAACCACGGTGATCTCTACAAGATGATCGTGAGCTGGGATGGCGGCAGCGGTGAGAGAATACCTGCGTATGCCACGAGGGTGGTGCAGGATGAGAATACCCATGTGTTTTCAGCCCAGGTGTGGGCTCCGGAGCCTTACAAGTGGAAGGTGAAGCGGTTCCGCCCGGACACGCGCCCGCTTCTGATCTATGAGTGTCATATAGGTATGGCTCAGGAGAAGGAGGGTATCGGCACATACACGGAGTTTCGCGATCTGATCCTCCCGCGTATAGCCAAGGATGGCTACAATGCCATACAGATAATGGCCATACAGGAGCATCCCTACTACGGTTCGTTCGGTTATCATGTGTCGAGTTTCTATGCTCCGTCGAGCCGGTTTGGCACTCCGGAGGAGCTGAAGAGTCTGATAGACCGTGCCCATGAGATGGGTATCGCCGTGATCATGGACATTGTCCACAGTCATGCGGTGAAGAACGAGGTGGAGGGTCTCGGACGTCTGGATGGAAGCTACAACCAGTACTTCTACGGCGACGGCCGCCGCGAGCATCCGGCATGGGACTCTCTCTGCTTTGACTACGGGAAGAATGATGTGATCAATTTCCTGCTCTCCAACTGCAAGTACTGGCTGCAGGAGTTCCGGTTTGACGGATTCCGGTTTGACGGGGTCACATCGATGCTCTATTACAGCCATGGACTCGGCCAGGCTTTCGGCAGCTATGATGATTACTACAACGGCGGACAGGATATCAACGCCATCACCTATCTCACTCTGGCCAACAAGCTGATCCATGAGATAAATCCGTCGGCCATCACGATAGCCGAGGAGATGAGCGGTATGCCCGGACTGGCTGTGCCTTTCAAGGATGGCGGTATCGGTTTTGACTACCGTATGGCCATGGGTATCCCTGACTACTGGATCAAGACTCTCAAGGAGAAGAAGGATGAGGACTGGAAGCCGACATCGATATTCTGGGAACTGACCAACCGTAGGGCGGATGAGAAGACGATCTCATACGTGGAGAGTCACGACCAGGCTCTCGTGGGCGACAAGACGGTGATATTCCGTCTGATCGACAAGGAGATGTACTGGCACATGATGAAGGACGACGACAATATGGTGGTGGCCCGCGGTATGGCTCTCCACAAGATGATACGTCTTGTCACGGCCTCGACCATCAATGGCGGCTATCTCAACTTCATGGGCAATGAGTTCGGTCATCCCGAATGGATCGACTTCCCCCGCGAGGGCAACGGCTGGAGCTACAAGTATGCGCGCCGCCAGTGGGATCTCGTGGATCGTCAGGAGCTGAAATATGTGTATCTAAATGCGTTTGACAATGCGATGATCCACACCATCTCGGGTGTGTATAATTTCCAGGCTCTGCCGGTGGTGAAGCTGTGGGAGAAGGATGATGACCAGGTGCTGGCCTATATGCGCGGCGATCTGGTGTTTGTGTTCAACTTCTCGCCCACAAAGGCCTTCACCGGCTATGGCATCCTTGCTCCGGCCGGAGAGTATGAAGTGATCCTGTCGACCGACAGTCCGGCTTTCGGCGGCTATGGCAATATCGATGAGAGTGTGAGCCATCTCACCCAGACGGATCCGCTTTTCGCACCGAGCGGGCGCGAGTGGCTGCGCCTGTATATGCCTCCGCGGTCAGCCCAGGTGTTGCGTCTGAAAGGTCACTTCTCGCGCATATAGATGTTGATGGGGGTTCCGTGGAAGTCCCAGTTCTCGCGTATCTTGTTCTCGAGATAGCGGCGATAAGGCTCCTTGACCCACTGGGGCAGGTTGCAGAAGAATATGAATGTCGGTACCGGTGACTCTTTGAGCATGGTGACATACTTGATCTTCACGAACTTGCCCTTGTTGGCGGGTGGGGGATATGCCGATATGGCCTCGAGCATCACGGTGTTGAGCTGTGATGTGGGGACAGTGCGCTTGCGGTTCTTGCATACGTCGAGCGCGGTCTCGAGCACCTTGAAGATGCGCTGTTTCGTGAGGGCTGAGGCGAAGATGATGGGGAAGTCGGTGAATGGCGCGAAGCGGGAGCGGATAGCATCCTCATAGTGACGGATGGCCTCCTTGCTCTTGTCCTCGACAAGATCCCATTTGTTGACAACCACGACGAGCCCTTTCTTGTTGCGCTGGATAAGGGAGAAGATCGACACGTCCTGAGCCTCGATGCCACGGGTGGCATCGATCATCAGGATACATACGTCCGATGCCTCGATGGCGCGTATGGACCGGATCACGGAGTAGTATTCTATATCCTCCGTCACCTTGGCCTTTTTGCGGATACCCGCGGTGTCGACCAAATAGAAGTCGAAGCCGAATTTGTTGTAGCGCGTATAGATCGAGTCGCGGGTGGTTCCTGCGATATCGGTGACGATGTGACGTTCCTCGTCGATGAATGCGTTGATGAGGCTTGATTTGCCTGCGTTGGGGCGTCCGACGATACATATCTTGGGTATATCCTCGAGCTTATCCTCTCCGTCGTCCTCTTTTACCGGCATCTTTGCCACGACTTCGTCGAGAAGGTCGCCGGTTCCGTAGCCGCTGACGGCTGAGACGCCGTAAGGCTCGCCGAGACCGAGGGAATAGAATTCGGCTATGTTGTAGATCGATTCGCCGGCATCGACTTTGTTGGCCACGAGTATGACCGGCTTGGTAGAGCGGCGCAGTATCTCGGCCACATGGTCGTCAAGATCGGTGACACCATTGGTGGCATCGACCACGAATAGTATCTCATCGGCCTGCTCGATGGCGAGGTGGACCTGCTTGTTGATTTCGGACTCGAACACATCCTCGCTGCCCACTACCCATCCGCCGGTGTCGACAATGGAGAATTCCTTGCCGACCCAGTCCACTTTTCCGTACTGGCGGTCGCGTGTTGTTCCGGCTTCATCGTTGGTGATTGCCGTGCGGGTCTGTGTGAGACGGTTGAAAAGTGTGGATTTTCCCACGTTGGGACGTCCCACAATAGCTATCAGTTGTCCCATATATCGTATGTATGATTATAATTTCTTTAGAGAGAACAATGGAATTGTCCGTTGTGTTTACTTGCCGAGCAGTTCAAAGTGGTCAACGTATATCTCGGTGACGTTGCGCTTTATCGCGTTGCGATCCTCCCATATCCGGTAGCGGATCCGGCCTTCGATATATAGGCGTGTGCCTTTGCGGATGTATTTTTCGGCAAACTCGGCCGCGTTGTCCCACATTATTATATTATGCCATTCGGTGCGTTCGGGCGTCTGCGATCCGTCGGCAAGGGTACGTCCCCGCTCGGTGGTGGCGAGGGGGAACGAGGCTATCGGCCGGGTCTCGACATACCGGATGTTGGGGTCTTTCCCGACGTTGCCTATCAGTATGACTTTGTTGATGCTCACGAGTGTCCCATTTCTTCGGCAGCCATCTCGTAGGCTTCCATGTCGAGTTGTTCCTTGAGTTTGGCGTCGCTTCTCACGTTGATCTTGTCAAATCCCTGGCCGTAGACACCGTTGACGTTGCCTTGGGTGATGAATGCTCCCGGGTCAATGCTCCGGACTATTCGGAATATGGTGACGGCCTCGAACTTGCGGCAGACGATGAGGAGCACCTTGATGGGGTGTTTGGTGTACCATCCCATACCGTCGATCACGGTGACGCCGCGGTGGGCGTGATTGTTGACGGCATTGGCTATATGCTTCCATTTGAGCGATACGATGGTGAACTGGACAGCCTGACGGTTGGTGTTGATGATCATGTCGACCATGTAGGATGTGATCAGGAGCACCACGAATCCGTAGAGCACTGTGGTGATGTCGTGGGAGATGAGGTAGGATGAGGAGATGATGCAGAAGTCGACATACAGCATGGTGCGTCCCACCGATATGGTGGTCTTCTTGGCGGCTATGGCCGCTACGATGTCGGTGCCGCCGGTACTTCCGTTGTGGGTGAACACGAGACCGAGAGCGATTCCTGTCATGATGCCTCCGAGACATACGCTCATGAATGGCTGGTCAGGCACGATGGCTTCGGGAAATAGTGGCGGAATCAGCACCATGGCCAGTGCGATCACAGTGGCTCCGAATATGGTCTTGAATACAAATTGCTTGCCGACGATCTTCCAGGCGAGCGCGAGGAGCATGAGGTTGATGCCGTATTGTGTCACACCGATCATGTAGACCTTGCCGGTGAGGAAGTATGACAGTGTGCCGATACCTGTCACACCTCCGATCACTACGTTGTAAGGAAGAATGAAAGCGGAGAATCCGAATCCATAAAGAGCTATGGCAAAGACTATTATGATATAATCTTTGGTTGACATCCATAGCTGTTTGCGTGAGAAATGCATAACGTGGTTACAATTTGATAGCGCAAAATTAGCAAAATTTCCATTATCGGCAAAAGGTGGATGTATTATTAGGAGTGTGTGATGTTTTTACACCTATATATTATATACAGGATATTTTTCCAAATTTTTTCGAAAACTTTTTAAATGGTGTTTTTGTTATAGGTTAGGACAAAATCGGATGGATGCAGCGGCCATGGGATGGCGGGCCGGAATGGTAACATTCAAGTTACAATAATTATATATTGTAACATTTGTGTAACAATTTTGTAATTTTGTAAGTTTTTGATACACAATGAAGTGTAAGAATTTGTTGCATAAAATTTGAAATTGTATCACATTTTTGGCTGAAAAAGTTGACAAGAAGCGGACCGGATTGTAACTTTGTAATGTCAGAAAGATAAAGACACCATTATTAATCCATAAAAAAACTTACTATTATGGCATCCAACGAATTTCAGACTAAACTTATGGGCTTGCAGAGTAACCTGTTTAATTTTGCCCTTATGCTCACCTCCAATCGTGACAATGCCTATGACCTGCTTCAGGATACAACGCTGAAGGCGCTGTCCAACGAGGGAAAATATGTAGAGAATACCAATTTCAAGGGTTGGGTCTTCACGATAATGCGCAATATATTCATCAACAATTATCGTCGTGTGGCCCGCAATGCAACTGTGGTTGATCAGACCGAGGATCTCTACCACCTGAATCTCTCGCAGGATTCCGGACTTGAGTCTCCCGAAGGTTCGGTGGGTGTCGCAGAGATCACTGAAGCCATCAATTCGTTTTCGGACGATTACCGTATACCGT
Organism: uncultured Staphylococcus sp.; assembly: GCA_964552825.1. GTDB lineage: Bacteria > Bacteroidota > Bacteroidia > Bacteroidales > Muribaculaceae > Duncaniella. The sequence goes on along the minus strand of CAZKIE010000021.1, from coordinate 18,577 downwards.
TCTCCATGCACGTGGCCGGCTACAAGTATAATGAGATTGCTGAAAAGATGAATCTACCGCTCGGCACGATAAAGAGCCGTATCTTCTTCGCCCGTAAGAAGCTCCAGAGCCAGTTTGCCGATTATAGATAAGAATTACTGCTGATAATTGAGATTAGATAAAGATCAAGCGCCGCCCTTTCAATCGATCGGGTGGCGCTTGACCATTCATATTATTGCTTATCCTTATTTGCTTTCGGCGGTTTTGGTGTAGCGGGCGTTGAGACCTTTTATGACCTCGGCTGTGATGTCGAGGGCGGGGTTGAAGTAGACGCCTGCATTCTTGTAGAGGATGGCGTCATATCCGTGGGTCTTGTTGTAGTCGCGGATGAAGCTCTCAATCGAGTCGCTGAGCTGGATCTGCTGCTGTGCGAGCTCATTGTCGGCGTTACGGCTCAGGCCTGCCAGATAGTTCTCGGCATCCTGCTGCATTTTCTGGAGCTTCTGCATATCGGCGTTGTAGCTCTGCTCCGTGAGGTAGCCGTTGGACTGAGCTTTCTGCTGCACCTGTGCTGCGAACTTCTGGATCTCGTTGGCTTTAGACTGACGTGCGTTGTCGATACGTGACACTGCGCGCATCGTTGCCTCCTGCACATCCTTGGCGAGGTTGTAGTTGGCGAGCAGCGAGTCGCTGTCGATGTAGCGGATGTTGAGAGCGGTCTGAGAGTCGCTTGTAGCGTCGGCGGTCCTGGGTGCGGGGACAGCCTCGGTATTGGATTCTTTCCCGTTGCCCGACGATGAGCAGGCCGTCAAGCTGATGACGGCGAGGCCGACGAGCAGCGAGGAGATTGACATTGCGAATTTTTTCATGCCAAAATGTTGGTGAATGTGATAGGATGTATTACTACTGTTTTGTTTTGATTCTCACTGTGGGTGCTTATCTTGCGTCGCGGTGACATTCCACGCCTCTGCGCCGGAGCGCGGGGATGTCGTGGGCATGACCCGACGGAAACCTGCCTCCCTTGACAAAAAGAGCCTTCACCCCGAGCAGCAGCACTGCCACGCCTATCAGGAGTATGCTCAGTCCGGTCAGAATGAGGATTTTTGTCATTGTTCGGTGGTTTTGCTCTGCAAATGTAGCAATTTTGGCTTGATTATTGCGCTTATCTCAATTTTATTTTATAATTTAGTGGTGCAATTATGACATATTTAACAATTAATTCACACTTGCATTAAAGTTTTATAAAAAATCAGCATATATGGAAATAAAGGACCTTCAGCCCAAGGCTGTCTTTGAGATCTTCGATCAGATCACCCGCATACCCCGCCCGTCGAAGAAGGAGGACAAGATCCGTGCCTTCATCCTCGATTTCGCCAAGCAGCACGGAATCGCTGCCAAGACCGACAAGATCGGCAATGTCGTCCTCAGCATACCCGCCACGCCCGGCCATGAGAATGCGCCGACCGTGATACTTCAGGGCCATATGGATATGGTGTGTGAGTCAAACGACAAGTCGTTTGATTTCAACACCCAGCCCATTCCGGCCTACGTGGACGGCGAGTGGGTGAAGACGAAGGGCACCACTCTCGGAGCCGACAACGGTATAGGCGTGGCTGCCTCGCTGGCGGTGCTCACCGACAAGACCTACGAGCATGGCCCGGTGGAGGCTCTGTTCACGATGGACGAGGAGACCGGCATGACCGGCGCGTTCAATCTCGGCGAGGGCATGATCACGGGCAGCATTCTGCTCAACCTTGATTCGGAGGATGATGCCGAGGTTTATGTGGGTTGCGCAGGCGGCGTGGACACCCAGGCGTTCTTCTCCTACAACCGCTCTTTCGCTCCCAAGGATTTCCTGTATTTCAAGATAAATGTGGAGGGTCTCAACGGCGGTCACTCCGGCGGCGATATCCATCTCGGACGTGCCAATGCCAACAAGCTTCTCTGCCGCTTCCTCTTTGATCTGTCGGAAAAGCATGAGGTGGTGGTGTCGGAGATCGACGGCGGCAATCTGCGCAATGCCATTCCCCGCGCGGCTCATGCGGTGATCGGTGTGCATACGTCCAAGAAGGAGTCGGTGCGCGCCGCCCTCAATGTCTATACCGCTGAGTTAGAGAATGAGTATGCAGGTCTCGAGCCGGGTCTGAAGATCACGATGGAGAGTGTCGACACCCCGGATTTCGCCATCGACCAGACCACGTCGATAGCTCTGATCCGTGCGGTCTACAGCGCGCCCCACGGTGTGATCTCCATGAGCCGCGATCTCGAGAATCTGGTCGAGACTTCCACCAACCTCGCTTCCGTCAAGATGGCTGAGGACAATACGATCGTTGTCACCACGAGCCAGCGCAGCTCTGTGGAGTCGCGCAAGTGGGATATCGCCAATCAGGTGGAGGCCCATTTCCTCCTCGCCGGTGCGAAGGTGACTCACGGTGAAGGCTATCCCGGATGGCAGCCCAACATGGAGTCGCCGATCATGAAGATCTCCCGCGAGGCTTACAAGGAGCTTTACGGTGTGACTCCGGAGATCAAGGCTATCCATGCCGGACTTGAGTGCGGCCTGTTCCTCACCAAGTATCCTCATCTCGACATGGTGTCGTTCGGCCCGACGCTGCGCGATGTCCACTCGCCTTCTGAGCGTATGCACATCCCCGCTGTGGAGCGCTTCTACGGCCAGCTCAAACGCATCCTCGAGAAGGTGGCTGAGTTGGGCAAGTAGATTTTAAAGTTTTGAGTATTAAGTAAAAGAGTCAAGAGAAATGCTTCTATGCAACATTTCTCTTGATTCATTCATTTATACCCGAGCCGCATATCCGATCCTGCTATGCAGCCGCTTCGCGGCAGGTGAGCGATGAGTCGTGCAAGTCCCCACGAAGGATCGTGGGGTTAGGCAGATGTAGCCGCTTCGCGGTAAAGGTTTTTTTTAGTTTTAAGTTTTAAGTCAAGAGAAATGATCTTTCGATCCCATCATTTCTCTTGACTCATTACTTTATACTCCCTAACTTACCCCCTACCTACTTCTTATGCCTGTTGTAGGCGGCGGCCATGCGGGTGTGGTAGGCGCGGCGGGCGTAGGCGGGGCCGTTGTAGCCACGGGCGAACGCGGCCCAGTTCTTGGTCCTCAGATGCTTGACGAGGCCGGTTGAGGTGATGAACTCGGCAAACATATCGAGCTGGTCGCGCTCGGAGCGGCTCATGCGCTCCTCAAATTCCTCGATGCTCGAGCATCCGCACTTGTCCCAGTTGAAGCCGCCGATCTGAAACATCCCCCAGAACGTGCCCTCTATGGCGGCGTGGGGATTGATGGTGCGGGCGGCGTCCAGGCGGCGGTTGGCGCGCGACTGCAGGCCGCGATGGGAGTTGAACACCACGGCGTGTGACTTGCTGTATTTCGAAAGGTTTATCCCCCGTTTGGCGGCGAAGCGCCTGAACATGGAGAGATCAAAGTTGATGAGCGGCTTTCCGGGTGCGGAGAAGCCTTCGTGAGTCTGGCCGGCTTCGATCTCGACGACGGCCTTGATGGCGGCGACTTCCACTCCGAGGCGTTCGGCCACCTCGCGGAAGTCTTCTTCAGTCAAAGTTAGAATTGTGTCATTCTGCTCTGCGAGCTCTTGTGCTTCGGCCATCGTGGTCTCGTCGAACGGTATCTCCGAGGGCTGCTGCGTGTTTCCTGACCCATAGGAGAAAACCATGGCGGAAATGAGCACAGATAGCGTCAGCAGTGCTGCACGTAATCGCATATCAAATGATTTAGTTCAACAATATCCTCCCGTCCGCACCATTCACGGCGCTATCGGGGAGTTGAGACCGTCCGTCCCGGGGGGTGACGGTATGAATCCTTTTGACTCCGCTTTCCTCCGAAAGTTTAGCCGGATTTATGTCAAAAGCACCTGTCGGCCGGGAGAAGGGGCATATCCCATGATCTTCCCCGGCAGGAGGGAGAGCACGCCGTCGCTGTGCAGTCTGCACGGCCTGACGCGTGAGGTATCTGTCTGAAATCGCGGCAAAGTTAAGCAAAAATTTTTAAATAAGCAAGCGCGCCGGAGGCGCGCAGGCGAATGCGCCGTAGGCGCAGGCAAAAGAGGCAAGGGCGGCAAACGCGCCGTAGGCGCAGGAAGAATTGTAGGTGGGGGGGTCACGTCGGAGACGTGATGTCGTGGGATAACCCCGGGCAGCCTGCGCCCGGGGACATACGCCTCTATACTCATGTCGGACTCGGAGAGCCCGATTATGCCTTCGCGGGCACGAGCAACCTCTCCGAGGTTGTACACACCTACCGATCTCTCCTCCCCGGGCGCAGGCTGCCCGGGGTTGTCTCATGATGGCGTGTCTCCGACACGCAGTCGCGTGCCTCTCGTCTCTCCCTGCGATATAACCGCTTCGCGGTATCGCGCCGTAGGCGCGCAGGCAAACGCGCCGTAGGCGCAGGTAAGAATTGTAGGCAAAAGAGGCAAGGGCGGCCTGCGCGCCGGAGGACGCAGACGCGCGAGCATCCGATGCAACCGCTTCGCGGTAGGGTGGTGGTGGGCTTGTGAGACCCCACGAATAGATCGTGGGGTTAGGCAGATGTAACCGCTTCGCGGTATCGCGCCGGGGCGCGCAGGCGAGTGCGCCGTAGGCGCGGAGGCAAAAGAGGCAAGAGAGGCAAATGCGCCGTAGGCGCAGGCAAGAATTTTAGGCAAACGCGCCGGGGACGCAGGCGCGCGTGCGAGATGCAACCGCTTCGCGGTAGGAGGGTGGTGGTGGGCGTGTGAGACCCCACGAATAGATCGTGGGGTTAGGCAGATATAACCGCTTCGCGGTATCGCGCCGTGGGCGCGGAGGTAAAAGAGGCAAGGGAGGCAAATGCGCCGTAGGCGCAGGCAAGAATTGTAGGGTGATGGGATCGAAAGTTCATTTATCTTGACTTCTTAACTTAAAAACTCAAAACTCCCCTCCCTTGCCTGCGCCTATGGCGCCCTTGCCTCCCTTGCCTGCGCCTATGGCGCGATAGCCTGAAAAAATTTCCCGAGGGAAATTTTTTAACATTAAAAAGTTTGCGGATTCGGGGATTGTGCGTACCTTTGCGAAAGATTTGGGATCGATGCTTCCCATATGACTTCACTCTTTGTCATATATACATTATTATATATATAAACCATCCTATCAAGAAATCTGAAGCATAATCACACCTGTTTTCGCTTCAAAAAGTTGCCATTCCGTCCATGAAACAGTGCTCTTCTCATATTATCGCTGTATCTCTGACCGCCGCCGGCGGACGGATTGGTGAATTTACCCCCCCCGTTTCGTAAATCCCTGTATATCAGGAAGTTGCAACTCCATACAGCTTGCGATGCATCCGCGTCGTGAGCTGCTTTGTCATGTAGCTATGTGACTTCCGCAGCCCCACAGTGTAAAAAATATAACAATCCATTCAGAACAAACGATATCACCACCCCATGAGACGAAAGATATTTCTACTGCTGACACTCCTCGCCGGACTGCTCTCGGTCCAGCGCGCGGAAGCTCAAGAAGTCGCTCTCAAGACCAACATCCTCTACGACGCTACCCTGACCGCCAACCTCGGCGCGGAGGTCCAGGTGGCTCCGAAATGGTCGGTAGACCTCTCGGGCAATCTCAACGCCTGGAGTTTCAGCCACGGACGGCGCTGGAAACACTGGATGCTGCAGCCTGAGGCACGCTACTGGTTCTGCGAGCCGCTCGGCGGTCATTTCGTGGGTGTCCATGCCTTGGGCGGACAGTATAACATCGGCCACATCGACCTGTCGGGCAAGATGCTCGGCACTGACTTCTCCAAGCTCAAGGACCACAGGTATCAGGGCTGGTTTGCCGGACTCGGCGTGGCCTACGGCTACTCCTGGCTGCTCGGCCGCCACTGGAACCTCGAGGCGGAGATCGGCATCGGCTGGACCTACACCCGCTACGATCTCTTCGAGTGCAAGGGATGCGGACGCCGGGTAGGCAAGGGCCACCATAATTATTACGGGCCTACGAAAGCTGCCGTCAATCTCGTCTACGTGTTCTGACGCCACTCCCCATCCCATCACACCCCCCCTCCCAACGATATCATCACACTAATATAAACACTATTCTCAACACCCATGAGATTCAACACAATATGCCTCTCCGCCATCGCGCTGCTGATCGCGCAGGCCGGTGCCGCCGAAGTGCTCGTCAGCGAGGACCCGAGGGTCAGCAATCTTGAGGTAGAGCGGTCGGAGAACAATCTTTTCGTCAACTTCACCCTCGACCTGTCCGGCCTGAAGGTCAAGAGCGACCGCGAGGTGTCGCTGTTTCCCGTCCTCCAGATGGGCGACAGCGCCGTGACGCTCCCCAAGGTAGTCGTGGCCGGCCGCAACCGCTATATCCAGAACCAGCGCAAGCGCAAGCTCGCCGCCGGAGAGCAGCTCGTCCGCCCCGGATCAGCCCCGGTGGACTATTCGACGGTCGTGGCCTACAAGCCTTGGATGGAGACGGCTCTCGTCTCGCTCGCCGAGGACTGGTGTGGCTGCGGATTCTCCTTGCTCGAGACCAAGAGCAATCCCTTGGCTCAGCTCGACCTGAGGGAGAAGACCTTCGAGCCGCAGTGGGCCTACATATCGCCGAGCGTCACCACCCGCAAGGAGATGAAGGCCGAGGGAAAGGCATATATCGACTTCCGCGTCAACCGCACGGAGATCGATCCCGTCTACCGCCGCAACCCGCAGGAGCTGCGCAACATCCAGGACACCATCGACATCATCAAGAACGATCCGGACTCGCGAATAGAGCGGATCACGATCACCGGCTACGCGTCGCCCGAGGGTTCGTATGAGAACAACGTCCGCCTCGCCAAGGGGCGCACCGTGGCGCTGGCCGACTATGTCCGCTCGCTCTACGCCTTCCCCGACTCCGTGCTCCGCACGGCTTCCGTGGCCGAGGACTGGGCCGGTCTCATCAGATATGTCGAGGGTTCGTCGATCGACCACCGCGACGAGATCCTGACCCTCATAGCCGACACCGATCTCGCTCCCGATCCGCGCGAGTGGAGGCTCAAGAAGAACTATCCGGAGCAGTATAAGTTCCTGCTCGAGAATGTATATCCCGGCCTGCGCCATTCGGACTACACGATAGAATATGTGGTGTCCAACTTCACGGATCCCGTCAAGATAGCGCAGGTGATGAAGGAGAATCCCCGCAAGCTCTCGCTCCACGAGCTGTATGTGCTGGCCCAGACGCTGCCGTCGGATTCGCCGGAGTTCCGCGAGGTCTTCGAGGTGGCTGTCCGCCTCTTCCCCGACGATACCACCGCCAATCTCAATGCCGGCATCACGGCCATCTCGTTTGGCGACCTCGAGAGCGCGGAGCGGTATCTGCCCAAGGCGGGCGACTCGCCCAAGGCTGTCTATGCCCGCGGCCTGCTCGCCGCCAAGAAGGGTGACTATGCCGAGGCTCAGACGCTTCTCACCCAGGCTGCCGGACTCGGCGTGACCGAAGCCACCGACGCCCTCGAGCAGCTTTCCTCTCTCGGCAAGCTTTAGGCAAGCGCGCCGTAGGCGCAGGCATCGCTCCCCCCCCCACGAATGATCGTGGGGTTATACAGATGGAACCGCTTCGCGGTGATTTATCTCTCAACTCAAAACTCAAAACTTCAAACTTCAAAAAATACTAACCAAAATTTCTAACTAAATTCATTCTGACCAATGAAAACATTCAAACTTTTAGCCGGGGCTGCAGCTCTCCTCGCCATGAGCGCACTCGCTGCCTGCTCCAGCGACGAGCCCATCGGGACCGTCGACCCCGGACAGGCAGAAGCTGACGAGACCCGTTTCCTCGCCGTGCAGATCTCCACTCCGAATGAGGGAAGCCGTGCTGATTATGAGGTCGGCTCTAAAAATGAAAGCAAGATCAATACTCTTGACTTCATCTTCTATGATATCAACGGTAATGTTACAGCATCCGTTCAGCATCTGGAATATGTGAGCGGTACCGGTACTGCTGCTTCCGGTAAGTTCAACGACAGCAACCTGAACGATGGAACTTATGAACCCATCACCGGTGATTCTAGTACAGAAGCCACAGACTATAATGTGAACCGTATCTGGCACTCCGTAGTTCCTGTCAATCTTGTACAGGGTCAGAACCTTCCTTCCTACGTTCTCTGTCTTGTGAACGCCACATCCGCTACTGTCAATTCTGTTGTCTCGGACGGAAATATGTCAGCTCTGCGTGACAATAATAATCCTCTTATTTATGTTGAAGGCGGATTTGTGATGTCCAACTCCGTGTATTTCGGAACCAATGAGCTTACCGGTCAGACCAATCAGAGAATGTCGGCCACTCCGATCAAGGCAGAGACCCAGCTCTTTGCAACAAGCGCTGCCGCCCAGGCTGCCATCACTGCTCTATCTACTCCGGATGCATCAAGTGCAGCTGTCGTAGATATCTATGTGGAGCGTAAGGCCGCTAAGGTTGGTCTTACTATGGCCAAAAATGCAGTAAAGGAATACGAGCTTCCGTATTATACCACAGTAACCACCGGAGAGGGTGAAGAGTCTACCACAACCACCCCGACAGTCAAACTCACATTCGTTCCTGAATATTGGTTTGTAAATGCAACAGCAGAAAATGTATATCTTACAAAGCGTTATATGTTGCCAAACGAGCCTTATGCTGAATGGAGCTCAATGAACTCCGCATTTACCGGAACGGCCATGGCTTCAACCTGGAACGCTCCGCGTCTTCACCGTTCGTTCTGGGGATGCTCTCCTTCCTATTATGTTAGCTCATATCCTTTAGTTTCAGATGATGTAAACGATCTTGATGGTAATACAACCGATTACGATGAGAATTATTATTCCTATGAGCAGGTATCTCAAGGCACATCAACATCTGGGAGCGGTCTGCCTATATCAATTGCTGCCACTCGTGGTGATGGTCTCTTGCGTTCATTCGCTGCCACACAGGCAGCCGACGGTAGTGTCAGCAACGGCTATCTCTACACATTGGAGACAACCACTGCCTCAAGCATTATCACTGATACTTTGAAAAATCCTGCTGCAACGGTAGCATCCGCTGTAATCGTAGGTCACTATCATGTTCAGGTTGGTGACGGAGAAGTAACGGAAATGAGTAATAGTGTCTTCTATGTCCAGCCTAATGTGAATGAAGGTAAAGGTGCATACTTCCCGACGGTTGAAGCTGTACAGAATTATCTTGCCTCTTCCCAGCGTACACTTTTCGCTGATCAGAACGGTAGGTCATTTGCATCGACCTCTCTCTCCGAATATATAGTGGAACATCCTAAGAAGGCTGTGCGCGATGCTATGACTGCTTCTGGTGTCAACGGTAATCTTGCCGGCTATATCGTGGCTCTTCAGCTTAAATCAGTTCCGACTAATACCGTGTATTACTATAATGGCACAACCTATGAAGCGGTTACAGCATCGAATCTTGCAAAAGTAAATGCCGCTCTCTATCAAAACGGTAGTATGAACGTCTACAACCATGGCCGTGCATTCTTCAATATTCCCATCCGTCACCTTGGTTTCAACGGTGATAATGGCAATAATAATGGCGCACAAGGTAATCTTATCGATGCGAACGGTAAGCTTAAATGGGGTGCCATGAAGATCGGTGACCTCGGTGTAGTCCGCAACCACGTATATAACATGACGGTCAGCCAGATTTCCGGTCTTGGAACAGGTCTGCGTGCCGACGATCAGCCCATCGTTCCTGCCAAGGATGATCTGACCCAGTATGTTGCAATGCGCCTGAATGTGCTCGAATGGCGTGTTGTTCCCTCTTGGACTGTATCTCTCTAATCTGAGTTTTATCTGATTTGTAATTTAGCTTGATAATCGCGTGCGGGGCGGGCAGACCCGATACCCCACCAACCACCCTCCGGGTCCCGCCCCGCACGTTTTCTTATCAGTTACGAAGATGCAACCGCTTCGCGGTAGTACGTGGACGATAGCCTCGCTCCCCCACGAATGATCGTGGGGTTATACAGATGAAACCGCTTCGCGGTGCGCCATAGACGTAGGCCTCGCCCCCCACGAATGATCGTGGGGTTATACAGATGAAACCGCTTCGCGGTGCGCCATCGGCGCAGGCAAGAGTTGTAGGCAATCGCGCCGTAGGCGCAGGCAAGAATTGTAGGCAAGAATGATAGAGGTATGATATGGTCACATAAGCATTTATCTCAACTCCTTAAACTCTCAACTTCTCTCCTCTTCCCCTCTTCCCCTCTCTCAACTCAAAACTTAAAACTTGCGCCTCCGGCGCTCCCTCTCCTCAACGCGCCCTCCGGCGCACTCCTAACACGATAATTCTCAACATTTTCCGTAATGTTACAAAATATTTTCCATAAATCGAAGCTCGCCGGGTCGGCCGCGGCTGTCATGATGATGGCCGGGGCGATGATGACGTCGTCGTGTGACTCGATGATCTATGACGACCAGGGGGACTGTACGGTCCACTACCGCGTCCCGTTCACCTTCACCATGAACACTCTTGAGGTGGACGCTTTCCCGACGCAGGTGCGGTCAGTGACGCTCCATGTGTTCGACCGTCAGGGCAACCTCGTGCTCTCGAAGACCGACTCGGGCGACGCGCTCTCGCAGCCTGACTATCGGATGGACGTGGATCTGCTGCCGGGCACCTACGATATGCTCGCGTGGGCCGAGGGGCCGACCCCCGAGGGAGCACACACGGCGTTCACGATGGGGCAGGGGTCGCGTCAGGAGGACTTCGACGCCAAGCTGCCGCTGCTCGGGACTGCTCCGGGGCTTTACAGCGATCTCGAGGTGACTCCGCTCTTCCACGGCGAGGCTTCGGGGGTGGTGTGTATCCAGGAGGACTTCGGCTACATCGACCTGCCCACGATCGATCTGACGCGCGACACCAATACCTTCACGCTGATCCTCAACAATGTGGACGGCCGGGTGATGGACGAGTCGGACTTCACGATCACGATCACCGACAGCAATTCGGAGCTTGACTGGCAGAACGCGGTGGTGAGCGGCACGCAGTCGTTTGACTACCGCCCCTTCGCGAGCAGCGCGATATCCACGGCACCGGCGGCTGCTCCCGCACGCGCCGACGGCGATGGCGGCGGCCAGACCGTGACAGGCCTGATCTCGGAGATCTCGATGGGACGCCTGATGGCCACGGCTCATCCGCAGCTCACGGTGGTGAGAAATCTCGACGGCGCGGAGCTGTTCTCGTTCGACCTTATGGAGTATCTGCTGATGTATAAGGGCGCGGTCAACCGCTATTCGCGCTGGACGGCCCAGGAATATCTGGACCGCATGGACGAGTATTCGATGACATTCTTCCTCGACGACAAGCTTGACTGGTATACGGCGGCCGGCATCTATGTGCTCTCATGGCACATCGTCCCCCCGCAGAACGAGGAGCTGTGAGAAGACCGGGCAGGAGATTTTTTGAGTTGAGAGTATAAAGTTGAAAAAGTTAAGATAATGGTATATCATTTCTCTTGACTATTTAAACACAGGACTTCTTTTAACTTTCATCAAGAAGATATTAATGAAGGCAAACAGGTACATAAAAAGGATATTCCGCTTGGCGGCGCTGCTGCCGGGGCTAATGCTGTGCGGCTGCGTCAACGACTCCGCCGACTGCCCCATTGACGAAACTCCTGACAAGGGGGTGTATCTACGGTTTGATATTGTAACCAGAGGAACGTCCTACAGCCGCTCACGTGCCATCACCATGCCGTCGGATGACGAATTGCAGGAAGGTACCATAGCTGAGAACTATATTGATGTGCCTAATATGCTTTTCATGCTGTTTGATGCGGATCAGAATTTCCTTAGTCCCATATCTCCTGCGGTCGCTCCGGAAGAGGGATCCAACTATACACGATATCAGGTAAACACGGTACTCTACAATCCGTATTTTACGGATCCGGCATCAGACGAGATCACTTTTTACGTACTTGTGCTTGCCAATTATTCCAAGTATGACACCAAGGATCTGGTGTATGGCAAGACGCTTCAACAGATGTTCGGAGATGGTTCACCATCGTTTGCCATCCCTACCCAGGGAGGCTGGTGGTATCCACATATCGCCACGGATGATCTTTCAAATTCCCCTCAGTATATCCCGATGTCCGGATTGCAGAGATTTACCGTCAAAGTCAGTGATCTTGATGCAAGCACGGTTGACAGTCCGCTTAATATCTCGCTTAATGACCATAGTAAAGATATCAATATGCTCCGCGCGTTAGCAAAGATCGAGGTCGTTGACCGTATCAATGCCACCGGGACGGGTGATGCCTTCGTACAGCCGGATAAGGAGAGCAGGGCTTATATAGAGAAAGTTGAATTGTATGGTTACTACAATCGCGGATCGCTATTGCCCTCATATCAGCAATGGGTGACGGAGACACAGTATGTAAGCGGTGTCAACATCCCGTCGACAGCCACATATCAGAATCCAAAAGCATTTGAGGGCACCGGTGGCAGTTCGCCCCGCGATTTTGGAGAGGATGCTGATGCGACAGCCAAGCGAAAGGCCGACGGCAAGGACGAATGCAGCGTGTTTTCCGTATATGTTCCTGAATATAAAGTCCCCACTACGGACGATCTGACGACTTCAACGCCGATTGTCCCCGCATGGATCCAGGTGACGGTGTATGACTCGCAATATCCGGGTACGGATAAGAGTAAACTGTACCATATGAAGTTGGCGGAATATTCAAACGGAAGTTCAGGAACCACCAATATCCCTCTGCTGCGCAATAATATATATAGATATGAAATTGAGTCGGTGTCATCCAGTGTGATTAATCTCACATGGACAGTATGTGCGATGGATGAGGCTGATGAAATCACTATCCCATCATTTGAATAAAACCTTTGTTCAGATCTCAAAAAAAGATGAAATCCCTACGATATATTACCGGTCTGTTCATGTCCGTCTTATTATCCGTTTTTGCGACTTCCTGCAAAGATGAGGAGTTGGGTGGACTGGACTATCTTTCTTACGGTGAGGATGTCACCCTCACGGTTCCCCTTTCATATCCGGAGATGGAAGTGCAGTCGAGGGCGGATCGTGATGATGCACAGCTTAATCTTGTGCGCACTCTTTGGGTCAGGACATACAGTTCGATAACCAATGAGGCAACGAGCGCCTGGGTCAAGCTCACTCCCAATACGGAAGATAACCGGGTGCCGCATGAAGTCTCGATCTCAACAAAGTCGGGCAGCAGTTATATAGTAGGTGTTGCCAATGTGGCAAATATGGGAACCACAAGGACAGATCCGGGTGTGGAAAGTCCTTTGAGCGAGTTGCTTGAAAAGGCCGACACATGGGATGATTTTTTGGATATCGCCGCAAGAACCCCCTATCTGCATAATGATGTCGATACCGTACCTATCCCTGTCACCATGAGCGGTTGCTTCTATCCGCTTGTCGGAGGAGCCGAGCCTCATCCCGGTTACAAAGATTGGGAGGAAAATAACTATACCCCGGTGTATATCCCCGCGTCGGGCAACAGCACGGTAGATTTCAAGGATAAGGGATCTATCCATCTGCGCAGGTTGGTATCTCATATAAAATTTAATGTCAAGCCGGGCGAGAATGTCACCATAACCCCGGAGAGCTACTCGATAGTGAATGTCCCGAGGAACACGTGGCTTTACGAAAGAGGTGGAGCGCACAAGAATTTCGGAGATTATGCGAAAAACGAGACGGAGGCGGAATCCACTTATTATGCCACTCCGTCAATGTTTACAAGCCAGTATTTCTCGGATGAGAGTGGCGGATCGTATTCTTTCAACTTCTGGCAGGGCGAGAACAAACATGAGGCTCTTGATCCGGACGATTGCAAGTCATACAATCAGCGCGAGCAGGAAGTGAAGGGCACCAGTGGTGTGAATACAGGCCTGTACAAGAGTCTGACGGGAGAATCATGGACTGCCAACAATATGGCAAGTTATGTCCTGTTGCGCTGTCTTGTGGATTACAATAATGAACTTTATGTCGACGGTGACGGTGATATAGTTGGTGCCGATTCGTCAGAAGCCGAGGGCGTATGGCGCAGCGGTGAGGCCGAGTTTGTGATCCACTTAGGCTATCTTGGCGGTGATGCGGCGGATTTCAACTGTTACCGTAATGTTGATTATACATATAATGTGACGATCCTGGGTGTGAATCAGATACAGATTGAGGCTACTACCGGTAATGAGACTGTGCCCGGAATTGAGGGTCTTGTTTCAGATTCCGAAGAGAAAATGGTCAGCCTTGACGCTCATTATGCTGCATTCAACATCCAACTCACTAAGGAAGAACTTACAAATCTCACTGCCGATGGTATGGGCTTTGGCTATGTGATCACTGCGTGGGATAACGGACAGTCGTACTCGTTCAACGAGAGTTCGACCGTGCCGAAAGGACAGGAGAAATACGAGGAGTGGGTGGAACTGCGCCCGACAACATCGCAGACCGTACTTGCCGCTTACAAACCTAGAACCGGTAACAATAGCGATGGCCTGACATTCACCCTGAGAGAAGCCGCCAATGCCCGCAATTGGGCATCGAATGATTCCCGTTTTTCGACAAATGGATACTATACGGTATTTGTCAATGAATATGTCTATGAGGAAGACGATAATGAGGGTGTATCCGATGATGAGAGTACTCCCAACTGGGCCGGATATGTCAATCAGAATCCACGAAGATTCTATATCCGAGTGACACGTTCGGTGTCAGACGACGGTGAAAGCTCGTATGTAAGATCGAAATATGCATATTCCCAACAGTCGATAGCCACTTACTATTCAAGCACCAATTTTACTCCGGCTACGACAACCCTTCCCATGGGTACCGCACATGGCGTAGAGCATGAAAATGAGACTTTGGGGCTGAATCTGAGAAGTTCGATAAGCACATCCTCTGACAATGGTGTCATAAATAACCAATCTACAACTGTGGACAATGGCAGATACAATGTATGGCTATGGTTGAATTACAAGGATAGCAATCGGAATTGGACTACTTTTGTGGATAATTCGACAATCACCATTCCGGCCGTGGCGGCGACGCAGGGTGGGGATGCTATTCCGAGGCGTACAATCACGATCCCGAAACTTGCCGGCTATGACGGAAATTTTAACTCGGACGGTGTTGTAGTAAAAGATAGTAATGGAAACACTGCTGTTAACACTGATCCCCAGCCAAATGCACAGACTACGAATAAAGACGCAAATTATTATTATATTGAGGCTATAAATGCCTGCATGAACAGAAACAGGGATAACAACGGCAATGGAGTGGTTGATCCTGAGGAAATGCGTTGGTATGTACCTTCGTCAGGTCAGTATGTCAGACTTGTACTTGCTCATAACACGCTGAGAGCCGATGCCCTGATGGATTATGAAGATATAACGGAGAGTATAAACAGTAATAACAGGTATAATACAAGGTATCTTTTCTATATGAGCAATAACCGTGTGCTCTGGGGTATGGAAGGATTGTCAACATCACGATATGCACAGTATTGCAACTCTCCGTGGCAGATACGGTGTGTGCGTAACCTTGGTTCGAAGCTGACAACTATAAGTTCGAGCGATCAGATTGTCAATGCTTATAAGATTGATGATAATAATACGAGTATAATAAGGATGTCGTATTACGACTCCAACTCCGTTCGATCCACGATATATACAGGCAACGGCAACGGTTCCGGCACGGGGCAGATGCCTGTGCATCTGATCAACAGCAATATCAACAGACCATATTCCGCTTTTGAATATTCCGCTTTCATAATGACGGAGTTCACTTTGTCCTGGACTTATGTCAACAATACATCCAACAACAATCAGTGTAGCTCGTTGACAGGAAACGGGTGGCGTCTGCCAAATCAGAAGGAGCTTGCCATAATGCAGAATCTTGGTGTTCTTTCTGGTATGTCCGGAAGCTTTGCACCGTCATGTACTATGTCTTATTTCAGCGACGCCGGTGCTCCGGGTGGCAGTCCGGGATCTGATCATTTTTTCATGGTCTCTCGCTCGGATGGCGGCACACAACAAAAAAGTGTAGGCATTAGTAGTTACCGATGTGTGCGCGACTATCCTCAACCATAAACATACTGTGCTATAATTCAAGCAATACTATAATAGGGGATGATGCGGATGATTCGTGTTATTTATTTGTTTGTTAGCTTTATGTTTATTTTATCCTGCTCCCATGCCGCTGTGAAGCGAGAGGGGGCAGTTGTTCGTCAGGCTGATCAGGCAATAGAGGCAAGGGAGGCGAGAGAGGCTAATATGGCTGATCCGGCTGATGGGCTTGAGCTGCCTGCGATTCCGGCTACGATTACTGACCGGGAGGCGCGGGCTGACTATCTGCTGGCGCATTTCTGGGACGCTCTTGACTTCACTGACACTCGCCTGAGCCTCGACACGGCTTTCATGGAGCAGAGTTTCGCCAATTTCGTGTCGCTCTTCCCTCATGCGGGTCGTGAGGGGGTGGACGGCGGTATGCGGAGGCTCGTGGAGCGGGCGTCGGCGTGCCGCGAGGCGTCGGCGTTCGTGATGGCTGTGGCTGAGAAGTATCTGGCGGATCCCAATTCGCCGCTGCGCGACGAGGATGCGTATATCTCCTATGCCGAGGCGGCTCTGCGGGGCGCGGGACTGACGGATGTGGAGACGGCGCGGATGAGATATCTTCTCGAGGGGGCGCGGATGAACCGTCCCGGCTCGGTGGCGGCTGATTTCGGCTATGAGAGGCCCGACGGGAGCCGCGGACGGCTGCAGGAGTATGTGGCGGCCCACGGGCGGACGCTGCTGCTGTTCTACGATCCTGACTGTGAGAACTGCAAGGGGGTGATAGAGTCGCTGCGCTCCGGCGGGGCGGAGGACTGGTCGGTGATAGCGGTCTATCCCGACGGCGACCGCACGCTGTGGCTTGACCGGGCGGGAGAGATGCCCGCCGGGTGGGAGATAGGTATGGACGACGGGACTATCGAGGAGCGGGGGCTGTATCGCCTGCCGGCTCTGCCGAGCATCTATCTGATAGATGAGGCGGGGCGCGTGGTGGCTAAGGATGTAGTCTGGCGATAAAGCGTTAATAAAACTTAAAGGTTGTTTGTAAAGTGACGGAAAATCACTACCTTTGCAGTCCGATTATGTCCAATTAATAAACCACGACCTGTGGCGTCCCGGAGTTTTTGGCCGAACGATGGCCGGCGGAGGTCGAAAAGAAATCATCTATTAATTAAACATCAAACGTGGATACTTTAAGTTACAAGACCCTCACGCCCAACGCGCAGAGCGTTGAGCACAAGTGGGTTGTCATCGATGCCACCGACCAGACCCTTGGTCGTCTGTGTGCAGTCATCGCCCTCATCCTGCGCGGCAAGAACAAGCCGAGCTATTCACCCAATGTGGAGTGTGGCGACAATGTGATCGTTGTCAATGCCGACAAGGTGCGCCTGACAGGCAAGAAGTGGACCGATCGCGAATATCTGAGCTACACCGGCTATCCCGGCGGCCAGCGCGTGACCACTCCCGAGGTGCTGATGAAGAAATCTCACAACAAGCACGTGAAGCCCGGCTATCACCCCCTCTTCATCAAGGTGGTGAAAGGTATGCTTCCCAAAAACCGCCTCGGACGCGCCATCATCGAGAATATGCACGTCTACAACGGACCTGAGCATCCCCATGCAGCACAGAATCCCGAAGTCATCGATATTAACAAAATCAAATAATTGAAGAATGGAAACAGTTAATGCAGTAGGTCGCCGCAAGGCAGCCGTAGCCCGGGTGTTCGTGAAGGAAGGCAACGGGCAGATCACCATCAACAAGCGTCCCCTCGACGTCTACTTCCCCTCTTCAATCCTCCAGTACATCGTGAAGCAGCCCCTTCTGACGCTCGATGCCGTAGAGAAGTATGACATCCATGTCAACCTCGACGGTGGCGGCTACAAGGGACAGGCCGAGGCTCTGCGTCTCGCCATCGCCCGCGCACTTGTCAAGATCAATCCCGAGGACAAGCACGCACTGCGCGTCGAAGGCTTCATGACCCGCGATCCGCGCGTCGTTGAACGCAAGAAGCCGGGCCGTCCCAAAGCACGCAAGCGCTTCCAGTTCTCCAAGCGTTAATCCGCATATCAATAGCCTGATGGTCCCCGCTCAGGCGAGGGCATGAAGGCAAAGTGTTTAGTATCTAAACCCCTGAGATGGACACGTTCCCTACTCCCGGGTTGTAAAAATCAAAAAGAACGTAAACAACTTCAAGACGAAACATCATGTCAACACCCAATTTTGACCAACTCCTCGAAGCAGGTTGCCATTTTGGCCACATGAAAAGAAAATGGAATCCTGCAATGGCTCCTTACATCTTCATGGAGCGCAACGGTATCCACATCATAGACCTCTATAAGACCCGCGCCAAGCTCGAAGAGGCTGCAGCAGCCCTGCGCAACATCGCCAAGGGCGGCAAGAAGATTCTCTTCGTAGCCACCAAGAAGCAGGCAAAGGAAATCCTCGCCGAGAAGGCTCAGAGCGTAGGTATGCCCTACGTGATCGAGCGCTGGCCCGGCGGTATGCTCACCAACTTCCCCACCATCCGCAAGGCTGTGAAGAAGATG
>CAZKIE010000020.1:0-53683 GCA_964552825.1 uncultured Staphylococcus sp. | reverse complement strand
CAATGAGATCGTGGCGCGTCAATTCATATTCCGCATGAGGGAGTTCGAGCAGATGGAGATGCAGTTCTTTGTCCGTCCCGGCTCTGAGATGGAATGGTTCAAGAGATGGAAGGAGTTCCGCTTGCGCTGGCACAAGGCTCTTGGCCTCGGTGATGAGAAGTATCGCTATCACGACCACGAGAAGCTGGCTCACTATGCAAATGCCGCGACAGATATCGAATTCCTCATGCCCTTTGGCTTCAAGGAAGTGGAAGGTATCCATTCCCGCACTAATTTTGACCTCTCGCAGCATGAGAAATTCTCCGGAAAGAAGATCCAGTATTTCGATCCGGAGCTCAACGAAAGCTATACACCCTACGTGATCGAGACCTCCATTGGAGTTGACCGTATGGTGCTCAGTGTGCTCTGCTCAAGCTATGAGGAGCAGCAGCTTGAGGGTGGCGACAAGCGCGTCGTGCTGCACCTCCCGGCGCCGCTCGCACCCGTAAAATGCGCCGTGCTCCCGCTCGTCAAGAAAGACGGGCTGCCTGAGAAGGCACGCGAGATTGTCAACGACCTCAAGTTTGACTTCGCCACTCACTATGAGGAGAAGGATACCATCGGCAAGCGCTATCGCCGCCAGGATGCCATCGGCACTCCCTACTGTATCACTGTCGACCATCAGACACTCGAGGACAACACCGTGACTCTCCGCGAGCGCGACTCAATGGAGCAGACCCGCGTGAAAGTCGAGGATCTTCACAAGATCATCCATTCCAGCGTATCCATCAACTCACTCCTCCGTAAATTAGGATAACCAAACTCTCTTCAAAAGATATGAACTATTTTAAAATCATTCTTCTCCTTGCGGCAATGCTGCCTGCGCTCAGTTCGTGTAACTACAACTCTCTTGTAGAGCAAAAACAGAGTGTGGAGCAGAACTGGGCCGAAGTGCAGAACCAGTATCAGCGCCGTGCTGATCTTATCCCCAATCTGGTCAACACCGTGAAGGGATATGCCACTCACGAGAGCACAACCTTCGAGAATGTCACCAAAGCCAGAGCTGCAGCTACATCCATCACTATCGATCCCTCCAATCTCAATGAGGAGACCCTTGCCAAGTATCAGGCAGCCCAGAACGAGCTGACCGGTGCGCTGAAGTCTCTCCTCGCTGTCTCCGAGGCATATCCGGATCTGAAGGCCAACGAGAATTTCCGTGATCTGCAGGTTCAGCTCGAAGGAACGGAGAACCGCATATCCACAGCGCGTGGACGATACACTCAGGCCGTGGCCGAATACAACACCGCCATAAAGAAATTCCCGACTGTCATCTATGCCGGATGGTTCGGATTCAATCCTCAACCTCAGTTTAAGGCTGACGACTCCGCACAGCGCGCGCCGGAGGTCCAGTTCTAATCATAACAATGAATATATTACAGAAAATAGCACTTGCTCTCCCTGTCGCAGCCATCGGTATCACCGCCGGGAGCTGCGGCACGGACAACAACGACACTTGGGATACATATAAGGAATGGCGCGAGGCCAATGAGGCTTACTTTGATGAGCAGCAGTTCTCCCTGTCGCCTGATGGAGAGAATTACTACGAGACGCTCACACCGGTATGGAACAGCTCCGCGCAGATCCTGATCCGCTACCTCAACGACCGCCGTCTCACCGAGGGTAATCTCTCGCCATTGCTCACATCGACCGTCAGCGTCAAGTATAAGGGATGGCTGTACAACGACGTGGCGTTCGACTCCTCCTACACCCAGACTGACAGTGTGTACACCACCAAGCCCAGCGATCTGATCCAGGGCTGGACCATCGCGCTCCTCAACATGAGGGTCGGCGACAGCGCAAGGATCGTCGTGCCATATACCCTTGGCTACGGCAGCGCGTCGCAAAGCGTGATCCCTCCGTATTCCACGCTGATCTTCGACCTGAAGCTCGTGGACATCCCGTACTACGAGGTTCAGCCTTGAGAAAATGGATTTTCAACTCTTAGCCACAGCGGAGGGTAGCAATGCCCGTGCCGGTCTGATCACGACGGATCACGGACAGATAGAGACTCCCATATTTATGCCGGTGGGGACACTCGGCAGTGTCAAGGCCGTGCACCAGCGCGAACTTCGCGACGATGTGAAGGCGCAGATAATACTTGGCAACACCTACCACCTCTATCTGCGCCCCGGCATCGATATCCTTGAGAAGGCCGGCGGCCTGCACAAGTTTAACGGCTGGGATCGCCCCATCCTCACGGATAGCGGCGGATTCCAGGTGTTCTCGCTGTCCGAAAACCGTAAGCTGACCGAAGAAGGCGCTCATTTCCGCTCTCACATCGACGGATCAAAGCATCTTTTCACACCTGAAGGAGTCGTGGACATCCAGAGATCCATTGGCGCTGACATAATGATGGCTCTTGACGAGTGCCCTCCGGGTACGGCGGATTTCGACTATGCGAGAAAATCGCTCAAACTCACACAGCGGTGGCTTGAGCGTGGATGGAAGCACTTCAACGAGACCGAAGGCCGGTATGGCTACCGGCAGGCTTTCTTCCCGATAGTGCAGGGAGTCGTCTACCCCGAATTGCGTAAGGACGCTGCGCGCCACGTGGCCGATCTCGGTGCCGAGGGTAATGCCATCGGCGGTCTTGCCGTCGGAGAACCTGTGGAAAAGATGTATGAGATGATAGAGATCGTCAACGATATCCTTCCGGCCTCGCGGCCACGCTATCTCATGGGTGTCGGGACTCCGGCCAATATCCTTGAAGCGATTGACCGTGGTGTCGACATGATGGACTGTGTGATGCCCACCCGCAATGGCCGCAACGGGATGCTTTTCACCCGCCACGGCATAATGAATATGCGCAACAGGAAGTGGGCCGATGATTTCTCCCCCCTTCAGGAGGACGGTCCGGCATACGTGGATCAGGTCTATTCCAAGGCATACCTGCGCCATCTGTTCATAGCCGATGAGATCCTCGCCATGCAGATCGCATCCATCCATAATCTCGCGTTCTATCTGTGGCTCGTCGGAGAAGCCCGGCGTCACATTCTGGCCGGTGACTTCAAAAGTTGGAAAACCGGAATGGTGGAATCCGTCACCCGCCGCCTCTGAACCATCCTCCTGTCTTGAAATGAAGATACTCGATTGGTACATAATCAGGAAATTTCTCGGCACATACGTCTTCGCGATAGCCCTTATCCTCGCTATCACGATAATGTTTGACATCAACGAGAAGCTCGATTCCTTCCTGAAGGCTCCGCTCAGAGCCACGGTGTTCGACTATTTTCTCAACTTCCTCCCTTATTTTGCCAATCAGTTCAGTCCGCTTTTCACATTCATCGCCGTCATATTCTTCACCTCCAAGCTTGCAGACAATTCCGAGATCATAGCCATGCTGTCCACCGGCATGAGTTACCGCCGGTTGCTGAGGCCGTATATGATCAGCGCTACGGTCATCGCCTGCGCTACCTACATATTGAGCGCATACATCATCCCTCCGGCCAATGTGAAGCGCATTGACTATACCAACACATACGTGAAGAACAAGCGTGTGGACTACGGCACCAACATCCAGCTCCAGGTGGCCAAAGGGGAGATCGCATATATGTCGCGTTACGACAACAACCAGAAGACGGGCTACAAGTTCTCCCTCGAATCGTTCAAGGACAAGAAGCTCGTGTCGCGTCTCACGGCCCAGACCATACGTTATGACACACTCCACAACTGGACCGTGCGTGACTATATGATCCGTACTTTCGACGGACGCAGCGAGAAGATCACCCGTGGATCAAGGCTTGACACGGTGATCCCCATCGAGCCGCGTGACTTCCTGATCTCAAAGAACGACTGTGAGACCATGACCTCGCCTGAACTCCGCGAGTATATCGAGAGTCAGAAGAAGAGAGGCGTGGCCAATATCAAGACTTTCGAGATCGAAAACCAGCGGCGTTATGCCATGACTGCGGCCGCGTTCATCCTCACGGTGATAGGTATGTCGTTGTCCTCGCGTAAGGTCAAGGGCGGTATGGGTGTCAACATCGGCATCGGACTGGTCCTGTCGTTCAGCTATATAATGTTTACTACCGTCACATCGACGTTTGCCATCTCAGGCATGACCACACCCTTCGTGGCGATGTGGATCCCCAACTTCATCTACGCCATTATAGGAATTGTGCTGTACTACAAGGCATCTCACAACTGACGCATGGATCTGTCAATATTATTGACTATGCGGGCTTCGCTATATGAACGGTATGTGAGTTGTAGCTGGCTTCCACGCGAGAATTTGCGAGGATTTCTATTTTTTCCCGTCTAAAATTCGTAACTTTGCGGTGGAACTCACCATTCATCCATCATTTCACCGCAATGAACACCAAAAGCCTTGTGTCAATCAGCGATATAGGCCGCGAGGAGATCATGCAGCTCCTTGGGACCGCCCGCAAGTTTGAGCAGAATCCCAACCGCCGTCTTCTTGAGGGCAAAGTAGTGGCAACGCTCTTCTTTGAGCCGTCAACCCGCACACGTCTGAGTTTTGAGACTGCCGTCAACCGCCTTGGCGGAAGAGTGATCGGATTCTCTGATGCATCCAACACCTCCACATCCAAGGGAGAGACCCTCAAGGACACCATAAAGATGGTGAGCAACTACGCCGATCTCATCGTCATGCGACATCATCTTGAGGGTGCGGCTCTGTATGCCACCGAAGTGACGGATGTCCCCATCATAAACGCCGGCGACGGTGCCCATCAGCATCCGTCGCAGACGATGCTCGATCTCTATTCAATCTACAAGACCCAGGGACGGCTGGAAGATCTCACCATAACCCTTGTGGGCGACTTGAAATACGGGCGCACTGTCCACTCCCTGATCATGGCCATGCGTTGGTTCAACCCCACATTCCGTTTCGTGGCCTGCCGTGAGCTCGGGATGCCGGAGGAATACAAGACCTTCTGTCGTGAGAATGGCATACGCTTCACTGAACATACCGACTTCTCCCCGGAGGTGATCGACACATCCGACATCATATATATGACACGTGTGCAGCGCGAACGCTTCGCCGACATTATGGAATATGAGCGTGTCAAGGATCTTTACAATCTTAATGCGGCGATGCTCGTGAATGCCAAGGAGAATATGCGCATACTGCATCCGCTCCCGCGTGTCAACGAGATCGCACAGGATGTGGACGATAACCCCCATGCTTATTATTTCGAACAGGCCCGCAACGGTCTCTACGCACGTGAGGCTCTCATCTGCCGCTCGCTTGGTATAGATGTAACCGAATAATTCAGTTCCCCGTCATGACTAAGACAGTTTCCAAATCCGAACTCGCGGTGGCCGCCCTGCGCAACGGCACTGTGATCGACCATATCCCATCGTCAGTGTTGTTCAAGGCTGTGGAGATTCTCGGCATTGAGAATCTGAAGACCGCAGTCACGATAGGCAATAACCTCGACTCGAAACGGCTCGGCAACAAGGGCATCATCAAGGTAGCCGATGTCGTTTTCCCGGAAAAGACTCTCAACAGGATAGCCCTCATCGCCCCGACGGCTGTCATCAACATCATACGCGACTACGAGGTGGTGGAGAAATATCCCGTCGTCCTCCCCGACACGATAATCGGGCTTGTCAAGTGTGGCAATCCGAAATGTATCACCAACAATGAGCCAATGCTGACGCGGTTCCATGTCATTGACCGCAAGGATGTCACCATCTCATGTCATTACTGCTCCCACACGGTGAAGAGCGCTGACGCCATAATCTGATATGCGTGTGTGTGATGGGTAAGGTATCCTGGAAACCCGGCACTATGATCTATCCGCTCCCGGCGGTGCTCGTCACCTGCGGGACCATGACGCGTTCCAATATGCTTACGGTGGCATGGACCGGAACTATCTGCACGAATCCGCCGATGTGTTACATCTCGGTGCGTCCGGAGCGTCATTCATATTCTGTCATACGGGAGAGAATGGAGTTTACCATCAACCTCACCACCGCGTCAATGGCCCGGGCCACAGATTGGGCCGGAGTTAGATCCGGAGCAGACTATGACAAATGGAAAGAGACCGGGCTTACACCGGCGGAGGGTGTGATGGTGGCGTGTCCGTGTATAGCCGAGTCGCCCCTGAGCATAGAATGTAAGGTCAGGGAAATAGTCCGGCTCGGGAGCCATGATATGTTTATCGCCGACGTGGTCAACGTGCTTGCCGACAAAAGTTTGATCGATCCGGTGAGCGGTGCTTTCGACCTCGAATCCGCCGGACTTCTGAGCTATTCCCACGGACGCTATTTCGGACCCGGAGCTTTCATAGGCAAATTCGGATGGTCAGTAAAAAAAACAGACAGATAGGTAAAAACAGATTATACAGAACACAATATAACTAAAAATTATGGAACAGGACAAGATCGTCTTTGACATCATCTCACGCGAACACGCCCGCCAGAAGAAGGGCATCGAGCTGATCGCGTCAGAAAACTTCGTCAGTGACCAGGTGATGCGCGCCATGGGTTCGTGTCTGACCAACAAATACGCCGAAGGTTATCCCGGCCACCGCTACTATGGTGGTTGTGAGGTCGTGGACGAGGTGGAATCCCTCGCCATCGAGCGCCTCAAGAAGCTCTTCGGTGCAGAATGGGCAAACGTGCAGCCTCACTCCGGCGCACAGGCCAATATGGCTGTTTTCATGGCCTGCCTGCAGCCCGGCGACAAATTCCTCGGACTCAACCTCAGCCACGGAGGACACCTCTCCCACGGAAGTCCTGTCAATTTCTCCGGTCTCATGTTTCAGGCACTTGAATACAACGTCAGCCCTGAGACCGGGCGTGTGGACTACGAACAGATGGAGGAAGTGGCACGCCGCGAGCGTCCGCGTCTCATTATAGGAGGAGCATCGGCCTACAGCCGCGAATGGGATTATGCCCGTATGCGCCGCCTTGCCGACGAGATCGGAGCCATCCTCATGATCGACATGGCTCACCCCGCCGGACTCATAGCCGCCGGACTTCTCGACAACCCCGTGAAATATGCCCATATCGTCACCTCTACCACCCACAAGACCCTTCGAGGTCCGCGCGGAGGAGTCATCATGATGGGCAAGGATTTCGAAAACCCCTGGGGCAAGAAGACTCCCAAGGGTGTGACAAGAATGATGTCATCGCTGCTTGATTCCGCAGTATTCCCCGGAGTACAGGGCGGCCCGCTCGAACACGTCATAGCCGCCAAGGCAGTAGCCTTCGGAGAAGCCCTGCAGCCGGAGTTCAAGGACTATCAGATGCAGGTGAAGAAAAATGCGGCTGCTCTTGCCGAAGCCCTGATGTCGATGGGCTACAATATCGTGTCGGGAGGTACTGAGAACCACTGCATACTGCTCGACCTACGCAGCAAATTCCCCGAGCTCACCGGCAAAGTGGCCGAAAAAGCACTTGTCGAGGCCGACATCACAGCCAATAAGAACATGGTGCCCTTCGACTCCCGATCCCCCTTCCAGACTTCCGGAATCCGTCTCGGCACCCCCGCCATCACGACCCGTGGCGCAAAGGAACCCCTCATGGGAGATATCGCCGAGATGATCGACACCGTACTCCGCAACCCCGCCGATCCCGAAACCATCGCAGCCGTCCGCGCCAAAGTCAACGCCACCATGGACTCATATCCCATGTTCGCATACTAATCGCCCCCCGGGGAGACCTATACACAATAGAGAGACGGGACTATCGTATAATCGCATAGATCCGCCTCTCTATTATATCCTTCCGTTAAGTGGCTTATGCATAGCAAAATATGTATTAGATTATGGCCCAAAATACCATCTTCGAAAAATCCAATCAAAAATCAATGATTATATAGTCTAAATTCTCCTTATTCGCCTGTCACGGTTGCCACGATCTTTCTTGCTCCGCCATAGTTGCGGAACTCGCATAGATATATGCCCTGCCATGTGCCGAGATTCAGACGCCCGTTTGTGATAGGGATGGTTATGGATGGCCCGATGATCGATGCCTTGGCATGGGCCGGCATATCGTCGTCGCCCTCCATGGTATGTGTGTAATACGATTCGCGCTCCCGCACCAGTCGGTCGAATATGCTTTTCATGTCGACGCGTACATCCGGGTCTGCGTTCTCGTTGATGGTCAGCGCGGCCGATGTGTGCTTGATGAAAAGATTCAACAGTCCGACCTTGGGCAGTTCCGGGATGTTGGCAAGTATTTCATCCGTTATGAGGTGAAACCCATTCTTGCGGGGACGTAAGGTAAATTCAGCTTGCTTCCACATGGCTCAATATGTCGGTTTTTTTCGGTTCAGGACTATTTTATCCGGATGTCAGGGTTGATTTCTTTGAGGTTGGCCATGAAGGCATCGCGGTCTTTTGGCGAGATTTCAAGAGGCATTGAGCTTTTCAGAATCTTCCTGTCGGTAAATTTGATCGCGACCCGTTTTGTCGACAGTGCCGGAGCGGAGAGTATTCCGCTTGTTTTCTTTGCCTCACCGATTTTATCAATAGGGAACCACTCCCACCGGTAGAAGATATTCCGGACTCCCAACTCTTTGTCGCGTATCAGATATCTGACACTGGCAAACATCGCTATCTCCATGATGCAGAGGGGCACGGCTATGATAATCCCGGCTATGAAATCTCCGTCTATTATCGGGCCTATGAATGCAAAAGCGGTAGTGGCAATCACAATCGCCGGAATCCACCAGTCTATCTTTGATTTATATATAGTCCCTTCCATCACAGATCAAATTAATAATAATGACATTGGTTAGTTTTAGCCGTTTCTTATCCCGGCAATCACGATCAGAACAGGCCGATGATCACTTGCTCCCATTGCGAAGCTTTTTTAGTGTCTCCTCAACTCTGGCGCGAGCATCTTTCGTCGCAGCTTCAATACCGGCAGCCACATGTTCAGCAGCCCGACGAGTGCTTTCGCGGGCATCCTCGGCAACCTCACGCATAATCTGAGCCATGCGCTCATCGCCCGGCTCCTCCATCGACGTCAGCCGATAACTGTTCATCTGCTCTTCCGACATAATGGCGTCTTCTGCTTTAGATTAACGCAAAATTACGAAAACCTTTTGAAATAGCAAAGAGGCTGTGCCAATATTGGCACAGCCTCTTTGCTATTTCAGGTCATTATGTTCTTTACTTCACTTCCTCAAACTCTACGTCGTCGACGTGGCCGTCGGATGAGCCGGTTGAGGGGCCTGCGCCGGGATTGGCTCCGGGCTGGGGGCCTGCGGCCTGCTGGGCGTTGAGGATGTCCTGCTGGATCTGTCCGAATGTGGTCTGGATGGACTGGATTGCGGAGTCGATGCCACTGAGATCCTGAGCCTTGTGGGCTTCTTTGAGCCGGGTGAGGTCGTTTTCGATGGCTGCCTTCTTGTCAGCGGGGATCTTGTCGCCAAGTTCCTGAATCTGCTTCTCTGTCTGGAAGATGATGGTATCGGCATGGTTGAGCTTGTCGATCTTCTCTTTTTCCTTGGCATCGGCGGCAGCGTTGGCCTCGGCCTCTTTCTTCATACGCTCGATCTCTTCGTTTGACAGACCGCTCGAAGCCTCGATACGGATGCTCTGCTCCTTGCCTGTGGCTTTATCCTTGGCTGATACGTTGAGGATACCGTTGGCGTCGACCTCAAATGTCACTTCGATCTGAGGTATGCCACGGGGTGCGGGTGCGATGCCATCGAGGTGGAATTTGCCGAGGGTCTTGTCGTCCTTGGCCATGGGGCGCTCGCCCTGCAGAACGTGGATCTCTACCGAAGGCTGGTTGTCGGCAGCGGTGGAGAATGTCTCGCTCTTGCGGGTCGGGATTGTGGTGTTTGCCTCGATCATCTTGGTCATCACACCACCAAGGGTCTCGATACCGATCGACAGAGGCACGACGTCAAGAAGAAGCACGTCCTTCACATCGCCTGAGAGGACACCGCCCTGGATGGCTGCACCTACGGCTACGACTTCGTCGGGGTTGACACCCTTAGAGGGGGCTTTGCCGAAGAATTTCTCCACTACCTGCTGGATGGCGGGGATACGTGTCGAACCACCCACGAGGATCACTTCGTCAATATCCTTTGCTGTCATACCGGCATCCTTCAGAGCCTGTTCGCAAGGCTTGATGGTGGCCTGAATGAGCTTGTCGGCCAGCTGCTCGAACTGAGCGCGGGTGAGAGTTCTGACAAGGTGCTTCGGGCCTGTGGCGGTAGCGGTGATGTAGGGGAGGTTGATCTCGGTAGATGTGGTAGACGAAAGTTCGATCTTGGCTTTCTCGGCAGCCTCTTTCAGACGCTGGAGAGCCATTGGATCCTGACGGAGGTCGATGCCTTCCTCTTTCTGGAATTCGTCGGCGAGCCAGTCGATGATCACGTGGTCGAAGTCGTCGCCGCCGAGGTGGGTATCACCGTTGGTGGCTTTCACCTCAAACACGCCGTCGCCAAGTTCGAGGATCGAGATATCGAATGTACCGCCACCGAGGTCGAACACGGCGATCTTCTGATCCTTGTCGCTCTTGTCAAGACCGTAGGCAAGTGCGGCTGCGGTAGGCTCGTTGACGATACGCTTCACGGTAAGTCCGGCGATCTCACCGGCCTCCTTTGTGGCCTGACGCTGCGAGTCGTTGAAGTAGGCGGGGACGGTGATGACGGCTTCCGTCACGCTCTGTCCCAGATAGTCCTCGGCAGTCTTCTTCATCTTCTGAAGAATCATTGCGGAGATTTCCTGAGGAGTGTATTCACGGCCGTCGATGTCGACACGGGGAGTGTCGTTGGCACCGCAGACTACTTTATAAGGCACACGTTGGATTTCCTGGGCTACCTGCTGGCAGTTCTCACCCATGAAACGCTTGATGGAGTTGATTGTACGCTTAGGATTGGTAATGGCTTGACGCTTGGCGGGATCACCCACTTTACGCTCGCCGCCATCAACGAATGCTACAATTGAAGGAGTGGTGTTGCGTCCTTCGCTGTTAGGAATCACGACGGGGTCGTTGCCTTCGAGGACAGCGACACAGGAATTGGTAGTTCCAAGGTCTATACCGATAATTTTTCCCATAGTTGAGATAGTATTATATTTGTTTTTATGTTTTTCGTAAGGTTATATATCATGGAGATCCGCCCGCTGCGGCCTCCGGTCATTTATAGAAACAAATTTTGTGCCAAAAATGTTGAGGCGTATGTAACATATTGATTATTAGCCTCGGCAGATACGAAAAAATCGGTCATATCGTGACAATATGACCGATTGTGACTGACAGATGTGGCAGAGGACGTCCGGCGAGGCGGTGTTGGGTGAGGAGGGCTGCCCTGCGGATCAGAGAAGCTCTATCCCTGCCTCAAGGCAGGCTTTGATCTGATCCTCAGGCCAGATGGAAGCCTGGACTTCCCCGATATGAGCCTTGTGGAGCAGGAACATGGCGAGACGGCTCTGGCCTATTCCGCCACCTATTGAATAGGGGAGTTCGCCGTTGAGGAGCATGGTGTGGAAGTTGAGTTTCTCTTTCTCCGGCACGCCACGTATGGCAAGCTGCCGGCGTAGAGACTCAGGGCTGACCCTTATGCCCATCGACGAGAGCTCGAAGGGGATCTCGAGCACGTTGTCCCAGAGGATGATGTCGCCGTTGAGACCGAGGGATCCTTCGTCGTTTGGGGTCGACCAGTCATCATAGTCCGGAGCGCGCCCGTCGTGGGGCTTGCCGTCAGCAAGCTCTCCGCCTATACCTATGATGAAAACCGCGCCATATTTCTTAGCCACGATGGCCTCCCTCTCTTTTGGCGACAGGCCGGGATATTGCCGTGCGAGATCGTCGGCATGGATAAATTCTATCTTCTCCGGAAGTCGGGGCGTGATGTGCGGGAACCGTTCGTAGACCAGATGCTCAACCTCGCGGAGCACACCGTATATCGTGTTGACAGTCTCTTTCAGATAGCTCAGATTGCGATCCTCCTCGCGAATGGTCTTCTCCCAGTCCCATTGATCCACATAGAGAGAATGGAGGTTGTCGAGCTCCTCGAAAGTGCGGATCGCGTTCATGTCGGTGTATAGTCCGTAGCCCGGGGGAATTCCATAGGCTCCGAGCTTGTAGCGTTTCCATTTGGCGAGGGAGTGGACCACCTCTGCGGGACGGCCGCCCATTGCATCGATGGTGAAGGATACGGCGTGTTCCACACCGTTCAGATCATCGTTGAGACCGGTGCCGGACAACAGGAAGAGCGGTGCGGTGACGCGGCGCAGGTTGAGTCTCTTGGCAAGAGTTGACTGAAATGTGTCTTTGACCATCTTTATGGCCACCTCGGTGGTCTCCGGAAGGAGCTTGCGGCGGTAATGTCGTGGAATGATAAGCGGCATGACTGTTCAAATTTTATATATTTGTACCTATTTGGAAACTTTTATGTGGCAAAGGTAAAGCAAATATTTGATATTTGCAAGCAATTTGCCAATAAATTTTCAATTTTGGTTGCAAAATGATATTGAATGGTCAATATTCTTATCTCTTTGGTCGTATCAGGCACTTTTGCCGAGTTTCTTCCATTTGCGGGTTTTCCCTTTTGTGGCCCGCTCGATGGCGCGGCGTTCGCGCCGTGAGAGCATGATTGGGGCAGAGGCGGTCTCTTCGCAGGTATCCGCAGCTCCGGATTCAGGTGTGGAAGTGGACGTGGCGGGATTCTCTACAGCGGATGCTCCCTGTTTGCGTATTCTCGCTCTTTCGCGGGCGCGGGCGGAGCGTGAGATGGCGCGGTCGAGCTCGGCGCGGATCATGTTGAATGCTATCATGGCCATGCCGTCATTGCTTTCCGGTGTTTGGCCTTCGAGATAGGAGTCGACCAGTCGCATGGCCTCGGCGGCTGATGTCGGTGCGAAGGATAGCGTGGTGGTGATGCGGTCGGAGATGTCCGCATATACTTTCTTGGATACTGGCAGATTTTTCATTATCGTTCTGTTTTTTCCGCAAAGTTACGGTGCAAAAAAGCGGAAAAGGTGCGATAATGTCGCACAGCAAATGTTAAATTATCTGCGGTCTCAGAATATCATCGCTTCAGGCGAAGAGGGCACGGAAGGCTTCCTCAACTTTGGCGACTTCTATTATCTTGATGGACAGGGATGATGTGTCGATGCCTTTGAGGTTGTGGCGGGGGATGAGGATGGTCTCCATACCGAGCTTCTCAGCCTCACGGATGCGCTGCTCTATGCGGCCGACAGGGCGGATCTCTCCTGACAGGCCGATCTCTCCGGCCATACAGGTACGCTTTGAAACAGGCATATCCACGTTGGAGGAGAGAATGGCGCAGATGACCGAAAGGTCAAGGGCGGGGTCGTTGACCTTCAGTCCGCCCGCTATGTTGAGAAACACGTCCTTGGCGGCAAGCTTGAACCCGACCCTCTTCTCAAGCACGGCAAGGAGCATATTCATGCGCTTGTAGTCAAATCCGTTGACCGTGCGCTGGGGGGTACCGTAAGCCGCTGTCGAGACGAGAGCCTGCACCTCTATGAGAAACGGACGCATCCCCTCGACGGTGACTCCGACGGTGACTCCGGAGAGATCCTCGTCGGTGTGGGTCAGCAGCATTTCCGACGGATTGGACACCTCGCGCAGTCCGCGCTGACACATCTCGTAGATGCCCAGCTCGGAGGTGGATCCGAAGCGGTTTTTTATGGCGCGAAGAAGACGGTAGAAATGCTGTGAGTCACCCTCGAACTGCAGCACGGCATCGACGATATGCTCCAGTACTTTCGGCCCGGCTATGCTGCCTTCCTTGGTGATGTGGCCTACGAGAATCACCGGTACACCGCTCTCCTTGGCGTATTTCAGCAGTTGCGACGCGCATTCCCGCACCTGCGACACGCTGCCGGCCACGGATTCCAGCTCGTCGCTTGCGATGGTCTGTATGGAGTCGACTATCACAAGTCCGGGATCGATAGCCTCGATGTGATCCATGATGGACTGCAGCGAGGTCTCGCAGACGATGAATACATTGTCGCTCGGACGGCCTATGCGGTCGGCTCTCATCTTGATCTGCCGTGCGCTCTCCTCGCCTGACACGTAGAGGATGGTGCGGGATTTGATGGACAGGATGTTCTGGAGCACGAGTGTCGACTTGCCTATGCCCGGTTCGCCTCCTATGAGGATGATGCTTCCGGGGACGAGTCCGCCGCCGAGCACACGGTTGAGTTCGGCGGACGGCATCCTTATGCGGGCATCATCAGTGGTCTCGATGGCTGATACCGCCACCGGGCTGCTCTGTGATGCGGATCGGCCGGAGGGTGAGAGCGTGCG
This sequence comes from uncultured Staphylococcus sp., assembly GCA_964552825.1. Lineage (GTDB taxonomy): Bacteria > Bacteroidota > Bacteroidia > Bacteroidales > Muribaculaceae > Duncaniella. The sequence goes on along the minus strand of CAZKIE010000020.1, from coordinate 39,433 downwards.
GCTCTTCCTGGCCGGACGCACTTTCTCCTCCACCATGGTGTTCCATTCACCACAGGCGGGACACTTGCCGACCCATTTGGGCGATTCGGCTCCGCAATTGCTGCAGAACCATACTGTCTTGGCTTCTTTCATACGCCTCGGAATTTAGCGAGAGTTATTGCGGTGGCCACGGCGGCGTTGAGCGATTCGCTTGTCTCACGTTCCGGTGGGTAGCTCGGGATGAGGAGCCGCCGGCTGACGAGCGACGCCACCTCGCGGGATATGCCGTTGCCTTCGTTGCCGATCACGATTATGCCCGTCCGGGAGAGTGGAGCCTCGCTTATCGGTTCACCGTCGAGGAATGTCCCGTAGACCGCGGCGGCACCCATGGCGGGAATCACGGCGGTAAGGTCGCAGTAATGGACTCTCACCCGGGAGATGGCACCCATGGTTGACTGTATCACCTTTGGGCTGAAGCAGTCGGCTGTCTCGCGCGAGGCTATTATGTCGGTGATTCCAAACCAGTCGGCCACACGGATTATCGTGCCGAGATTGCCGGGATCCTGGATGGTGTCGAGTGCGAGGACCAGATTGTCGGCTGCGGCGCCGGCGGGAAGGTCGTAGGTGGGTATTGAGTATATGGCCACCACGTCCGGCGGAGTGGTGAGCGATGAGATCTTACGCAGATCGCCGCGGGAGGTCTCCGTGGTTCTCTCTCCGTGGCGGAATGAGATGTCCTCATGCTGCTCAATCCATTCGGCGGTCGCATACAGCTGTCGCAGTTGAAAATGGCCGATGGTGTCGAGCACACATTTTGAGCCTTCAGCCTTGAACGCACCCTCCCGGCGGCGGCCTTTGCGGTCGTCGAGAGAGGAGATTTTCTTTATGGTATTGGCGGTTAGCGGTGTCATCGGACACAAAGGTAAGGAAAAATCGCGTCTTTTTGCTTATCTTTGCGGAGAAAACAATTCCGGAGGATATGCTAAAAGTGTTTTTTGCAGTTTTTGCGGGCGGAGGTCTCGGGAGCGTGTTGCGCTACGGGATCCAACTTCTGATACATGAACGTGTCACGGCAGCTACATACAGCTTTCCGTGGGCCACGCTGACGGTCAATATCGTCGGCAGCTTCATGATCGGGCTTTTCTATGCCCTTTCGGCGAAGCTGAATCTCTCGGACGAGGTGAGGCTCTTTCTGACGGCAGGATTGTGTGGTGGATTCACGACGTTCTCTACTTTCAGCAACGACAATATCATGATGATCCGTCAGGGTGACGGCGCGCTGTGTGCGCTTTATATCGGCGTGAGTGTGGTGGCCGGGGTCATAGCCTGTCTGCTCGGTGGAGCGTGTGTGAGATCGTGAGTGTGGGTTTTGGCGTGTCCTCATTAGAGGAACTTGACATAAAGGAGACACATTACATCCCAAGATATTTGGAATAAATTGTTTTTGATATATTCAAAATAGTTGATATATTTGCAAAAATTTTGAATATGATTAAAACAATAGAAAATATCCCGAGACCAAAATACCGATGCCTTGGTTTATCGTGATATCGTCAGCCGTCACTCTGTACGTAACAATGATTTTCTACAAAGGCTACTGCTCTTTCTGGCCGACAATACCGGACAGATTTTCACCGCAAAACGCATAGCTGATTATCTAAAATCGCAACGGGTAGCCGGGACTGTGAACAGTGTGCAGACATACGCTGACTATATTTGCGATGCCTATATCACCAATAAAGTGCGACGATGGGATATAGAGGGCAGGAAATTTTTTGAAATAGGTGAAAAATATTATTTCGAAGACATCGGAATCCGGAATTCAATCATAGGCTATCGGCCTATGGATATTGGGGCAATCCTCGAAAACGCCGTTTACAACAGTTTGTCGGCAGATGGTTACGCTATAAATGTCGGTGTGCTTTCAAGGAACAAGGAAATTGATTTTGTCGCTGAAAAAGACGGGGAGCGTAAATACATTCAGGTTGCGGTAAATGTCTATGACAAAGCTACGGCCGACCGCGAGTTTGGTAATCTCGAATCAATTGGCGATAATTATGAAAAGATGGTTGTCACACGACGCGATTCAGCACCAAACACCCTTAACGGCATCAAAATGCTTTCTCTCCGTGACTTCTTGAATATGCCATAATTTATGTGGACTAAAACCGTTGAGCTTGCAACGAGCATACAAATACTTTGATTCTCTTGATATGACGGTTGAGCGGGTGCGGTCACTTGGGATATGAAAGAATATTTGTAGGAATAAAAAATAATCCGTAAATTTGTCATATCACTCAACAGGAAGTATCATCATGGTAACTTTGCGGACCTTATGATTCCAACAGATCACGGCAGACAGCAGGTCATTGTATCAATGACATCTTTCCCTCCGGCCATCAGGTATGCGGTCGGAGCTATCAAGTCGTTGCTCCGTGGTTCGGTGCTTCCTGACAAGCTCGTGCTTTATCTGACATTTGCTCAGTTTGGCGAGGAGGGGGTACCTGAGGAATTGCTGGATCTGGCTCGTGAGAACCCGGTGTTTGAAATCCGAGATTATGATAGGGATATACGCTCGTATCGAAAGCTGATTCCCGCTCTGAGAGACTTCCCTGAGGCAGTGATCGTCACTGTGGACGATGATGTGGCCTACGGCAGGAATATGCTGCGCGATTTGCTGCGCCTGCATGAGCAGTATCCGGACGCAGTGATAGCCCACAGAGCCAAACGTATACTTCCGGGCAAGCCGTATCGCAGATGGCCTAAGTATAGATGGTATTCATTCGTCATGAAGAGGATCCACCGGAGTTTTGCTAACATCCAGACGGGTGTCGGTGGTGTGCTTTATCCTCCACATTCATTGGACAGCAGCATGATGGATGAGGAGCTGTTCTCCTCAATTGCGCCTACGGCCGATGATCTGTGGTTTTGGGCGGCCGGTGTGGCAAAAGGAAATATGGTGATACCGGTTCCATTCGGGCAAAACAAGCCCCGCGGACTTGGCAAGCCCAAGAAGCTTTCGCTGAAGGCAGTGAATTTCAAGTCGGGCGATGATCAGAATCTGAAAACGCTCGAAAGAATCCTTGATAAGTATCCTAAGATACGCAGTAGACTCGAAAATGCATAATAAGGAAACCGAAGATATAGATCTGGTATATCTGTGGGTCAATGGAAACGACCCGGAATGGCGGGCAAAGCGCAATGTTGTCATAGGCAAGACGGAAGAGAACTCGGCCGTGAATTGTGATGGCCGGTATGCCGACAATGACGAGTTGAAATACAGTCTGCGGGCTGTGGAGATGTATGCTCCCTGGATCCGTAGAATATTTATTGTCACGGATAATCAGGTGCCTGTTTGGCTTGATACGTCGAATCCGAAAGTCCGTGTTGTAGATCATACGGAGATACTTCCGCCTGAGAGTCTGCCTTGTTTTAATTCAAGAGTGATAGAACATCATCTGCACCGGATTCCGGGATTGGCTGAGCGGTTTCTGTATGCCAATGATGATATGTTCATCAATCGGCCCGTCACCCCGGCCACATTCTTTGCTCCGGACGGATTTCCGTATGCGAGGTTCAACTGGCGCCCGCTCAGAAAACTATCATTTTTTATCAAGGAGAAGATTATGGGAAAGCCGTTGAGCAACTATAACATCGCGATTAGAAACTCGGCGCGTCTCGTTGAGAAGAAATATGGCAAATATTTCGGAGGAAAGACTCATCATAATATCGATGCTTACCGTAAGAGTGACTACCGTCATGTAGGAGAGGTGTTCGGGAAGGAGATTGGTGCAACTTTGGGCAACCATGTGAGGAGTGCGGATGATGTCCAGAGAAATATATACACATACGTGCCACTTGCCGAGCATCATGCTCATTTGCTATATGTTACGCGGCGGACATCATTCAGATTGCACATACAGAATGAGAGCCATTACGGGAAACTTGACCGGGTGAATCCGTTTTTTTTCTGTATGAATGATTCCCAGTATGCGGATGATGCAGACCGTCAGCGATCGAAAGCATATCTTCAGAAACGTTTCCCGAATAAATCTCAGTTTGAAATCTGATTGGAGATTATTAAGGTGATTATTGAAAAAATAGATGATTTTTTCGATAATATTTGGTTGTGTCCGCAGTCATGAGGTTTATTCCAATCTGTTCAGGATGATGTTCGTACATCTTTCGGATACGAAGAAAAGTTGGGAAGAGTGTCAAACTGATTATGAGAAGATGGTGTTTATAATAAAAAATATGCACAAAATGAACAAGGAATCAAAAGCATATCTCAGCGGAGAGTTCGAAGCCTTTTTCAAGGAGTCTGAGCTTAACAGTATGGTCGCCGAAGACGCCGTGGCTTATAGTCAATCTGTGCAGAAGTATTACGATACACTTGCAGCAGTAAACTATGCTTCAAGGGATTCCTATAATAAAGGAAAAGAGGCGGGGATAGAAAAAGGGATAGAAAAAGCCAGTCTGGACATAGCGATGAAATTGAGGCAGTCAGGAATGAGTGAGGAATTCATTAGATCAACCACTGGTATATCCTTCAGCGATATGGATCGGATAGGATATGGATCGAGTCATGAAGCTTGAAATGGCGGATTAGCGGATCTGAATGCCTATCAGACCTAACCTAACAGTACATCCAGTACCATCATCAGGAGGAAACCGATGGCGAATCCGATGGTGCCGATATTTGAGTGTTTCCCTTGCTGGGTCTCGGGTATAAGTTCTTCGACCACTACATACATCATGGCTCCGGCTGCAAATGCCAGCAGATATGGCAGTATCGGGATCACCATGGATGCAAGTAGAATTGTCAAGACAGCTCCGATAGGTTCGACAATTCCGCTGAGTGAGCCTATGACGAACGATCTCAGACGGGAGTTGCCCGCGCTGTGGAGTGGCATCGACACTATGGCTCCTTCAGGAAAATTCTGGATCGCAATGCCGACCGACAGAGCCAATGCTCCGGCCATTGGCATATATGCGCTGTGCTCGAGTGCGGCTGCCAGCGCCACCCCGACAGCCATACCTTCGGGAATGTTGTGAAGTGTGATGGCGAAAACAAGTTTGGATGTACGTGACAGATGGGATTTCGGCCCCTCGCTCTGATTGCTCTCGATATGTTGGTGTGGTACTATCTCATCAAGAAACAGCAAAAATAGAATGCCTGCGAAAAAACCTGATACGGCGGGTATTATGCTTGCCAATCCCTCTCGGCCTGTCATCTCGATCGAAGGAATCAGGAGTGACCATACGGATGCTGCCACCATTACTCCGGCAGCAAATCCTGTCAAAGCCTTCTGAATACGTGGAGCCATATTCCCGCGCATCATGAACACACAGGCCGCTCCGAGCATCGTCCCTAAGAAGGGTAAAGTTATTCCGGCAATCAATCCGTTCATTGTGGGTGATGTTTATATCCCGATAAACGCCGGAAATTTTTGATTTGTTCAGACGGATGTCTCAGATATCGGTTATGTCGTTGAGGTCGTATTTGTCGAAATAGTCCCATTCGATTGCGCGTTTTGTACCACTTGCGCGGCCACGGTTCTGTTTCTCCACAAATTCCTCGCGGGATCTGACTGCATAGTGGTTGATCCGGATCACATCCTGCTGAGGGATCCGTTCGCGGAAATTTTTAGTAATAGGATCACCGTGGGAGTCCGCTGCACATCCTGATATGCGGGCTGCTTCATGACAGCCTGTCATCGTATATACCATACGAGGGTTTACGATGCTCTTCACATGGCGATTGAGCATATGCCCGGGTTGGGAATGGGAATGGAAGCGTTTCATGACAGGTTCCGGCGATTTTTTCTCGTTTCCACTACTGCCATAAATAAGCCAGTTGATCTCAACTGCCGGAAAATCATCGAATCCAGATAGGAATTCCGGTATATTCTTATCCCTGACTGGGACGATAAACTCGTCGAGGTCAATGAACGCTATCCATCTGGTATCGAAGCGGTGACGTTTGATGCAGTCATCATAGGCTGCAAGTTGCATCCGATAGCCGGGGAATCGGTTATATTCCACAATACCTGATTTTATGTATGGATCAAGGACTTCCTTGGTTGTGTCAGTACTTTCGTTGTCGTAGATATAGAATTTTTCAACCCCCATGCTTAGGTGCCATTCGATCCATTCCTTGAAATACGGACCTTCATTCTTCGCAATAGCGCATACAGCCAAATATGTCGTGGGCTGTTCATTGTTTTTCCTTAGCTCACGCCTTAACCTGAGAGCATTCATTATGCCAAAGCGCAGTATGCCGCGCCAACGGTTGCGGGCCATCTTGTTGGGAATCACACCTGCTATTATTTCAGCGGCGACCTTGTTCATAATTATGGTATGGTTTAGTTATAGAAGACCAGTCATATATAAGGGGAGATACGTTGTGCCATTCCCACGTTTTCAAGCTTTCGCGGGTGTGCCATTCCCACGTTTTCAAGCTTTCGCGGGTGTGCCATTCCCACGTTTTCAAGCTTTCGCGGGTGGCGCTATCCCCACGTTTTCAAGGCTTCGCAGGTGCTGCTATTCCCACGTTTTCAAGGTAAATATATAAAATTCTGTATAAACAGACAATTTTTTACAGTAATTTATCTGGCGCAATTTGTCAGTAAAGCTCGAACCCGGATTTTTCAGGGAGGATTGATTCGAAGGCATCGCGGATGTCCTGCATCACACGGTCATAGTTGCGGATATGTACATTGTCGTTGAGACATATCAGGGAGTATGACTGCTCACGGATGGCCCGCACGGCCTGTTTCGGCTTGATCATCAGTGGGAACATCTTCGTATCGGAATATGTGTTGTATGGCTCGAATTTGCCACTGCATATCTGCCACGTGCGGAAAAGTTCAGGTGTATAGTCGGTCACGGCACGAAACCTGTTGGATGAAGTCTCAGTGAGCTCTTTTCCGGCCACAGCCCACACCTCGTCGAATGTCGATTTCAGGTAGGGCTGGGCATTATGGGGAGTGCGCAGGGTTATAAACTTTCCGTAGGGTCTCAACAGCCGGTTCAAGATGGATTTCGAGCCGTAGGATGGGTCGAACCATTTGTCGTGGTCGCGGCGGAGCACTTCCTTTTTGTCGAAATGCCTGTTGATGATCTTGAGGTTGTTCTTGATACGCCGATACCACTGCGACCATGAGGGGTTGTACTGGAATACGGCAATGTCGCGGGGAAGGCCGTTGAGGAAGAAGCGTTCGGGAGATATGGAGTTGATGATATAGAAGTCGTCGTTGAAGTAGACGAAATGGTCGGCGAGGCCGGGGATACGGTGCATATACCGCTCGATCACTACTGAATTGTAGGTCGGCAGGAACTGCCCGGGGATGAAATCCTTGTGGCTGACGAGATGTAGCTTGGGATTGCTTTCGTCAAGCCAGTCGGGTTTCTGTCCGCAGGTGACGAAGTGGATCTTGCGGACCCATGGGGCGAATTTTTCCACTCCGCGGAACCAGTATTTCAGGAAACCGTAGTCGCGGAAACGGGCGTCGGAGACACCGTTTTTCTCGTTTCCTTCCGTCCCGGAATATTCGGCGAATTCCTTCTGCCATTCCGTGTCGTTCATGTCGACCCAAGTGACAACTATATCGATATCCATAAGTGTCTAATTTTTAGGTGGGACAATGCATCGGGCCAGGCGGAAACGCTTGTGTGACCAGAGGTAGAGCTGTGGATTCTCGATGATCATTGCCTCAAGATGCGAATAGTACATATCGGATAATTCATGCTCTTTCAGTTGTCCGGGTTCATCTGTGAGCCGGATGAACTGCACCTCATAGAACCCCCGCCGTGTTCTCGAAGTCTTCATGAACCAGGCTTCGAAGTTGTAGTGGGTCGTGATCTTCTCAGGTCCGAGCAGGATCGGGGTCTCATGGTTGAGGAACGGAATGAAATAGTGGGCATCGCGGGCACGTGGTGACTGGTCCGCTATGAATCCGATGATGCATTGCCTGTTTTCCCGGATCTGTTTAGTGATGAACCTTGCGGTCTGGCGCATCTCGATGTTGATCGCGCCCATCCTCGCGCGGATCTTGAGCATCAGCCGGTCGAAGTTCTTGTTGCTGAGTTTGTGATATATTTGGCCGGGCACGGCGCATTTATCAAGATACAGAGGCATCGAGGACATCCATTCCCAGTTGCCAAAGTGGCCCACGAACAGAGAGATAGAGCGGCCGGAGCGGAGGACATCGTTGATCTCGTCAATGTTGGTGAATCTCATGCGTCGGCCTATCTCGGCGGGGGATATGGATGCCAGTTTGATGGTTTCGAGCGCATTGTCGGTGAAGAACCGGTAGAATTCCTTCTCTATCCGCTTTATTTCAGCCCTGTCTTTCTGCGGGAAGGACTCGGTGAGATTCCTGCGCACGATCGCCCGGCGGTAGCGGACAATGTGGTACAGGATGAATCCTAAGCCGTCCGATAGGATGTAAAGCAGCCGGAACGGGATATATGACAGCAGCTTTAGAGAGATGTAAAGCAGATGATAGGCCATTTTTTTGGTTGATTATCCGATTGGGTTGCAAAGTTAATAAAAAATAACGGTTTTTTGCTTATCTTTGCGGATGAAAAGCGTTGTTGCCTCGGCTACTAATATAACGGTAAAATACATTTGCGCATGAAACAACTGAGAATGTATCCGACAAGTCTGAACGACCGGTTTCTCGATGATGCCGTGGGATGTCTGGAAGAGGGGGGTATCATAATATACCCGACGGATACCCTGTATGCCCTCGGGTGTGATGCACTCAATAACGGTGCTATCGAGCGTCTGTGCAGGATCAAGAATGTCGACCCGAGACGGCAGACGCTGTCGGTGGTGTGTGACGGCATTTCGATGGTAAGCGAGTATGCGCGTGTCGACAATGAGGCTTTCAGAATACTCCGCGTGAATCTTCCCGGCCCGTTCACGTTCATCCTGCCGGCATCTACAAAACTACCCAAGGTATTCAAGGGCCGCAAGGAGGTGGGTATCCGTGTGCCGGACAATCCGATAGCGAGAGCATTGGCCGAAAGGCTCGGCCATCCTCTGCTGTCGACATCGATCCCTCAGGATGAGGACGGGATGGATCCGGTCGCAGTGGCCGAGGAGTATGAGGGTGTGGCATCGCTGCTGATCGACGGCGGCGAGGGCGACGGACAGCCCTCCACTGTGGTCGACATCACGGACAGTCATGAGCCGGTGATAATACGCGAGGGAAAGGGCGAACTGAAATGATACTCGAACGCACGGACGCGAGGGACTATGGGATGCTATTTCCCGCGCCGTCGCATATATATGATTCGGTGGCGTTCTCCGAGCTGAACCGCCGGAAATGTGACGATATACACTATATAGTGATGCGCGATGACAGGGGCAAGCCGCGTCTCGGCATAATACTTGGAGAGCGGGACGGGATGCTTAGATCTCCGTTCTCAGCTCCGTTCGGCGGAGTGGAGCAGACAAGGGCGCAGAGAGTGGAGTTCTATCTTGACTTCGTCGGTCTGCTCAGGGAATATGCGTGTGAGTGCGGGAAGGACATAAGCCTGACATTGCCTCCGGCGATCTACGACAGAGGCGGGAATGTCAACAAGCTGTACTGCGCGTTGCTATCCGGAGGAGTCAGACTGTCAGCTACGGAATACAACTATCATTATGCTACCTGTGATTTCGACCGGTATGTCGGTATGCTGTCGTCGGAAGACAGGAAGAAATTCCGCAAGGCAGAGAGAGCCGGGTTCAGATTTGAGGTGCTCGGAGGATCGGATGCCGATATAGCGCGGGCATATGACGTGATCCGCCGCAATCGCGAGAGCCATGGCTATGCGCTCAGGATGACACTTGACGATGTGATCGCTACGGCAGGTGTGGTCAACGCTACATTCATGGTGATGAGCCTTGACGGCGAGGATGTGGCGGCGGTCCAGGCCTACGATGTGGCCGATGGGATAGCGCAGATCATCTATTGGGGTGATGTCCCGGGCTATCAGGAGCTGCGCCCCATGAGATATCTGCCGTTCAAGGTGTTTGAGTACTTCAGCGGCCGGAAAGCCATTGTGGATGTCGGTCCAAGCTCGACGGACGGTGTCCCCTCGATAGGTCTCTGCGACTTCAAGGAGGAGGTGGGGTGTATACTGACACCCAAACCGTCGTTCATCATAGAGCATTGAGAAAAGCATAGCCGCCATGACGGATTGCCCGTCTTGGCGGCTTGATATATCTTGCCGGTCGTCGGCTGTCTTTATTCGTCGAAGGTCATCTCGTCGAATCCGGCAGCGTCAAATTCGTCCTCGTTGTATTCGGTGTCACCGTAGAATTCGTCGTCAAGATCAGTCGCGGCAGCCTGTGCTGCAGCTTTCGCGTCGATCTTGGCATCGAAATCGTCAAGATTGACAAACTGCGCGGGGGCTTCGCCCATGGAGATCGAGCATAGCGGATCGTGGAGATGTTTTCCGGGGACTGACCGCTTCATCTCGATGAAGAAAGAGCGGTCGGTCATATAGTCAAACACCCAGACAAGGCGTTGTCCTTCGTCCTCTATGAAGTCGCACAAAGGGGTGTCTTCCATGAGATACACGTCCTCGGAGGAGTCGGAACCCATATCCTCAAGGCAGATTTCCTGTCCGCGTTCCCATCCTTCGTCGCAGATGAAGAATGAGCTGAACTGTCCCTTGTCGTAGCCCACGCTGTCACAAATGGCATTGCGCAGGTCGAGGAAAGTTGCGTCTGCATCAATCTGTATTTCGCGTTTGAAATTGTCAACTTCGTCGGAGACAATTCGGAAATTGAATATCATAGTGAATGTTTTGATTATACACTGCGAAAGTAGCAACTATTTTTCTAAACACAAAAAATTTGTGGTAAAAAAATAAGCCTCCGCAGCGGGTGCGGAGGCTTTGTCGCAGTTATGTCTTTATACCGGACATCAATCACACTTCGAGATTGATGTTGAAACGTTCGTTCCAGGGAAGTCCGTCCTTGGCGAGCTGCTCAAGGAACGGATCGGGATCGAATTCCTCAACGTTCAGGACACCGGGCTTGACCCATTTGCCTGTGAGGAACATCATGGCACCTACCATGGCCGGAACGCCGGTGGTGTAGCTCACAGCCTGCATACCTGTCTCGCGATAGGCTTCCTCATGCGAGCAGTTGTTCCATATATAATAGGTGAGGTGTTTGCCTTCCTTGTCGAGGCCTTCTATGCGGCAGCCGATCGAGGTCTCGCCGTGATAGTTCTCGCCGAGATCCTGCGGGTTGGGCAGGACGGCTTTGAGGAACTGCAGCGGCACGATCTTCTGACCATTGTAGTCAACCTCGTCGATACGGGCCATACCGATGTTCTGGATCACGCGGAGATGGGTGAGGTATTCCTGGCCGAATGTCATCCAGAAGCGTGCGCGCTTGATGGACGGATAGTTCTTGACGAGTGATTCCAGCTCCTCGTGGTAGAGCAGATAGCTCTCGCGCTCGCCGATGTTGGGGTAGGTGAGGGTCTTGTGGATCTCAAGCGGTCCGGTTGTCACCCATTTGCCGTCCTGATAGTAACGGCCGTTCTGTGTGATCTCGCGGATGTTGATCTCCGGATTGAAGTTTGTGGCGAAAGCCTTGCCGTGGTCTCCTCCGTTGCAGTCCACTATGTCGAGATATTCCATGTCGGAGAAGTAGTGTTTTGCAGCGTAGGCCGTAAATACGCCTGATACTCCGGGGTCGAATCCGCATCCGAGAATGGCCGTGAGTCCGGCCTCCTCGAAGCGCTTCTTGTAGGCCCACTGCCAGGAATATTCGAAGTGAGCCACGTCCTTGGGCTCGTAGTTGGCCGTGTCGAGATAGTTGACACCACATATCAGGCAGGCATCCATGATGGTGAGATCCTGATAGGGCAGAGCGACGTTGATGACGAGTTCAGGCTTGTGGCGGTTGAAGAGTTCGACAAGTTGGGGGACACTGTCGGCATCCACAACGTCGGCCGAGAAGTTCGGTTTGCCCAGTTTCTCCACGATAGCCTCGCATTTTTTGCGGGTTCGTGATGCGATCACCACTTCGGTGAATACCTCGGGGTGTTGTGCGCACTTGTGAGCCACTACGGTGCCGACACCTCCGGCTCCGATAATTACTACTTTAGCCATTTATGTGTATCTTTAAGAGGTTAATCACGGTTGTTTCCGAAGAAACGGAGAAGATAGAGGAAGAGGTTGATAAAGTCGAGATAGAGACGCAGGGCACCGACTGTGGCGAGATGGCCGACGCGGTCGGAGGGGGTGTATTGTGCGATCTGCTTGATCTGCTGGGTGTCCCATGCTGTCAGTCCGACGAATATGAGCACACCGGCTATCGATATGATCCAGTCGAGTGTGGTGCTATGGGTGAAGATATTGACCAAGGTCGCTATGATCAGTCCGATCAGCGCGTAGAACAGGAAGTTGCCCCACTTCGTGAGGTCCTGTGTGGTGAAATAGCCGTAGACGCTCATCGCTCCGAATGTACCGGCACAGATGAAGAATGTCTTGGCTATGGAGGTCATTGTGTAGACGAGGAATATAGGCGCGAGAGCCAGACCGTTGACGGCGGAGAAGAGATAGAAGAGCAGAGTGGCCGTGGCGGACGACATCTTGTTGATGCCTCCGGAGATGGCTAAGACGAGAACGATCTCAGCTATGAATATTCCCCAGAAAAACCAGGAGTTGGATGCCATGAACGACATATAGGAGTACGATCCGGCGCAGAACATGGAGACGAATGCCGTGACGAGTAGGCCGATGGTCATCTTGAGATATACTCTCTTCATGGCGTTCGAGGTGGTTTCAACCACTTGGGCGGGTTGAGTGTAGCCTCGGAATGTGGGTGGAACTGAGTTTCTGTACATGATTATATATAGTATGTCTTTACCTAAATAGACAATTCAGGCGGGATTAAGTTTAAAAAATTTACATTCTTTCAGGGACTTTGATGCCGAGAAGGCCCATGGCAGTGGCTATGACACGCGCGGTCTGGCGGCTAAGTTCGAGACGCAGGGAGCGGACGGCGGTGTCGGTCTCCTTGAGTATGGAGCAATCGTGGTAGAACTGGTTGTAGGTCTTCACAAGGTCGTATGCATAGTTGGCGATAAGAGCGGGACTGTATGTGGCACCTGCATTCTGAACTACGGAGGGGAAGTCGGCAAGCGACTGGATAAGGGTGATCTCGCGCTCGCCGGGAGTCACATCGGCGTAGTCCGTCACGGCCATGCCTTCTTCATCGGCTTTGCGGAGCACGGAGCAGATGCGGGCGTATGTGTACTGGATGAACGGGCCGGTGTTGCCGTTGAAGTCGATGCTCTCTTTTGGATTGAACGTCATGTTCTTGCGCGGATCGACCTTGAGCAGGAAGTATTTCAAGGCTCCGAGTCCCACCATCTCGCAGATGCTTTCGGTCTCGGCCTCTGAGAGCCCGTCGAGTTTTCCTAACTCGGCGGAGACGGATCGGGCTGTGGCCACCATGTCGTCCATGAGGTCGTCGGCATCCACCACTGTGCCTTCACGGGATTTCATCTTTCCCTCGGGCAATTCTACCATTCCGTAGGAGAAATGCACGAGATCCTTGCCCCATTTGAATCCGAGGCGGTCGAGGAGGATGGACAGCACCTGGAAGTGATAGTTCTGCTCGTTGCCCACCACGTAGATCATCTTGTCGATGGGGTAGTCCTCATAGCGCAGCTTGGCGGTGCCGATGTCCTGGGTCATGTAGACAGATGTGCCGTCGGCGCGCAGCAGGAGCTTATGGTCAAGACCCTCGGGGGTGAGGTCTGCCCAGACGGAGCCGTCATCCTTGCGGTACATCTTGCCGGCTTCAAGTCCTTCGAGCACCTTGCTCTTTCCTTCGAGATATGTCTGACTCTCGTAGTATATCTTGTCGAAGTCCACACCCATACGCTTGTAAGTCTCATCGAAACCGGCGTAGACCCATGAGTTCATCATCTCCCACAGTCTGCGCACGTCGGGATCTTTCTGCTCCCATTTCACGAGCATATCGCGGGCTTCCTTCATGAGCGGAGATGCGGCTTTGGCTTCATCCTCGGTCATGCCCTGATCCATCAGCTCCTTGACCTCAGCCTTGAAGTGTTTGTCGAATAGAACGTAGAAGTCGCCGATCAGATGGTCGCCCTTTTTACCGGCTGACTCCGGGGTGATTCCGTTGCCCCATTTCTGCCATGCGAGCATTGATTTGCAGATGTGGATGCCACGGTCGTTGACGATGTTGGTCTTCACCACGCGGTTGCCGCAGGCTTTCAGAATCTCCGCGAGGGAGAATCCGAGCAGATTGTTGCGGACGTGGCCCAGATGGAGGGGTTTGTTGGTGTTTGGCGAGGAATATTCCACCATATATAAAGGTGAGCCCTCTCCGGCCTTGGTGGTGCCGTAGTCCGGCGTCGATGCTATATGGGACAATACGGAGTTCCAGAATCGGGGAGATATCGTGAGGTTCAGGAAGCCTTTGACCACGTTGAATTTCTCTACGGCGGGTTCGTTGGCTTCAAGCCAGGCTCCGATCTCCTGACCTACCGCTTCGGGACTCTTGCGGGCTGCCTTGACCCAGGGGAAGACGACTACCGTCAGGTTGCCTTCGAATTCCTTGCGGGTGGCCTGGGGTGTTATCTTGTCGGCGGGAGTGTCGATGCCGTAGAGTTGACTGACGGCTTTCGCTACGGCTTGTGCTATGATGTTGTCTATTGACATATCTGTGTATGGTAGAAAATTTTGGTGTTTTTAATTTGCAAAGGTACGCAAAAGACGTTAATGTTCTTTATAAAATATGTAAAAATTGCTGATGGCTTGTCCGGCTTTCGTAAATTCATGAAAAATTGCTAACTTTGGGGTCACTTTTGCGCAAAAGAAAAGAAATGGAAGAAACCAAGATAGTATCGTTGGGACAGATAGAGCTGTCGGCGGGAGGCGAGAAGAGCGATCCGGTGCTTACGGATCTTCCTGTCATCCCCATGCGCGACCTCGTGGTGTTTCCCGGTGTGACGTTTCCCATCACTCTCGGCCGGGAGTCGACACGCAGTCTTGTCAAGGAGGCATCGGAGAGGTCGGTCGTGGTCGGTGTGTTCTGTCAGAAGGATCCTTCGATGGATAATCCCGGACCCGACGATGTCCACGAATATGGTGTGCTCGCTGATGTCCTGAAGGTGTTCGATCTGCCTGACGGTTCGCATACAGCCATAATCTCCGCACGCGGGAAGGTGAGGAAGACCGGCCCGGGAAAGGGGGAGACCATTCCCGGCGCTCTGTCGCTCGAAGTCAGTGAGGTGAAGGAGCAGCGTCCGAGATCGACCGACAAGGAGTTTGCGGTGCTCTGCGCCGACATACGCCGCACGACGCTCGAGATCCTGAAGAAGGATGGCGAGAGCACGCCGGGAGACCTGGCGTTCAACATAGAGAATGTCCCCACGCCTGAGATGCTTATCAATATGGTGGCCACACATTCGCCGTTTGATGTGGCCGACAAGATGAGGATGCTCGCCAAGCGGAGATTAAAGGATCGTGCGACTATGCTGCTGACTCTTCTTGCCTACAGCGAGGAGATCGCCGAGCTGAAGGCGGAGATCCAACGGAAGACCCGCCATAATATAGACCGGCAGCAACGCACCCATTTCCTCCAGCAGCAGTTTGACACCCTGCGCGAGGAGCTGTATGGCGATGATGATGACTGCCGTGCGCTCGAGCAGAAGGCCGAAGGGATAAATATGCCCAAGGCTGTGCGCGAGACTTTCAACAAGTCGCTCGACAAGCTGCGCCGGCTGAATCCGCAGACTCCTGACTATTCGGTGGAGTATTCGTATCTCACGTTGCTCTTGGATCTGCCATGGGGCAAGGAGTCGGAGACAGAGCGTAATTTCGCTCAGGCTGAGGAGATACTCGATGGAGATCACTACGGATTGGAGAAGGTGAAGGAGAGGATCCTCGAGCAGCTTGCCGTGATGATGAACACTCCGCAGGGCCGCTCGCCGATACTTTGTCTGGTCGGCGCGCCCGGTGTCGGCAAGACTTCACTCGGACAGTCGGTGGCCCGTGCTCTCGGGCGTGGCTATCAGAGGGTGTCGCTTGGCGGACTTCACGACGAGGCCGAGATAAGGGGGCACAGACGCACGTATATCGGTGCGATGCCCGGACGCATAATTGATGCCATAAAACGGGCCGGTACGATCAATCCGGTGCTTCTGCTCGATGAGATAGACAAGACCGGGACGGACTATAAGGGAGATCCGTCGTCGGCTCTGTTGGAAGTGCTTGATCCGGAGCAGAACAGTCATTTCCATGACAATTATGTGGATGTGGATTTCGATCTGTCGAGAGTGCTGTTCATCGCTACGGCAAACACGCTGTCCACGATCCCGGGTCCGCTCCTGGATCGCATGGAGATAATAGATATTTCGGGCTATCTGATGGAGGAAAAAATCGAGATAGCCCGGCGGCATCTGATCCCGCGTGTGGCTAAGGAGAACGGATTTGATCCGGATGAGGTGGAATTCACTCCGGAGACCATAACATCGATGGTCGAGAACTATACGAGCGAGAGCGGTGTGCGCCAGCTTGAGAAGCAGATAGCCAAGGTGATCCGCAGGATTGTGCTGCGCAAGATGCGCGGCCAGGACTATTCGCTGACCGTGCGTCCCGAGGATCTGCGGGAATATCTCGGGGTGGAGCGGTATTCGCCGGAGCGGTATGAGGTGAGTGACATTCCGGGTGTGGCTGTCGGCTTGGCCTGGACTGCCGTGGGGGGCGAGATATTGTTTATCGAGTCGTCGTTCACGAAAGGAAAAGGGGAGAAGCTCACCCTGACCGGCAATCTCGGTGATGTCATGAAGGAATCGGCTGTCATAGCCTCGCAGGTGGTGAAAGCCCGGTCGGACAAGTATGGTATTGCCGATGACTGGTTTGAGACACATCAGCTTCATATCCATGTCCCGGAGGGTGCCATACCCAAGGACGGTCCATCGGCCGGAATCACAATGTGTACGTCCATTCTTTCGGCGGTGACAAACCGTCCGGTGATACCTCGTCTGGCGATGACCGGTGAGATCACTCTCCGTGGGAAGGTGCTTCCGGTAGGTGGAATAAAGGAGAAGATACTCGCGGCGAAGCGTGCGGGAATCACTGATATAGTGCTCTGCAAGGATAATAGGAAGGATATCGAGGATATCCGGCCGATATATCTCGAAGGGATGACCTTCCATTATGTGGCAACGGTTGATGAAGTGTTTGAAATCGCATTGAAATGAAAAAACTGGCTCTCAATATTCTCCTCATGATTGTCGTGGGGATCGTCGTAGGGTGGCTGTCGATGCTTTTCCTGAGGATATGGACACGACATGGCGATACGGTGGAAGTGCCTTCCGTCAAGATGCTCCCGTTCAACAGGGCTATGTCGTTACTTTCGTCCGACGGCCTGACCGGAATCGTGAATGATTCCGTCTATGATACACGTATGGCTCCGGGAACGGTGATAGAGCAGAATCCTAAGTCCGGTACTGTGGTGAAGGAGGGACGAGAGGTGTTTCTGTCGATAGTGGCGTTCTCGCCCAAGATGGTATCGCTCCCCGCGCTGACTGATATCTCTCTCCGCCAGGCGCGATCTATACTCGAG
Organism: uncultured Staphylococcus sp.; assembly: GCA_964552825.1. GTDB lineage: Bacteria > Bacteroidota > Bacteroidia > Bacteroidales > Muribaculaceae > Duncaniella. Next base: position 21,831 of record CAZKIE010000020.1, on the reverse strand, counting down.
GGTCTGGAGATAAAGGATGTGGTCGAGAAGAGGGTCCCGAGTGACTTCAAGGATCTTGTGATCGGAGTGAGATACAAGGGGGCCCGTCTGCAGCCCGGCGCACGGGTGCCTGTCAACGCCCGGATCGAGCTTGAGGTTGGCGAGGGTATGGCTGAGGTATATGATACGCTGTCGACGGTGCATCCTGACAGTGTGGTGGATCATTTAGATCTGTTCTGATCATGGATAACCTGATTGAGCCCGAGGAACTGGAGCAGGAGGATCTTGAGCAACTTGCCGATGTGGACACCGGAGCGGCTCCGGGGCTTTATGAACATTTCAGATTCGTGGCCGACAAGGGGCAGGAGTTACTTAGAGTCGACAAGTTTCTGGTGCTCAGGCTTCAGAAATCGTCGCGCAACAGGGTGCAGCAGGCAGCGGATGCGGGATGTATCCTGGTCAACGGCAAGCCGGTGAAGTCGAATTACAGGGTGAAGCCTCTCGATGTGGTGCAGGTGGTGATGGATCGTCCGCGCTATGAACTTGAGATAATACCGGAGGATATTCCTCTTGATATAGTATATGAGGATGATACGGTGCTCGTGGTCAACAAACCTGCGGGATTAGTGGTGCATCCGGGTCACGGAAATTATTCTGGGACACTTGTCAATGCTCTGGCTTGGCATTTCAGGGACACTCCGGACTATGATGTGAATGATCCGAGGCTCGGTCTGGTCCACCGTATAGATAAGGATACATCCGGACTTCTTGTTGTGGCCAAGACTCCTGATGCGAAGACTGACCTCGGGCGTCAGTTTTTCAACAAGACCACCAAGCGGGAGTATAATGCTCTCGTGTGGGGAGTGCCCAAGCCTCCGTCCGGCAGGATAGAGGGCAATATCGGCAGAAACCCCAAGGATAGGCTCCAGATGGCTGTGCTGCCGCCGGAGGATCCTACGGGTAAATATGCTGTCACGCACTATGAGACTATTGAGGATTTTGGTCATGTGGCGCTTGTGAAATGCGTGCTTGAGACCGGAAGGACTCACCAGATACGTGTCCACATGACCCATATAGGCCATCCGCTTTTCGCAGATGCGAGATATGGAGGTGATAAGATACTTAGAGGTGAGCGATCAGGCAGTTACCAGAAGTTTATAGCCAACTGTTTCGAGTTGTGTCCGCGTCAGGCTCTTCATGCCAGGACATTGGGGTTTGTACATCCCAAGACGGGCGAGGAGATGTTTTTCACTGCTCCGATCCCTGGCGATATGGCTGCTTTGATAGAGAAATGGCGCGGCTATGCAGAGGCCAAGGGGGTATAGTAAGGGCTGTGTGACATAGTTAAAATATGCAAAATGTTGTAAAACATACGAAGACAGTACTTGTGGATAAGGTGCTGTAATTATGGCTGTTGCTGACTTGCTGCGGCTTCTGTATTTAACACTTGTCTCTTATTAAAACAGTTTTTTCGGTGTAATTTTGGGATGATAGGGATGAAAATACGAATTGAGAATGTGAAAATATGTGAAATATTGTATAAATGCAAGGTGATTTAGCTATATTTTTTAACAAAATGCACACATTGTGCTAAAGAGGGTTATTATTCGTGAGCAAAGTCTGAAATTAACGTAACTCACGATTACACAAAATATTGCAGTTTGTCAGATCGGACTGAAATGACTATCTTTGCATTGAAGAATCATGCAAAGTCGGATATTCGACTTTTAGAATCAGTTAATAAATGAAACCAGTCAAATATATATTACCCTTAATACTAATGCTGCTTTTCCAGGCTCGGGTCAGCGCCGTTGAGCCGATGAGGAATCTTCCGGCCAAGCACTATGCTGCAAATGTCAATACCTCCAACAAGATTGTCGAGGATGCCTGCAAGGCTCTTCTTGAGGTGTCGCCTTTTGTAGAGGAATATGTCAGCGAGCACGCATCTGCAGAGCTCGAAGGGGAGTTGAACTCTATCATCGAGTATGCCGCAAAGTTTCTCGGGACAAGATATCGTCTCGGCGCAAGCGGACCGAAGCAGTTTGATTGCTCAGGTTTCGTAGGCTACGTGTTCAAGAATTTCGGATATTCTCTCAGCAGGGATTCCCGTAGCCAGTATCTTCAGGGTGACAATGTGGATAGGTCGGAACTTCGTGCCGGAGATCTCCTGTTCTTTTCGAGCCGTTCGAGCGGTAAGGGACGTGTCGGTCACGTGGCGATAGTGACGGATGTCAATCCTGACGGATCGTGTACGTTCATTCACGCATCATCGTCGAAGAAAGGTGTTGTCACTCAGAAATTCCCCGACAACGGATATTATTCCAAGCACTTCATCGGTGCGAAAAGAATAGTGGGGAGTTCGCAGTTCATGTGATCAGGATAAAGAAAAGAGTTTAGATTATACATTTGCTCCGGAATCAGACAAACGTCAGATTCCGGAGTTTTTGTGTCGGTAAGTGTTAACACTTATTAACCCGAAACATTTTAAATACAGACGCAAAAATGATAACTTTGCAGTCGCAAACAGGGAGCGATGCTCGAGTGGCTGAAGAGGCACGCCTGGAAAGCGTGTAATCCCCTAAAGGGATTCGCGAGTTCGAATCTCGCTCGCTCCGCAAGATAGACACGTTGATAACCAATGCTGCAATATTGATTATCAGCGTGTTGTTTTTCAAATATCAGCTGTCGCAACCTTAAAAAAAGTCCGTGAATGTTTCAAAGTGTTTCAAAACGTTCCATCGCGTTTCAAAATACAAGCAGAATACAAGCGGAACAAAATTTAAGGCTTATGATAACTACTCGCTTCTATCTCGACCGCCGCAGCAATGCTCCCGGCTCTCCTGCTCCCCTCAAACTCGTTCTCACTCATAAAGGCGTCCTCGCCCTCATCTCCCTTAATATCTCCGTGCTGCCATCCCAATGGGATAGTCATCGACAAATCGTGATCGGCCATCCTTGGCTACAAAATGCAAAAGCAATGCAAATGCACTGCAAGTGTAAGAACCTTACAAAACTTACTTTTTTACCCCTAAAAAAGAGGCAAGCCCGAGCGGTTGAGCCTCTTTGTTATTATTCAAAACTCCTGTTATGCCTGTTTGCCGAGCCAAAAAAGCCTCAAAAAACAACGGCAACACAACGGCAACACAACACGCTTCACCGATGAGGGCAACGCCCCCGACACCTCAACCACCCCGAGTGAGTAATTACCGATTTGGTAATACCTCAACCCGATAACCGACACCCACCCCGACAGGGGCGAGGATTGACACCCAAAACACAGGGGTAATGTTGTTTGTTTATACTCTGTTTATATCCGAGAAAAACCCTAAAACTCAATGAGTTAAGGGGTTTATTCGGTGCCCAGAACAGGAGCATTAACATTAGATTGAAATAAATCGGTGTAGATTTTGTAAAATTTTCAATTCAATTTGCACCTCATTGATTATCAAGCATTTTTTAATGAATTGAATGCAAATGGATAGTAATTAGATTATATCTTGATTTGTTAAAGTCTAAAACTCGCTGACAATTTGCTGAAAAAAATTGTTGTATAGATGAGAGGGTATTCGTACCTTTGCATAAAGAAGTAGTTGTAAGTTTAACTCAAATATCACTCTCCTATGGCAACAATCAAAAGATCTCTATCAAAGAAGGTGAATCAGCTCGGACGTGCCGAGATTATGCTCCGCATCTCCGTGTCTCATAGTGTTTCTCATCGCATAAAGAGTGGTCTGTTCATTTCGACCGACCGATTCAAGGATGAGAAGTTTACGAATCCTCGTGACCCCGAGGGTCGAAAGGAGGTTCGTGAAGTGCAGGATAAACTGGAGCAGATAGAAAAGTTCCTTATCCGGCTATGTGAGGACAACCCGATTGAAAAAGTAACCAAGGATTTCCTTCTTTCTCAGTTGGAACTGTTTCTCAATCCTCCCATAGAAGAAGAACCCAAAGCGGTAAAGGAGGTGTCGTTCTTTGACATCTTTGAGGATTATATCGCCAAGAAAAATATTTCTGAATGGCGAATCAAGCATCTCCGTGTGCTGAAACGCGCCTTGATGCGATATGAATTGTATGTTCGGGCCACTGAAGACAAGAAATATAAAATTCGGCTTGATGATTTCAATGTTGATGATGTGAACGACTTTGAGAAATTCCTACGTTCGGAGCATCTTATCTACAAGAAGTTCCCGAAGATTTACGATACAGTCCCTGCTGATACTCATTCCCAACGCAAAAAGCCCAAGCCTGAACCGAAAGGCGACAATACAATCATCGGATTATTCGGTCTAATGAGGGCATTCTATCGCTGGTGTCGGGAGCAGGATCTTACCAAAAATGACCCATTCGCCAAATATAACGGCAAGACTACCGAGCGCTATGGCGTTCCCTATTACATTACAATTGAAGAGCGCGACATCATTGCCGACCACGATTTCTCCGGCAATCCATCGTTGGAGACACAGCGCGATATTTTTATTTTTCAGTGCCTGATCGGTTGCCGAGTATCCGACCTCATGTCGATGACTCCCGAAAGCATCATCAACGAAGCTATCGAATATATGCCGCAGAAGACATCCGGCGAACGCCCCACTGTAGTGCGCGTGCCGCTCAATAATCGTGCAATGGCTCTCGTTGAGAAATACCAGGGACGTGACGATTTGAAGGGCAAACTGTTCCCTTTCATCAGTCCGCAGAAATATAATGTAGCCATCAAGAAGATATTCACCGAATGTGGCATCACTCGCATGGTGACAATCCTGAATCCGACTACTGGTAAGGAAGAGAAACGTCCTATCAATGAACTCGCAAGCAGCCACTTGGCTCGACGCACCTTTATCGGCAACCTCTATAAGAAGGTCAAAGACCCCAATCTCGTAGGCTCTCTCAGCGGCCACACCGAAGGTAGCCGTGCCTTTGCCCGCTACCGCACCATTGACGATGATATGAAGAAGGAACTTGTGGGCCTGTTGGAATGATTTATAAGTCTTGATAACAGCAGTTTGAATAAAATTTTGTAAATTTGCAATATGAAACAGACACATGAAGTAACAAAAATATACAACCACGCAGCGGAAACGATAAAGACTGCTATCCTTAAAGGGCAATACGAGGCAGCCAAGGGAGTGAATAGAGTTCAGCTCCTCACTAATTTTGCTATTGGCAAATATGTATCGATGAATACAAGAAACGGTGTGTGGGGAACGGGAGCGTTAAAGGCAATTAGTGAACGATTGAGGAAAATTCTTCCCGGTCTTCGGGGATATGGAGAAACTCAATTAAGAGAAATGCGACTCTTTTATGAAGGTTGGTCTTTTATTGATTCTAATTCATCGGTTGCAACCGATGAATTAAGGTATGTCAATCCGTCGGTTGCAACCGATGAATTACAAGTTGTTGACAATGTGTATGATATTATGAGTCTGATTAAAGTTGTCACGCCTGCCGACTTTCCAATGGAAGACTTCCTTAACACCCCATTCACTCATCATTCCACTATTCTTCGTAAATGTGAATGCAACAATGAGAGATTTTATTATATGCACAGATGTGTTGAGGAGCGCATACCAGTTGAAAAGCTAAAGGACATCATTGGAAATGGTGATTATAAGAAAGGGGTCGTTCCCAACAATTTCTTGGCTCGGATGGGAGACAAGAATTTTGCCCGCAAAGCAGTAATGCAATTCAAAGACTCTTATTTTCTTGATTTCATCAATACAGAAGAAATTGGTGAAAGAGATATACAGGACATAGATGAGCGAGTTGTGGAGAAAGAGATTGTCCACAACATAAAGAAGTTTATCATGGAGTTTGGTAAGGACTTTGCCTTTGTCGGTAACCAGTATCATCTTGAAATTTACTCAGAGGATTTCTTCCCGGATTTGTTGTTCTTCAACCGAGAACTGAATTGTCTGGTAGTTGTAGAATTAAAGACAGGAAAATTCAAGTCAGGCTACCTTGCCCAGTTGATGACATATCTCCGCATCCTTGATGATAAGGTAAAGAAGCCTCATGAGAATCCTTCTATAGGAATTGTCCTTTGCAAGGAAGCCAACCGCAGTTTTGTGGAATATGTGATGCAAGACTACGACAAGCCGATGGGTGTCGCCACCTATACAACATCCAAAGTAGCACCGGAGGCACTGAAAGATGCACTACCTGATATGGACGAATTGAAGAAACTCCTATAAATTCTAAACTTTAGTATTTCCCGGCTCATCGTGCATCGGCATGGCGAGTCGGGATTTTTGTTTGTTGAAAATCCACATCACTTTTAGGCAATGGTAGGCAACCGAGTACCACGACCTCTGAAAATTTGGCAATTTGGATACATCAGAGTTAACTTTGCATCAGAATCGGGAACGAACTCTATTTGAAAAGCGCGTCATTTGTAGGCAATAGGCTGCTACCGAGTCCCAGCCATTTCCAATGTTTGGCCATTTGGAGTCATCAGTGTTAATTTTGCAGAGTCAAACCGCAACAACGAAGTGTAGGTTTTGTTCAATGGCAAACGAAATGTTGGGAAAAGTTGAGCAAAGTATGTGAAACCGTGGGAAAGTGAGAATTTTTCAAAATCTTTTCTCATTGCGCTGATGTTTCACTATCGAAAGCGAGCCTTTTTCAGGCGGAAAAATGCGGAAATAACATGACTTTATGCGGACACAGCCCTCTGAAATTTGGAAATCGCGGACATGGTGATGTATCTTTGTATAGCATTAAGGCAGACGGATTCCCCTGTGCGTTCAAGATAATGATTGCAGGAACAGCGACAGCGCGAACCGTGACACCAAGATGCAGCAAGAACACACCAGCAATCGGCAAGAGTGCTGATTGAGAACTATAAATACAATAGCACATCAATCCGGTAAATAACTGACAATGGACGACATAAGACATACCCCGGACATGAAAATGTTAATTACATTTTTTTTTGAAAAAATTTTTCAGCAGTCTAACCGCTTCAGGATTAGATTAACCATACGCAAAATGCTGTTAATTAACGATGTCCGATGTTTGTCCGATGAGAACCAAGCTGTTGCGGCTATTGTTTCATAGTTAAAGACCGACCGAAAATATTCGGTAAATTGAGATGAATTTTCATCCGGCACATTCAAAATTTTACTCCGAGGAATAGCTGCCCTGATGATTATTCTTTCAGTGAAACAGAAAAACTTCGGCGTGTCAAACCATTATTAAAAGGCTTTCAGACCGAGCCGTGCACACTCTTAGTCTGAAATTACAGCCACGATTCCGCAGTGATGCTTGAGGCAGTGGGATGGCCAAAGAGCCGATGGAATCCTTTATCGTAGTGAGGGGCGCGTGACCCCGTCCCATTTCAAAATCTTTTGAGGACAAGCAAATTAAGCTGACCGTATTGCAGTCGGTATAGCCAATGCCATGCCCTTTCAAAAGAGCCTCTAAGTCTGCGTCACAACGATGCGAGGAGCTATGGCAACAAACGCCGCCATTGCCGTAAAACTCCTTAATAACTCCGGCGGTACTCCAATAAGATTATGGAAAAGATTATTTCCCTGATTGAGAGTGGAGTCACCGGTCTTACCGTTACTCTCACTCTCGAAGACCTCAAAGTCTTCGCCACTTATATTGTTGAACAAGCCAAGGCAAAACTATTGCCATCTATGGTAACAGCCTCCCAAGAGGCACTCCTCTCCAAGAAAGAGGTTATGGCAAAGTTTGATGTATGCCACGGAACTCTTTGGAACTGGGAGCGCAACGGCTATCTAATCCCGGTCAAGATGAAACGCAAAATCTATTACCGACAGGCCGATGTTGACCGGGTAATTGCGGAAAGGGGGCGCGTATGATGGACGTTAAGCAAATCGACCAACTTTGGCAATCGTCTCAGATAAAAGTGACAGACACCATAGCAGTAGCCCCGGAAGTACTGTTCTGTAACGGCTCAGTAATCGGTACACTCGGTAACTTCTCTGCATCCACCGGAAAGGCCAAGAGTAAGAAGACATTCAATGTCAGTGCCATCGTTGCCGCTGCTCTAATCAATGGGGAGTGTCTGCGTTATTCAGCGGAATTTCCCGAAGATAAGCGCACCATCCTCTATTTCGATACGGAGCAGAGTCCTCACCACTGCCAACGTGTCATAAAAAGAGCATTGCAACTTGCCGGTCTTCCGACCGACTCGCACCCCGACAATCTCATCTTTGCCCAACTCCGCGCTCATGTTCCCGACACTCGTTTGGAAATCATTGACCGTGCGATTGCTACGACACCCAATGTCGGATTGGTTATAATTGACGGCATCCGCGACCTTATGTTCGATATCAACAACGCCACCGAATCCTCACGGCTCATCAACAAGCTGATGGAGTGGACCGACAAATATCAGATTCATATCCATACGGTTCTCCACCTCAACAAGAGCGATGATAACGTCAGAGGTCACGTTGGCACAGAGTTGAACAACAAGGCTGAAACCGTGCTACAGGTTACCAAAAGTTCCACTGATGATGATGTTACCGAAGTATCGGCTTCCTGTATCCGGGCTATGGACTTCGCGCCTTTCGCCTTTCGCATAAATGACAACGGCTTGCCGGAGATAGCCGATGACTATACATTCAGCCGTCAGAAGCCGCAGCAGACATTCTCCTACACAGAACTGACACAAGACCAGCACCGCCACGCATTGGAGAAAGCGTTTGCCGACGGAGCAATCAAAGGTTGTCAGAACTGCGAGGACAAGATTAAGGAAGCGTATGCCGCTTGTGGTTTCCCATACGGTGACGGCAAGGTGACGAAGCTCAAGACATTCCTTATGAACAAGAGAATGATTGTCAGAGTAGATGGAGCATATGCATACAACCCCAATTTCCACTACTGATTTTAGATTAGTTTGGTATGGGGTGTATATATGCGAGCCAAACCTGAACCAAGATGGAAAGTATGGTCATTAAATCTTTCTAATAAAAAATTAAAAATTACAAGTATGAAGAATGTAAATAATGAGGATTCTCAAAAAGAGAAACCGACTCGCCACAGGCGAGAAAAAGTGGTGCTGACAGATGAGCAGATTAATGCCGTTATAAAAGATTTTCAGAGAGGCCTGAATGACTATGATCATAGCGGTAGAAATTCTGATAATAAGTCGAAGCCTTCCACATCAGCACAGCGTGCTTTGAAATCGAAGATGTCTCATACTGTCGAAGACTTCGATGTTGACAGTATCAATCTGAATATTATTGGCATGGATGATGATTCATCTAACACTAAAGTCGCTGATGTCGTTAAAGTCAACGATGATGTTTCAACATCATCAGACGGCTTGGCAGAAATCAAGGAACGTGTGCTGTCTCAAAAGGCAAAGATGGATAAAACATGGCCTGACAATGGGACAATGCCCGAGAATGATAGCAGTGCCGATAAGTCAACATACGCGACTATATCCACTGATATGACTACAATGGCTTATACGAATATAGTCAATGAGGTGACAGAAGCCAACGATATGGAAATTGAGCCAGCGAAAGAGGAAAAGTCCGAGGAGGATAGGGAAACTCCGACTCCTCCGCAGCCGTCCGCACACAAGGTCTCCAGAATCAGCTCCAAGATGCGGAAGGCAACAAGAGACGAGTTTCACGATGCCTACCTTGTCAAGACCGAAACGAAAGGTGGCTCTCCCATTACGATTGCTCCCGACATCCTCAAATTCGCCTATCGTGTCTGCTCTCTTTCCGGTGACCACAGGGCACGACCAACCTACCTTATCAACAATCTCCTCCGCTCGATATTCAAGGGGTTGGAAGCAGACATTAAGGAGTGGTCAAAAATTGATTAGCCACACAATACCACCTAAAGGGAATGTCTTTTTTCAGTGCCGATATTTGGGAGGCCATAGCCCCTTAATCAAAGCGGAAATTGACGCCCATAGGCGGCAACCACCGAAATGATAATGGAGGGGGAGCGAGTTTAGGCTTTGGTAATACCAAGCCGCTTTTTGCCCCTCGAAACTCCCCTCCATCTTTTACCATAATGATTATACTCACTTAAAAACTATAATGATATGAATAGAAAATCGAATCGCCGTCCCATGCCGGGGCATGATGTGGAGGATATGTATGATGTAATCTGCCTTCCCAAGACAATAAAGTTTTCTCTTAACCAGCTCAACAGAGCCAACGACCGCAAGCGTAAGGCCCACTATAAGGATTTCTCTTCTTTTGCCCGTGACTGTATCCTTAACACTAAGGTAGTGGAGCGCGTCACTCAGGAACAGATGTTTATTCTCAACGAACTCATCCGTGAGCGCAACAACCTCAATCAGATTGCCAAGGCCTGCAACAAAGGCAACTGCTGGGGAGTGGCAAAACATGCCACAGAAATGCTCACCAAATTTGATAGAATCATCGACTTGTTCAACGAATATAAGACCTAAATTATGTTTGCTAAAATAAGAACCGGTGGTGGATTTGGCGGTTGTCTTGACTACATTACAAGAGTGAAGCAAGATGAAAAACCCATCGAAGAACGTGTCTGGAGAATCCTTGACAGCGATGGTGTGAGACTTGAAGACGGAGAGAAAGACTGGCGAAAGAAGGCTGCTGCCGACATTGAGCGACCCACCTTGACAAGGTCTAAAATCAAAGACCCATGTGGACATATTTCACTCGGATTCGCGCCCGAAGATGCCGACCGGCTGACCGATGAATTTATGACGCAGATTGCTCACGAATACATGGAGGGAATGGGTATCAAGAATACGCCATACGTCATTGTTCGGCACACTGACGCTGACCATCCACATTGCCACCTTATGTTCAGCCGTGTGGATTACGACGGCAAAATCATCCGTCCAGTCTCAAACTGGCATCGCAACCGGCACGTGTGTCTTGACATTACAGAGCGACATGGATTGACATTGGCAGAAGACAGTCTTTCAATTGACACCTCCAAACTCCGAGGTGCGGAGAAAAGCCGCATTGAGATACGGCAAATCGGCCACGAAGTGCTGAAAGATAAGTCTATCACTGACCTGAAGACTTTCCATGAACGGATGAAAGAGCGTGGCGTAAAGGTCAAACCGCTCTGGGAAGACAAGTTCGCAGAAGATAAGAGGCTGAAATCTTTCATCTATGTTCGGGGCAATCATTCTTTCGTTGCATCAAAAATCGGCTCAGACTACACTCCCAATGGTCTCAGGAAAATCTTCAATGCAAATATCGAGAAAATGAATGCGGCAACTGTGACTGCTGCACCTTCTGCTCCGAAACCAACTGTAATCTCGGCTAAGCCGTCATCTACCCCATCGGTATCGCTCGGCATCAGTATTAACTCCGCACCGATACCGGATGAGCCAAATATGGTAATAGGAGGAAGCGGCATATCCGATGACTTTGACCACTTTCTCAAAGAGCATCCCGGCATGTCAATCGAAGAAGCCCTGCATAAATTCCGTGAACAGCAAAAAGCGAAAGCCCGCGCCCGTCAAGGACCCAAATTCCACCGCTAACCCAAGCCGCCGCAGAGAGCCTTACACCTCTGCGGTGGCTTATTCTATAAATTTATACGTTTAATAAATTGAATATATACCCTGAAATTACAGCAGTCAAGAATATTACTGTAACAATCATAGCCACCATTTTCTTCTTGAAAATGGATGCAAGCATCGACATTTCAGGTATCGCCATGCCAGCACCGCCTATTATGAGCGCAATGACTGCTTCAATACTCATGCCCTTTCCCATTAAAGCAACTCCGATTGGTAATGCGGTCTCGGCTCTGATGTAGAGTGGAACGCCGATTATGGCAGCAACAGGAACAGCAAAGGGATTATCTGAACCGGCAATTTTCAGCACCCAGTCACTCGGCATATACCCATAGATGACAGCCCCCAATGCCACGCCGACAATAAGATACCATATAATGGGCCGAAGGGTATCCCAACCGGCTCGAAGGGCGATTGCTATCTTTTGCCCCCATGGGAGTCTTTTGGGCTCAATGGTGTCTTCATTTCCTCCGCAACAACATGACTGAGGTTTCAACCGCACATTCTTTACATATTTCTGTGCATCCATCTTTTGCAATACCCACCCGAAAAAGACGGAGCAGACAAAGGCTACCACTACATAGACGAGCATGGCCTTGATGCCTACAAGCGCCCCGAGCATGGCTATGATTATAGGGTTGAGCAGCGGCGATGCTATAAGGAATGACATGGTTGCTCCAAAAGGAACCCCCGCATTAAGAAAACCTACAGTCATCGGTATCGTCGAGCAGGCGCAGAATGGTGTAAGTGCACCGAATCCCGCCGCTATGACATTGCCGAAAAATCCAGCCTTCTCTATCTTCCGGCTGATCTTCTCTTGGGGGATATACATCAATATTATCTCTACCAAGGCCGTAATCACAATGAACAGGACAACTAATTCGACCGTGATGTAACAAAAATACCAGAGTGTATCAAGCAGTGTATTCATATTTTGTCAGTTTTAAAATATTTACGAGTATTATTTGCAATTTTCACCAAAGTAAGCATCACCGGAACTTCCACAAGTACTCCAACTACTGTGGTAAGGGCAGCTCCCGATTGCAATCCGAAGAGAGAAATGGCAACAGCAACCGACAACTCAAAGAAATTGCTTGCTCCAATCATTCCTGCAGGAGCAGCAACATCATGTGGAAGATTCCATGTCTTTGCCCAACCGTAGGCAATAAAGAATATCACTATGGTCTGGATTATCAGAGGGACTGCAATTAGCAAAATGTGCATCGGATTTGAAAGAATGGTCTGACCTTGAAAGGAAAAGAGAATTATCAGCGTCAGAAGCAATCCAATTATAGTCCACGAACTGAATTTGTTGACAAATACATTGTTGTAATACTCAATGCCTTTTTTCCTCACCACATACATCCTTGTGATGACGGCTGCCACTAACGGTATGACCACAAACAGAACCACTGAAAGAATGAGTGTGTCCCACGGTATAGCCACACCACCGATTCCAAGCAGAAAACCTACTATCGGGACAAACGCCACGAGTATTATTAAGTCATTCACGGCAACTTGAACTAATGTGTAGGCGGCATTGCCTTTTGAAAGATAGCTCCAGACAAACACCATCGCAGTGCATGGAGCTGCGCCAAGCAATACTGCTCCTGCAAGGTACTGATCGGCAAGTTCAACAGGGATAAATGATCTAAATATCACAAAGAAGAACAGCCATGCAATGCCGAACATTGAGAATGGCTTTATCAGCCAGTTAGTGACACATGTAATCAGTATCCCTTTGGGATTTCTGCCTACGTTGCGTATGCTTTTGAAGTCAACTTTCAGCATCATGGGATATATCATAAGCCATATCAACACTGCTATTGGTATTGACACATTGGCATATTCCCATTTCCCCAATGTTTCGGGTATTGCCGGAATAAATCGGCCAACCCCGATACCTATGATAATGCAGAGCACAACCCATACGGACAAATAGCACTCAAAAAAGCCTATTCCACTATTTTTGCTCATAATATCCAATTAAAGAGATAACCTGAAATAATTATAATCGCAGCCACCACGCTGAAAAATATTCCGATTAGTTTCCATGTCATTACTTTCTTCAGCAGGGTTGCTTCCGGCAGAGACAGACCCACCACTGCCATCATAAATGCGAGAGCGGTGCCGATTGATATTCCCTTGGCTACGAATACCTGTATCACGGGCACAATACCGGCTGCATTGGCATACATCGGGACTGCGAGTATCACGGCGAGAGGTACGGCATACCAATTGTTCTTCCCCATACACTGTGCAAAGAACTCGTCAGGCACAAATCCGTGTATTCCGGCACCTATGGCTATGCCGATAAGTATATAGAGGAACACTCCGCGTACTATGCCCCATGCGTCATGGATGATTGTAGGCAACCGCTTCAGAAAGGGAAGTTTCTCCGCATCCCATTCTTTCGTCTCCGCCTCTGATTGGGCCTGTATCTGTCTCACCCACGGAGTCAGCAGATGATTGAGTTTCATTCTGCCGAGTATCATGCCGCCTACCATACCCATAAGGATACCGCTCGCAATATACACACCTGTGATTTTCCACCCGAATGTACCGGCGAACATTGCGACCGCCACCTCATTTACCAATGGAGAAGTGATAAGGAATGCAAAAGTGACTCCCAAAGGAATACCCCCTTTGACAAATCCGATGAACAACGGAATGGATGAACAGGAACAGAACGGAGTTATCGCACCGAATACCGATGCGAAGAGATATTCCAGTCCATAGAAATTACGGGTTGTCAGATAACGACGCAGCCTGTCAATCGGGAAATAGGCATTGATGATGCCCATAATCACCGAGATAAAGAACAGAAGTACGGTTATCTTTATGGTATCATAAAAGAAGAAATTGACGGCACTTCCCCAATGCGACTCCGGCGACATTCCGAATACCGAATATACAAGCCAGTCGGCGAATGCCTGTATCATGCGAGAAGACTCTTGACTTGTTCTACAGAAAGTTTCTGTCCTTTTGCCACCACCTTGCCATCAACAACGAGAGCTGGAAGAGACATCACATTGTATGCCATGATCTTCTCAAGGTTTTCCTCTTTCTCAACGGATGCCTCTATGCCAAGTTGAGCCACAGCCTCCTGCACGGTGCAGTAAAGTGCTTTACAACTTGAACAGCCCGTACCCAATACCTTTATTACTTTCTTTCCGGAGTGGTTGGTAGAGCAATTGCACGCAGGGGTCTCTTTCTTGTCCGAGCTTTCAGGGACTATCTCAATCTGACTGCCGCAGCAGCATGATGATTTCTTTTTGTGAGCGAAAAGTGTGCTCCAAAATCCTTTCTTTTCTTCTTTATATTCTGACATTGTTATATCTTTTTGATTAGAAATACATTATTATGCTATAATAGATGCCGATGATTACGAAAAGTGCACCTACGATAATATTGAGCCATTTCTGAATTGTCTGCATCTTTCCGTAGAACTCGCCGACTTTTTCAACGCTGAAAGCGAGTATCCATGCGACGACAAGAACAGGAAGTGCGGTTGCTACGGCAAATAGTATCGGCAGAAGCCATCCGGCTCTGGCAGTTACCGACATAGGTATCAACATACCGAAATAAAATACTCCGCTTGACGGACAGAACGCCATTGCGAAAAGCACGCCGAGAAGAAACGCTCCCCAGCCGCCTTTTTTCGCAAGTCCTTCACCCTTGCCGTCAAAACCGAATTTCGGCAGATGGAGTTTGCTTCCAAATAACATGAAAAGCCCAATAACCAACAGGAGCGGATCCAACAGAAGCTCACCCCATTTTCCTATTGCTTTCTGAATACCGAATACGCTTGCGCCCTCTTTCAGAATTGAAATAAGGATTACGCCAAGCAGTGTATAGGCGATTACACGTCCCAACGTATAAAGTACGCCATTAAGGAATATTCTACGCCGGTTCTCAATATCCTTGCTGATGAATCCGATTGCCGCTATATTGGTGGCAAGGGGGCACGGCGAGATGGCCGTGAGCAACCCAAGCAGGAAAGCCGTAAGGGCCGGAACTGTGCTGTTGTCAAGCAATGTCTGTAGCCATTCCATCACTTCAGCGACTTGCGTATTGTTTCGGCAAGACCTTCCTTGAACCCTTCGGGATTCTTCCGGGCATTGACGAAACCGAACTCCGTCATGTTGTTTCGCGTTTCCCTGCCGTCTTTCCATCCGTTTACGAAAAGGGACGACCAAGTCACCTCGTATTTGTCGGCTATTTTCTCACCTTCGGGAGTGGAAATATCAACTGTACGGAATACTACAGTGCCATTCTTTACCTCGTTGGCGAACTCACTATTCACCAGTTCTCTGGCGTTTTTCTCGATGGCCAAACAGGTGGCACAGCGTTGCTTGCCGTGAAAGTAGATAACTTCCACTTTATCCTTTTCAGGAGATTTTGCGTTTGCGGTGTTTTCGCCGCTTCCGCATGACATCAGCCCTATTACAAGGGCGAGGAGCATAAGTAACTTTTTCATGTCATTGATATTTGATTTAATTGTCATTTGCCGAATAACGAACACTTTTGTTAAAAAAATAGTGCTTACGAACAGCAACTATTCTTTTTTGAAGGACAGCAATCGTCAAACATCTTCGAAAAAAGCTGCTTGGCAACTGTCCAATTCTCAGGGTTTATGCAATACCTTACCTTGGGAGGCTCTATGGTGCCCTGTATAAGACCCGCCTCCTTCAATTCGCTCAGATGCTGCGACACGGTTGCTTTGGCCACAGACAGGACTTCGTGTATGTCGCCAAAAAAGCATTCATTGCGTTGAGCCAGAAAATGGAGTATTGCAATCCGTGTGGGATGGCCCATTGCCTTGGCAAACCGCGCAAGCCGCTCTTGTTCAGGTGTTATCTCTAATTTTGACATATCATATCCTATTTGTTGTTCGCAAAATTACAAACAATATTTGAAATGACCAAATTTTCCGATAAAATTCTTTCTTTAATTAGAGCACTCATGTTATCGTAAAATCTTTCTCAGGTTCAGTTTAGGTCGGGTAGTATATACCCGAGTTAAACTGAACTTGTATATTGGGGCAATGAGAAAAGGATTGCCAATGAGAGGAGGGCTGGCGAAAAGAAAAAAAATTTCTACCGATGAGAAAAGGCAGGGGGAATGAAGTTTTGTCAGCAATGTGTCAGCGGTGGTCTATTCGTTGCCGGGAGGGTTGATGCCATTACTGCGTTAATGAAAGTTAATAAATCAAAATTCGGTTCATTCAAGTGGATTTAGGGCGGTTCAGCGGGGTTGAATCGCCGACTTTTTCGGCGTTTGCTGACAGTTTGATGACAGTTTCTGAATGCAAAAATCGCAAGTAGTTGAAGATTAACCACTTGCGATTGAAATGAGTGCCCAGAACAGAAGCAACCAAATGAAAAGCAATGGAAGAGTATGGAAATGGGTTCAAGTTTTGGCAAAATTGACAATATACTAATAATTAATGATATAAGTTACAATGAATGTAAAAATAAGGTGTCGTTTTCATCCATATTAAATCAGTATAAATCACTTTGGAGGACAAAAGGAGGACAAAAATTTGGAACGTAAGACATTTATTATTAACTTTGTAACAGGAAACTGACGAGTGAATGTAAAACAATGGGCATATTTCAGCACTGTTTCCGACTGAATTTTTTTGTCCTCCAACACATAAATTTGCGTCCTCCAATGGCAAGTATCAAGCGTTATCTATCATCTAAAGTAGAAGGAAACGGACGTTCCGAAATCCTTTTACGATTGAGCCTATCCAAAAATGACAAGTATAGGCTTAAGAGTGGACTATACATCAACCCCGATCGTTTCAACGATGGAGTGATTACTAAGCCTCGTGCCAACCAGCAAGAAATTGCAGACCTTAAAGATCTCGAACGCAAGCTTCGGGATTTGGAAGACTTGATATATGAACTGTGTGAGAAACATTCGGCCGGAGATTTGACCAAGGAGTTCTTTGAGAAGGAGATTTATCGCTTTCACAATCCTAAGAAGGAGCGCAAGCCGAAAGAGGTGGAGCAAAAGCTGAAAAAGAAATTCACTGAGCTTGTGGAAGAGTTCCCTGACAAGAGAGGACTCTCTGAGTGGCGCCGTCGTAGATATGGCGTTCTCAGTCGCAGTCTCCACCGCTTTGAGCTTTATCGTAAGGTGAAGCGTCGTGCGCCCTTTACTCTTGACTTCGATATGTTCAATACGGAGGTGCTGGAGCAATACGAGGAATTTCTACGCAATGAGCCGGAGATATTCGACAAATACCCTAAGATATTTGAGCAGTACCCGGCTGAAACCAGGAAGAACCATAAGTCTCGCAGACCATCTGACAAAGGTGACAATACCATCATCGGTATTTTCGCCTGCCTGAGAACATTCTTCCGTGCTGCCATTGAGGAAGGTCTCACCACAAGTAACCCCTTCGACAAGTATCACGGCAAGACAACAGAAAAGTATGGCACTCCCATTTATATCACTATCGAGGAACGTGATATAATCGCAGACTTTGACCTTTCAACAAACAAGCCTCTTGAAGTCCAGCGAGATATTTTCATCTTTCAGTGCTGTATTGGATGCCGAGTGTCAGATTTAATGCGTCTCACTCCAAGCAATGTAATCAACGGCTATGTGGAGTATATCGCAAGCAAGACTATGAATGACAGGTCTGATGTTATCAGAGTTCCCCTCACCCAACGGGCAAAGGATATTCTTGAAAAATACAAGGACGTGGAGAAGGACGGAAAGATTCTTCCTTTCATCAGCTCTCAGAAGTATAACGTAGCAATCAAGCGTATCTTCAAGGATTGTGGTATTACACGAATGGTTACTGTACTTAATCCTACTACCGGCAAAGAAGAGCAGCGCCCGATCAATGAGATAGCAAGCAGCCACCTTGCAAGACGAACATTCGTGGGAAATCTTTACAAGAAGGTCAAGGATCCAAACCTTGTAGGAGCATTGAGTGGTCATAAGGAAGGTAGCCGTGCCTTTGCCCGATACCGAGAGATTGATGATGACCTCAAGAAAGAGATGATTGGCTTCATTGAGTAAGACAGCTTGCCACGCTGAAATATATTTCTCCCGTACCTCGTAACAGCAGCCACCCAAATCCAAATTGCCGGATTTGGGTGGTTTACTTATAGTTAGACAAGGGTCATATCTCAATCATTGCGCCTTTACGAAATGTATCGTACTCATTATTAAACACATATCCCAGTTGATTTGATATGCAGAGCGTGTTGCCAATCTTAATGTCAACATTATAGTGGGAATGGCCGTAAATCCAAAACTCAATATCGCTTGCTTTGATGAAATCCTCCAGTTCAACTGTAAACGCACCATTAGCTTTGCTTTCCGTGAATTTAGGGCATAACATTCTGAACGAAGGCACATGATGGGTTACTACAATCTTGTGAGCTGCATTGCTCTGTGATACCGCTGACTTTATGAAATTAAGACAACGCCTGTGTTCTCTGTTGAAATCCGCAAATGTAAGTAGCTCGCCTTTGAACTTTATTCTGTGAAAATCTGATATGACCTGTTCGGTATAGGCTGCCTCCTGCAGTGGAATGTACGACCAAAGCGTAGAAACGATAATATCTGTATCTCCAATAGGTATCACGGCATTATAATACGCCGCTATATTGTGCCGTATCTGTAACTTGTATCCATCGCTCAGGGTTGCAATATCAAAGGACTTATAGAACTCATGATTGCCCATTGCCAAAATGACCTGCTCAAAATTTTCTGAAGCCCAATCCCAGAACGGATGCCGGCTGTAATTTGGATCACCTATATAGCCTATATCTCCGGCAAGAATCAGTATATCACCGACAACCTCCAATGGGTTATGCTTTAGGTAGCTGGCATTATCCTTAAATTCCAGATGAAGGTCGGAAGCATATTGAATTTTCATTGTTCCGCAACAAATAGATTTTCCAACTGTTCAAGTAACTGTTCGACAAGTTCCGGCTCTGCATCAATAGCCTTAGCCAAGGACTCAACAAGATTATCTGAATCTGAACGTATCTCCGCCACAAAATCACGCACACACTCTACAATGGCCAGAGGTGCCGCGACAGGAGATCCCTCGACCAGTACTGCATTCTTTAATACATCAGAGCGGTGCTTCTTAATGTTTCGTGTGTTTACATGCCTGCCACTCCTTTTTTCCTCCAAGAGGTTAAGGTATGCCCTGGCTTTCAGCGCAATCAATGCGATGGGGTCGGCGTGACGTATCCCATCAGTCAGAACACTGTGGGCAATCGTGTAGATATAATAATCATCGTCCAAAATAATGGCACTGAGACTTGATATATCCTCCGAAACAGGCAATGGCTCTATAACAAGATCTTTCGGTTCACCGAGCACTTCCGGATGCCGAGAAAGCAGTTCAATCATCTCAGGATATCCCTCTTTGCCGTCAACAAAACGGTATAGTTCATACTTGGGAGGCTCTCCTTCCTCTGTTTTGCGGCGTTCCGGCCTATACCCGGCTTCCTTAATGAATTCCCAAAATCTACGGCCGAAATCAGGTGTCATATTCTCAACCACCACAATCATATCAATGTCATGGGTAGCTCGCGGACGCACTACAGTACCGGTCATTACAATATCGCAGGCAGTCCCACCAATTATCACATAGTTATCCTTGTAGTCGGCAAATGCCTCTCTGAATTTATCTAATCCTTCCATTGAAAATCATTTATCATTCGTTCAATTTCTCCTTCCACACGCGGATCTTCATCCTCCATTAATGACAGTGCCAGAGATAGTTTGTCTACCCATTCCGGGAAGGTTTTTAATCGGGCTACTACCGGATATTTCCATATCTCAATAATGATTTCGCCATCAAATTCATTCGGGTTTATGACTTCCCCTTCACTGTGGAGATTGCGGTACTCTTTCGCACTCATCATAATCCATTGTTCAGGATCCGGATTCAGCATTGAATAGTGCGACAAGGCGTTTATGCCGCAGACCGGAAATCTCTGCGAAGTTATGATGCCATCGCAGAAATAACGCCTTTCCACGGGATTGACAAGATATTTTCCTGCTTGCTCCCACAATCTTCTTCCTTCACTTTTGAACTTGATTGACTTGGTACGCCAATCAATAGCAACCTTTTCACAAAGTCCTATATCGGTCAGGCAAGTAAGCCCTATGGAGACACTTTCATAGGAGTACGGCATCATGGAGGCTATCGTCTTGGTGGATTTCCCCTCGATGCTTTCTATCTGAAGATGATACAGCAGTATATATTGTGCTACCGGAGTCAGTTTATCGGGCACCTTTCGTGAACTCACCCTCTCCAACGCCACAAACATAGGCAGATTGGCATACTTGTCAGACATGACAAAATAAACGTCCCTCTCCATAAGACGCTGACGTTCATAAGTCGGACCAGGCGACAGGATGAACACCACCGGCAGGTTAAACAGTTGAGACATTCTATTGCCCACAAGTTCACACTTTTTGGGGGTGGGATTTTTTCCTTTAGGTCTCAAAAACAGCATACCCACACCTTTGAACGTGCCGTCATAGAAATCAAATGAGAGTTTCTCCCCCATATTGATTCCTGCCAATCGGTCAGATGAACGCCTACTAAGCGAAATCGGTATGCCAGATATTAAGAGTTGAGTGTTTTGCGTCATTATTGCATCATTTTAATACTATATTAAAACGATGCAAAATTAACAATAATAACTGTTCCATCAAAATTTTAAGAGATATAATTGTACAATTATTGAAAAAATAACTATATTTAGTTTATCGAGAGTTCGATTTGCGGTTGTTCCTAACGAAGCAAAATTCAGGGGAAGTTGTTCTTATGTATAGGTTGACATGTCAGATATTATTACTAACTTTGTCAACCAAATAGAATAGACATGAACAATCAGGCTACCGACATATTTTCACGCCGACTAAGGCAAGCCCGACTGATGAGAGGTATCTCATTGGAGAAACTTGCTCAATCTCTGGCTGCTCCTGTCAGCAAACAGGCTATCAACAAATATGAGAAAGGGCGGATGAAGCCGGATAGCAATGTCTTGATAGCCCTTGCCAACGCATTGGATATGAAGATAGACTATTTCTTCCGCCCCTTTACCGTAAAAGTTGACAAGGTGGAGTTCCGCAAGAAATCCGGATTTACTGAGAAAATGGCAAATGCCGTGAAAGAGCGTGTCCGTGAGGAACTGGAGCGTTATCTTGAAATAGAGCAGATAGTCGGTTCTCAGGTACGTTTCACCCTGCCACGTAAGGAGGTTCGGACTCTGGAAGAGGCAAAAGCATTTGCCGGAGAGATCCGCCAGATTTTAGCCCTTGGCAATGACGGCATATCCAAC
>CAZKIE010000019.1:0-55743 GCA_964552825.1 uncultured Staphylococcus sp. | reverse complement strand
ACTCAGGACGCAACCGCATCGTGCGCCGCATCTTCGAGAGCCTCGGCTACCACGTCACCAAACTCGACCGCGTCTACTTCGCAGGCCTCACCAAGAAGAACCTGCCGCGCGGACGCTGGCGCTATCTCACCCAGGAAGAGGTCAACTACCTCAAGATGGGTTCATTCGAATAAACCAATATCCGAAAGATGAAAAAAGTAACTGTAAAAGAACTTCTTTCCTCCCCGGACCTGATCGGCACCGAGGTTGAGGCACGGGGTTGGGTGAGAACCCGCCGTGGCAACAAGCACGTACAGTTCGTGCAGCTCAACGACGGGTCCTCCATAAACAATCTACAGATCGTGCTCGATATGTCCAAGTTCTCCGATGAGGATCTGAAGCCCGTCACCACCGGATCAAGCATCCACGTGACAGGCAAGCTCGTGGAGAGCCAGGGCAAAGGGCAGTCGTGTGAGATCCAGGCCGACTCGTTCGGCGTCTACGGCACCGCCGATCCCGAGACATACCCGCTCCAGAAGAAAGGCCACACGCTCGAATTTCTCCGCGAGATAGCCCACCTGCGTCCCCGCACCAACACGTTCGGAGCCGTACTGCGTGTGCGCAGCGCACTGGCCTTCGCCATCCACAAGTTCTTCCAGGACAAGGGATTCTTCTATCTCAACACCCCGCTGATCACCGCAAGCGACTGCGAGGGCGCGGGAGCAATGTTCCAGGTGACGACACTCGACCTCGCCAACCTCCCCAAGGACGAGGAGGGAAAGGTGGACTACTCGAAGGACTTCTTCGCCAAATCCACCGCGCTGACCGTCTCCGGCCAGCTCGAAGGCGAGCTTGGAGCCACAGCCCTCGGACAGATCTACACCTTCGGTCCCACATTCCGTGCCGAAAACTCCAACACTCCGCGCCACCTCGCCGAGTTCTGGATGATCGAGCCGGAAATGGCGTTCTACGACATCAAGGACAACATGGATCTTGCCGAGGAGTTCGTGAAATACTGCATCAACTACGCTCTTGACAACTGCATGGACGACATCCGCTTCCTCGAGCAGATGTATGACAAGGATCTCATCGCGCGCCTTAGATCAGTGGTCGACAGCGAGTTCGTCCGCCTGTCCTACGGCGAGGGCGTGAAGATCCTCGAGGCCTCCGGCAAGAAATTCGAATTCCCCGTCCACTGGGGCACGGATCTCCAGAGCGAGCACGAACGCTACTTGGTGGAGGAACACTTCAAGAAGCCCGTCATCCTCACCGACTATCCCAAGGAGATCAAGGCGTTCTACATGAAGCAGAACGAGGACGGCAAGACAGTCCGCGCCATGGACGTGCTCTTCCCCCACATCGGCGAGATCATCGGCGGATCCGAACGCGAGGAAAACTACGACAAGCTGCTCGCCCGCATCGAGGAACTGAACATACCCATGAAGGATATGTGGTGGTATCTCGACACACGCCGCTTCGGCACCGTCCCCCACTCCGGATTCGGACTCGGCTTCGAGAGACTCGTGCTCTTCGTGACCGGCATGACCAACATCCGCGACGTGATCCCCTTCCCCCGCACCCCGGGCAAGGCTGAGTTCTGAGAACAATCCATATACAATAAAAGCGTCCGGCCGAGTGGCCGGACGCTTTTATTGTATATGTTCAATCAACGTTATCTTCCCATCCTGATATTCTTGTTTGTGCCGGTCTCGACCACGGCATCCGTTCCCTCCGGAGTGATGAAGCGGCAGAGGGTGAATGTGGCATCGCTGACATTGTTGATGGTCAGTGCCGGACCCGCATCCGGACGGATCAGTACATTGTCAAAGAGAATATTCTTCGACTCCGAAAGCAGGCCTCCCTCGCGGGCGGTGAACACCGAATTGCTGACTGTTATGTTCTCAATTGGCATCTCAGGAATACCGTTGAATTTCAGAGCCTTGCCGGAATTGAGTGCGGTGACGTTGCTGATCGTTATGTCCTTGAACTGAGGAGTGGTCTCGTCAGCCACGGGGATCTCCTTGGGACCGTTGCCGAAAGTCCAGTAATAGAGGTCGAATGTGATGGCATCGCCGGTGATGTCGAGCATTGAAATATTGTTGATGAAGATATTTTTCACCACGCCGCCACGGCCACGGGTGCTCTTGAAGCGCAGACCCACGTCTGTGCCGGTGAACTGGCAGTTCTCGACGGAAATATTGTTGACACCACCGCTCATCTCGCTGCCGACCACGAAACCGCCATGGCCGTGGAACACCCGGCAATCCCTGACGATCACATTCTCCGTGGGGATGCCGCGCTTGCGGCCTTCTTCATCCTTGCCGGACTTGATGCAGATGGCATCATCGCCCACGTCGAGAAGCGAACGGCAGATTATCACATTCTTGCACGACTCGATATCCATTCCGTCGCCATTGTGGGAATAATACGGGTTGCGCACGTTGACTCCGTCGAGTATCAGATTCTCACACATGAGCGGATGGAGGTTCCATGCCGGAGAGTTCTGGAAAGTGACACCCTTGAGCATCACATTCTTGCACCTCACAAGGTGAAGCATCACCGGACGGAGATACTGCTTATAGGAATCGGCCTCCTCCTTCGTGTACTCCCGGCGGCGGTTGCCGTTCTTCTTGCCCTCGAGAAACGCCTGCGACGGATACCATTCCTGGTCATACTCGCCGGAAGGCTGTATCACACCGCCCTTGGCCGTAAGATTCTTCCATTCGTCGCTTGTCATCTGTGTCTTCCTGACCGGACGCCAGCGGGTGCCGTTGCCGTCGATTATACCCTTGCCGGTAATTGCGACGTTGACAAGATCCGTGCCCGTGATCGGCGACTGGCGGCGCCAGGCCTCGAAGCCCTCGTAGATCACACGACGCATGGGATAAAGATCGGGATCAGGGTCAAACGATATGACCGCACTCTCCGAGAGATTGAGATTTATGTTGGACTTCAGCTCTATGGGACCTGTCAGCCACACGCCGTCGGGGACGAGAAGCGTCCCGCCGCCGAGCTGCGACAGATGGTCTATGGCCTTGGCAAACGCCTCGGTGTTGAGAGTGGCACCGTCATTCACAGCCCCGAAATCGGTCAGCGATACCGAACGGTCGGGGATGGCCGGTACTGACACCTCAGGCATCTCAAACGGAAGGTTCTCATAATAGGGAGCATAGGCCGGATCAACAGCAGCATGGACCGTAGCCGCGCTGACTGCCATAGCCGCTAAAAACATAGGTAGTCTCATGGTAGAAATCAAAATTTGTTTTGACAAAGTTACACAAAAAATACTATTTTCCACACCAATTATGTAATTTTGCAATCATAACACCTATTTAATACATAATATACCATGTCAACAAAGAAGAAATTCACCCCCGAAGAGGCCAAGGCCTGGATGGAGACACGCGAATGGGCCAACGGATGGGACTGCAATCCCGATGCTTCCGTCAACGCCGTAGAGTTCGCCGAGCAGTATCATGCCAACAAGGATCTGTGGGACAAAATGTTCACATTCCTCCGCGACCACGACCTCCATACACTCCCCAAAGGCAAACACGAGGTAGTTCCCGGCCGCCTGTGGTTCAATATGCTCGAATACACACCCAAATCGCCCGCCGAAACACGCAGCGAGACCCACAACAAGTTCATCGACCTGCAATACACCTTCGAGGGCAACGAACTGATGGGACATCCCAAGGGAGGTAAGCCCAACATGGAATATGATCCCGTGAAGGACCGCACATTCTTCGACCTCGAAGGCGAGACAGACTATGCCATAGCATCACCCGACCGCTTCTTCCTCTACTTCCCCGGCGAGCTCCACCAGCCCTCCGTGATCCTCGAAGGCGAGGCTATCCCGTCGCGCAAGATCGTCGGCAAGATCGAATACGCCGAATAAACATTCATTATCTTCTATGAAAAGCCGTGTCCAGCCAATGGACTCGGCTTTTTTAATAACCATTTGGATATTAAATCATTACTCTATCAAAATACACTTTTCAACCCGATTTTGCAATTAAATAATACACTTTTCAACCCAAAATCGATGCTAAAAAAAACACTTTTCAATCCCGGATCTTGATCAAGATATGCCTCGCCATAGATTCCTCGCCTTTTTGGCGGAGGCACGGGCCATGGCTCGGCGTTCGCGGCGGGAGAGCATAACGGGAACAGACGCGGGTACCGCATCAACGTCCGGGACAGGCACTATGGATTCAGTTCTGACAGAATCCGCAGCCTTCGCGGAATCGGCAGCCTTCGCGGCTTCCCTACGATTTCTCGCCCGTTCCTTAGCTTTGGCCGAGCGCTCCATGGCCCTGTCAAGCTCCACACGGATCATATTGAAAGCCAGCATGGCTATATTGTCATCGCTCCCGACGGCGTTTCCTTCAAGATAAGCATCGACCATACGCATGGCCTCGGCAGAGGAGGACGGTGAGGAGAATAGTACGGTGCGGATGCGGTCGGTGATGTCGGCATAGACCTTCTTTGATACTGATAGATTGTTCATTGCAGTTATTTTTTAGTTTTGTTTTTTGTGCAAAGTTACTACACGAAAAAGCGGAAAAGGTGCGATAATGTCGCGTGGATTTTGTAATTTTGCAATTTGATCACCAAAAGGTAAATCCCTATGCTAAACAACGGTTCTATATTCAGCCAGATGCCACCGGTGACAAAGAACCTCATCATCATCAATCTGATCGTGTGGCTGGCCATGTTCGTACTCCCATCCAGATTAGGAATGAGTCTGGAGACATTGGGAGGACTCCACTACTTCAGGGCATCCGATTTCAATCCCGCGCAACTGCTGACCTATATGTTCATGCACGACACGAGAAATTTCGCACACATATTCTTCAATATGTTCTCTCTCTTCATGTTCGGCATCACACTCGAACGCACACTCGGCGGAGCGCGGTTTCTGTTCTACTATATATCATGCGGTGTCGGCGCAGCCCTCATCCAGGAGCTTGCATGGGCGCTGACATGGGAGGACTCATACGTGAAAGTCCTCGCCAACCTCAATCATGTGGACTTCCCCGAGATGCGTGAATACCTCCATCAGGCCATGAACACACCCGAGGGAAGCCGCCAGGTGGCCGCGATGCTCAACTCGCTCGTCACCATCGGCGCCTCCGGTGCGATCTATGGTGTACTGCTTGCTTTCGGTATGCTGTTTCCCAACGCACCGCTCTTCCTCTTCTTCATCCCGGTACCCATCAAGGCCAAATGGATGGTGATCGGCATGGGCGTGATCGAACTTCTCATCGGTATGAGCGAAGCAAGAGGTGTATCCGACGGAATAGCCCACTTCGCACATCTCGGCGGAATGATATTCGGCTTCCTGATCATCCTTTACTGGAAGAAACACGGCACATTCGGCTCGGGAGGATCCGGTTATGGCGGTTATTGACGAACTGCGCACAGGATTCACACGCTCCACGATGCTCATGAAGCTCGTGTGGATCAATATAGCCGTATTCATCCTGCTCCGGCTCACGGCCATCGGCGGAATGTTCATGGCCGACAGCAGCGGATTCATTGACTATATGCTACATATAGTAGAGATGCCGTCCCGGCCGTCCACACTGCTCACCCGACCGTGGACACCGCTGACCTATATGTTCGCCCAATACGACCTGCTCCACATACTCTTCAATATGCTGTGGCTGTATTGGTTCGGAACCCTCTTCCGCATGAGGTGTACATCCCGGCAAATGCTCACCCTCTACATCTGCGGCGGGCTCGGAGGCGCGCTGCTCTTTTTCGCCGCTTATAACCTGCTGCCTGTATTCGCCGGCGCTACAGGCTGGCTCATAGGCTCTTCCGCCTCCGTGATGGCCATCGTGACAGCCACAGCAATGCTCATACCCGATTTCAGGATGAACTTATTCCTCATAGGAAGTGTTAAACTCAAGTGGATCGCCATAGCCACGATCATACTCGTGCTCGCCGGCATCTCAGGGAGCAATGCAGGCGGAGAGATAGCCCACGTGGGAGGCATAATCACCGGAGCATTGTTTGCCACAAGGCTCAAAAGGCGTTCCACCCCACGCAAACCTCACGCTGACACCTCATCACGGTATCCCGCATCTGCCGGACCACAAATCTCAGCCGACGAGCGCCGCGAGCTTGACATTATCCTCGAAAAAATCAAGAAATCAGGATATACCGGACTGACCTCCGACGAACGCCGCAGGCTCTTCGATCTGAGCCGCAATATCAAGAATGGAATACGTTAAACACTTCAACAGATTCATCCTGCGCCCCACGAGGGCCACAATATTCGCCATCGTCGCGGCCCTCAACACCGGGCTGGCCATGGCCACAGTATTCTCGGCCTACGGAGGAGTGTTTGATCCCGGCAAGGTAGTCATCGCTGCCCTCATGGCCATGACGTTTCCCCTGTTTCTACTGGCCTCCATCCTGTTCCTTATAGTCGATCTCGTGTTCTGGCGCAAAGCCGCAGTGGTGATCGCACTCGCACTGGTAGCATCGCTCCCGCCGATACTGGTATTCTCACCCTTCAATTTCAGCACCCACAAGCTCACCGAGGCTGAGAAAGAACGCTCGTTCACATTCCTCACCTACAATGTGCTACATTTCTGGGATTTCAGAGGTGATGTCCCGGGACTGACACGAAATGCCACCATCGACTACATCCTCTCCACCGATGCCGACATAGTGAGCCTCCAGGAGGTGGAATTTCTCAAATCATGGCCGCTATGGCACATCACGACCGAACAGATCGACGAGCTTTCAGCCCGCTACCCCTACCGTATGGTCAACGCGAGCAAGCAGCAGACACTACTCTCCAAATACCCCTTCGAGCTGGTGGATTTCAATCTGCCTCAGGATATAGCCTGCCGGTTTGCCTGCTTCCGGCTGAATATCGATGGCCGGACAATCCATCTGTTCAACGTACATCTCGAAAGCATCGGACTGACGCCCCGCGACAAGGAGCTGTATCAGGGATTGTTTGACAAAGCTCCCGGGTCGGAACAGGCTCTGCGCAAGGAACTGTCGCGCGTCAAGACACAACTTATCTCCAAATTGGCCAAAGCCTTTGAGGAACGCACCGAACAGGCCCGCGCCATACGCCACGCCATAGACTCAATCGGCGGCAACACGATCGTGGCCGGCGACTTCAACGACATACCGAGCTGCTATGCTATCCGTACCATAATGGACGGTGACATGACCGATGCCTACGCGCAGAACGCCCTCGGACCGACCATAACATACCACGGCAACAGATTCTATTTCCGCATAGACCATGTGCTCTATAAGGGAGACTTCAACTGTGTGGATATCACGCGAGGCTCATCGCCGTCGAGCGACCACTATCCGTTTCTCGCCACATTCGTATTCGACGAAAACAAAAATAAACCATAATCATATCCCATTTAATGAATTCAATCATCAAAGGTGCCGCCCTTGCAGCAGCACTGCTAACAATCCCACCACAGGCCATGAATGCCCAGAGCACACGGGAAAACCCGTTTCTTGTCCCCTACGGCACCGCTTACGACATCCCGCCGTTTGAAAAGATCCAGTATTCCGACTATCTTCCGGCTGTCGAGGAGGGCATAGCCCGTCAGAGAGCCGAGATAAAGGAAATCACCGACAATCCCGAGGCTCCGACATTCGCCAACACCATCCTGGCTATGGAGAAATCGGGCGAGCTACTCAACCGTGTCATACTCGTATTCTCCTCTCTCGACGAGACCGACAATACTCCCGAGATGCAGGAACTTTCAGAGAAGATCTATCCGATGGTATCCGATGCCTCCGATGAAATCTCGATGAATCCGGCCCTGTTCAAGCGCGTGAAGACCATCTACGACAACCGTGCGAAACTCGGCCTCAGCGGACCGGAGAAAAAGGCCGTTGAGGACTCCTACAAGAGCTTCACACGCAACGGAGCACTCCTGTCCGACTCCGACAAGGAGCAACTGAAGGAAGTCAACAAGAAACTCACTGATCTATATCTTACGTTCAACAAGAATCTTCTCGCATCGACCAACTCGTTCGAGCTGCTTGTCGACAACGAGGCGGATCTCTCAGGAATACCGGCCGGAATAGTGGCCACGGCTGCTACCGAAGCGAAGGCCAAGGGTTATGACGGCAAATGGCTGTTCACGCTCCATGCACCGAGCCGTCTGCCGGTGCTGAAGTATGCCGACAACCGTGATCTGCGCCGGAAGATGTATGAAGGATATATGAACCTTGCTTCAAAAGCACCCTACGACAACCGTCCTGTCATAGGCGACATAGTCAAGAACCGCGCCAAAAAGGCGAAACTGCTCGGATTCAAGGATTTCGCTTCATACATGACTGACAATGTCATGGCCAAGACTCCCGAGGCTGCCACAGACCTGCTGCTCCAGATCTGGGAACCGGCCAAGAACAAGGTGGAAGAGGAAGTGGCCGAGATGCAGGCTCTCGCCGACTCCGAAGGCAACGGTGTGAAAATAGCTCCCTGGGACTACTACTATTACGCCGAGAAAGTCCGTGCGAAGAAATATGATCTCGACGAGAATGAAGTGAGCGCATATTTCCCCATCGACAATGTCCGCAAAGGCATCTTCACCCTTGCCGAGAAGCTTTATGGCGTGAAATTCACAGAGATGCCTGATGCACCCAAATACAATCCGGAAGTCACTGTCTATGATGTCACGGATATAAACACCGGCGAGCATATCGCAGTGTTCATGACCGACTATTTCCCCCGCGCCACAAAGCGTCAGGGAGCATGGATGAGCGAGTTCAAGGGTTCGTTTGTCGATCCCGACGGAACCACAGGCCGCCCCATCATATACAATGTGGGCAACTTCACACGTCCGACAGCCGATACCCCGGCTCTGCTCACCATCGATGAGGTCGAGACAATGTTTCATGAGTTCGGCCATGGACTTCACGGGATGCTTTCGCGCGCCAAGCTGCGCTCACAGAGCGGAACCAACGTTGACCGCGACTTCGTGGAACTCCCCTCGCAGATCAACGAGCACTGGGCACTCCATCCCGAGCTGCTCAAGGAATACGCCTTCCACTACAAGACCGGTAAACCCATACCTGCGGAACTCGTCAAGAAACTTGAAGCGGCATCAACCCACAACCAGGGCTTCATGACCACCGAACTTGCCGGTGCATCCCTGCTCGACCTCGCATGGGGAAGCTACAGTCCCGCCGAGGATGAGACTGTCGATGTCGACAAGTTCGAGAAGGATGTGGCCGATAAGCTCGGGATGCCCGATCTCATCGCCTACCGCTACCGTTCGCCCTACTTCAAACACATATTCGGTAGCGACGGCTACGCTTCCGGCTACTACACCTATCTGTGGGCTGAGGTGCTTGACACCGACGGCTTCGAACTTTTCCTTGAAAAAGGTGTGTTTGATCCGGCCACAGCCAAATCATTCAAGGAGAACATCCTCGAGATGGGCGGCAGCGAGGATCCCATGGAGCTGTATGTCAAGTTCAGGGGTCATCGTCCGTCGGTCAACGCACTTCTGCGCAACCGCGGGCTCAAACCTCTCGACCTGAAGCAGAAAGGAGGCAAATAACAGAGCCTCTCCACTCTGTCAGCTATAATAAGTAAAGATCAAAAAAAATGGACTGCGCCGGAATCGTGCGGCGCAGTCCATTTTTTGATTTACGTAACTATCGTCGTATCATCTGATCACTTTGGATGTGACGGTCTTACCGTTGCGGAGTGTGTCGACCTTGATCAGTACTCCGGTAGCGGCGGATGTCACACGCATACCCTGGATATTATAATATGCGGTGGAGACAACCTCTGATTCAGCCACGACATCGCGGATGCCGGTCGAGCCTGCCACGACAGCCTCGCCGAGTCCGCCCATCTCATTGGCCGAACGGACACTGTAAACAACATCAGCCGTAGTGTCCACATCATACTTGGGGTCGATAGTGAAGTCAATCACCTTGCCGTCGGCACACACGGCCCAGCACAATACATATTCATTGTCGTCCCACACGAGTGAACCGCCATCGATTCTGACATTGGAAGGCAGCGGCGCAGCCTCAGCTATACCGGCCGGATCCCAACTGTCCGACGCACCCATAACCTTATCATAGGAATAGCCGTCGGCCTCCTCCTTGGTAAGAACCGGATTGTTGGTATGAGTGCTTGCAAACACCGTCTTGCGGTTGCTCATATCGACTGCTGTTCCTGAAGCCGTGAATGAGTTGTACTCGGCAAAACGCTTGGGCCAGCCGGAACTCATCTCGCTCCATCCGGCAGCCGAAGGCTGTGCGGTCATCTTGGTGTCGATGAAAATCGCGGTGGGAGTCCCTTCGCCCCACGGACGTCCAAGGGTGAATCTTCCGTTAAGCTCATCACTCTCAACCACGACCTCGCAGTCCTTGAACACATAGCCATACAGACGGGGAGTGGAAGGCGCGGTGATGAAACCGCCGTCGGCGGCACACATCTGAAGCACCACATCCTTATAATATACGTCACCCTTACCGCAGAGATAATCGGTGCGTCCGCGAAGCACACCGCCCTCGAAATAGAAGCGGCCACCGTCATTGTTGGACAGATATGTGTCCTGATAGCCCCAGAGGGTGACGTTCTTGCAGATGGTCTTGTCGCCACAATCCTCAAACGCGCCTCCACGTCCGGTATTGTCGTTCATACCGTTCACGAGGGCGATATCCTGGATATAAGTGTTGGTCACTTTCTTGTTTATGAGCAGTGTGGCCACATTGTGAAGGCCCTCGATGGGATATGTCGTACCGCTCGGGGTCACATCCTTCATGAGATTCTTGATCTCCGTGGATTCACGGTCCTCACCGATGATCGAGACATTGGACGAGCTGAGATACGTGATCGGGTTGGGCAGTGTGACACCGTTGTTGGTTATGTTGGTTGTCTCGCTCCAGGGAAGCTCATAGCGACCCTTCTTGACAAATATGCGGAAGCGGGTGTTCTTATCGGAACGGTTGTCGGCTGCAGCGATGGCATCCTTGAATGTACCGTCGTCAGGCACGATGAAATCATAAAGAGTCTTGACCACTGCGTCGCGGTTTCTTGTGGAGAAACTGATGGTGACAGCCTCGCCATATTTGTTGTCGGTCAGGTCGGCCACACTCCATGCGGGAAGCTCAAATGTGTATGATGTCCCGTAGGCAAGATTCTTATAGGAGAACATGACAGTCTTGCCCGATACCTCTCCGGTCAGCTCAAGTTCCGAGCCGTTGCCCTTGAGGACAGCCTTGGCCGATGGAACAAGCTGGATTTTCTCATCAAATGTGAGTACGACACGACCGGTGATCGAAGCTGACGAGGAGTTGTCCTCCGGAACTACGCTGAGAAGCACGGGGGCAGTACCGTCGTCGACCAGCTTGGGAGTACCGGTGATATAGGTGGCACTCATGGATATACCGTCGTTGTTGCTCTGCGTTCCGTTGATGGCTGATGACTTGTCGGCGATCCAGCGGATGTACACACCGGAGCCGTTGTCAAACTTGGCGGGCAGTGTGAAATCATAGTCAGTCCATTTCTTGACACCTTCGATAGTCACAGAACCCACCTTGTCCCAGGTCTCGGCATCAAGTGAAGCCTCCACGTCATACACGGTATAGGCGTTGTAGTTATACAACATTCCGCCTGCCACATGGATGTCTGAGAAAGCGGATGCATCGATCTTGGTCTGCCAGTAATAGTCACCCAGTCCGGTCGTGCGCCAGTTGACCGTAGCATTGCGGCCTTCGTAGCCATTCGGATCGGAAGACTGGCTCTTATCGAGCCATGAGGAAGTGGCACCGGAAGCGTTGCGGAGCACGAGCTGCACATTGTCATTGCCATCGGTATAGAAATCGGCCGGACGACCGTCATTTCCGCTGCGCCAGAAGTCCCAGCCGACGATATAGTCCGCGGCTGCGAAACTTGCCGTGATCTTCTTGTCAGAATCCATCACTAAGGAAATCTCCTCGGTGGTCTGGCCGTCACTCCAGTTGGTGAAAGTCATGATCGGATTGGACACGGCCGTCAGGGTCACGTTTGTTCCGGCCTCATACATATTTCTGCCGCTCACGACCGTGGGATCCGGAGTTAGCTGCACCTGATATGCATTGGCTCCACCCTCCACGTCGTAGGCAAGCTCGTATGTCTCGATCTTCTCAAAATTGGCCGTCAGGTTGGCATCAAGCTTCACGGTGTACATAAACTCAGCCTTATCGGAAATGACCTTGCCGTCACTGTCGGTCCAGTTGACAAATCCATATCCGAAATTGCTTACAGCCGTGAGACGCACCTCCGTACCCTCATCATACGATGCGGCATTGGGGTAGACGGACACCTGGCCGCCATATTCCGGATTGGCGGCGATACCGAGAGAATATACGCTGACATCCTCCGACTCTCCGTCGACCTTGCCATAGATATAGATATCTCTCACGCCAAGTTCCTTGTTGGACGCGCTGTATAAATACAGATCAAGAACGAATCCTTGCTCGGTGGCAAGAGTGGCGGGTACCTCCAGATCGAAGCTCGAACAGAATTTCGCCTCATTCCTCTTGTCATCAGTATCCACAGTCCTGTTAGCACGCTGCGGTACTAAGCCTGTCTCAAGAATCTCTGAGACACCCTCATCATTTTTGACCGACACGTCCATCAGACCGCCATCTGTGCCGAAGCGGCGGATCTTGGCGGTGACACGCGTAGGCGTGAACTTGACACCTTTTTTGGGGATGACACGCCACTGGAGATGGCCGCCCTGTGAGTTCTCTACCATAAACTTCAGATAGGTAGCAATGGGATCGTTTGATGAAGCGGCAGCACCTGTCGATTCGAGTTCGGAAGAGAATGTCGCCATACTCACAGCCCCCTCGGGCGAGATCTCCGGAACTTCCTTTTCACCGGCACCGGTCGTCGTGAACGACCAGTGGACCGACGCATCGGTGTTCTCGAAATTCTTCGCCTCCATTACGCCCGTCATGCCGGAAAGACACAACAAGGCGACAAGCAGACTTTTAATTTTCATGGTTTTATGATAATAATTGGTTTAGATTTGATATTTATTTCATGCGGTCAACGCGTCTTACCCCCTTTATCTTCGAGACCTTAGAGCAGAGAGAGTCGATGTCGCCCACGGATCCTACCTTTACAGTCAGATCACATGAGAACACCTCTTCCCTCGCCTGGATGTTGAGGCTGCGGATGTCTATGTCAAGGGCGGTGGAGATGAGACGTGTAAGTTCCTGGAGTATGCCGTGACGGTCTATGCCCTCGATGCGCACCTTGGCCAGGAATTTCTCGGTGACATTCTCCCACTTCACGGCAAGGATGCGCGGCCCGTAGCTTGCCTTCAGCACCTGCGCGCGCGGACAGGTGAGCGAATGGACCTCAACGACACCGTCGTCATTTATGAATCCCATCACATCATCATCGCCAGGGATGGGACGACAGCAGTCGGAAAGGGCGAAATTGCGCTCATTGTCGTTGAAACGCAGGACGTAGGTCTCCTTTGTATTGATCTTTCCCTTAGGAGGAGCCAACGGCGCCGGCTTTGGCACATCCTTTTTCTTGTTCGAGCCGCCGAACCCGAGCCGCAGGAGTCTCGACACGAGCGAACGGGCACTCTTGGATGTTTTGACATTAAGATAGTCGTCGATCGAAGCCTCTCCGGTGCCGAGACGCAGGAAAAGCTCCTCGCGGGTGGCTACATGATAGGTTCCGAGGATCTTGGTCATCACATCATTGTTGAGAGTGATATTATTCTCCTCAAGGAACTTCTCGAAAATCTTCCTGCCGGTGTCAATGTCGGGCTGCTGCTCGCGCCTCAGTTCCTTGCGCAGGCGGGTCTTAGCCTTGGCGGTGGCGAGGAAGGACATCCACTCGGGTCTGGGAGACTGCGACTTCGAGGTGAGCACCTCCACCTGATCGCCGGAATTGAGCTTCTGCGACAGTGGTACGAGTTTATGGTTCACCTTTCCGGCTATGCAATGGTTTCCGATTTCGGAGTGGAGCGTATAAGCCACATCAAGCACCGTGGCTCCGGCAGCAAGAGTGAGCAGCTCGCCCTTGGGCGTGAACACGACGATCTCCGATGAGAAGAGGTTAAGCTTCAGAGTATCGAGGAAGTCGATGGCGTTAGGCGTTGGATCGTCAAGGATATCCTTGATTGTGCGGAGCCATACTGTCAGCTCGCTCTCCTCCTCACCTTCCCCGCCGATCTTGTATTTCCAGTGGGCGGCAAAACCTTTCTCGGCAATCTCGTCCATTCTCCTCGAACGGATCTGCACCTCTATCCAGTTGCCGTCAGGGCCCATGAGTGTGACATGGAGAGCCTGATATCCGTTGGCCTTCGGGACAGCGATCCAGTCGCGTATGCGCTCCGGATGCGGACGGTAGAGATCGGTGAGCGCGGCATATATGCGGTAGCACATCTCCTTCTCTCCCACCCCGTCGGGGCAGTCGAAGATGATGCGCATGGCATAGAGATCGTAGACCTCCTCGAATGGAATGTGTTTTGTCTCCATCTTGCGCCAGATGGAATAGACGGATTTCAGCCGGGCCTTGGCATCGTAGTGCAGCCCCATCGCATCAAGGCGCTCCCGGATAGGAGCGGCGAAATTGTTGTAGACCATCGCACGTCCCTCCTCGCTTCCTTTCAGCAGTGCCGTGATGCGCTCATATTCACGAGGGTGCTCGTATTTGAAGCTAAGATCCTCCAGTTCGGTCTTTATGGCAAAAAGTCCAAGCCGGTGGGCCAGAGGCGCATATATATACAAGGTCTCGCCGGCTATCTTATACTGCTTGTTCGGAGCCATGGAACCGAGGGTACACATATTGTGCAGGCGATCGGCCATCTTCAGCAGTATGACACGTATATCCTTGCTCATTGTGAGAAGGAGCTTGCGGAAATTTTCGGCCTGGGCGGAAGCCTTGTCTCCAAAAATACCACCTGATATCTTGGTGAGACCCTCTACGATCTCTGCTATCTTCTTCCCGAAGTGCTGCTCAATGTCGCTGACAGTGAACTCAGTGTCCTCGACCACATCGTGGAGCAACGCCGCACATATCGAAGTCGAGCCGAGTCCTATCTCCTGCGAGGCGATCTTGGCCACGGCTATGGGATGAAGTATATAAGGCTCACCGGACCGGCGGCGCACACCCTGATGGGCCGACTTAGCGAAGGCAAACGCCCGCTCTATTATGTCGACCTTCTTCCGGTGGTTACTGGCCATATATCCGGCCAGCAGATCGCGGAACTCGCTTTCCACCAACCGGTCTTCCTGTTCGGGTGTAAGATTATAAGGTTTGGTTTCCATGGATGTGATCAGAGAGGCTGTTTAGAGGTATTTGTCGCCGAACGAGAGCTTGACATCATTGACCATCTGCTTTATCCTCTGCTCCTCGCTCTTGGGACAGACAAGAAGCACGTCGCCGGTATCGGCCACGATATAGTCATGCAGACCATGAGCCACCACAAGCTTGTCGGAGCTGACGGCAAATATGTTGCCCGACGATTCATAGGTAATCAGCGGACTCTCACCGGCCACATTCTCACACTCGCGCTTGGGCGACTGGTCATACAGCGCGCTCCATGTCCCGAGATCGTTCCATCCGAAGCTTGCACACTCCACATACACATTATCGGCCTTCTCCATCACAGCGTAATCTATCGAATTGGCCGGACAGGCCGCGAAATTATCCTCTATGAATTTTTTCTCGGAGGGAGTGCCGAAATCCTGACTACCCTTATCGAACAGCACCGTCAGATCCGAGTCATAGCGGTGGAGGGCATCGATGATTGCGGATGCTTTCCACATGAATATTCCGGCGTTCCAGAAAAACTCACCGGATTCGAGGAACACCTTGGCCAGCTCGAGATCTGGCTTCTCGGTGAAAGTCTTCACTTTCAGGATTCCCGGGCAGGCTTCATCGCCTATCTGTATGTATCCGTAGCCGGTCTCCGGACGGACGGGCTTGATACCGAGTGTCAGCAGGGCGTCATTTGATTCCACAAAGTCAAATCCACGGGTCACGCAGTCGCTAAACTCGGCCTCGTTAGTGATGAGGTGGTCGCTCGGGGTTACAATCATGGAAGCCTCGGGATCGAGAGCGGAAATATGGTATGCGGCCCATGCTATACATGGCGCGGTGTTGCGGCGGGCAGGTTCGAGCAGGATGTTATGCTCGTCAATATCGGGCAACTGCTCACGGATCAGACCGGCATATTTCTCGTTGGTGACGACGACGATGTTTTCCTTGGGAACTATCGGAAGTATGCGGTCGTAGGACATCTGGAGGAGCGAGCGACCGGTGCCGAAGAAATCAAGAAACTGCTTCGGACGATTTTCACGGGAATAGGGCCAGAAACGGCTTCCTACTCCTCCACACATGATGACACAATAACGGTGGGAGGCCATAGGGTTCAGGGAAATTATATAGGTTGAGTTTTACATTTTATTTCAGACCGCTAAGATACAAAATTTCTGTCAAAATTCATTAACTTTGTATTGACCATTTACAAAACGTTAAATTATACATATTCCCAAGTCTTATTTCCGACGGAATTGTTCTATTGATAAGGCAAATTTCGGCATCATGAAAAAATTCACGGTCATATTGCTCATGCTCCTTACCGTACTTTCCGGAGCAGCGGCCACAAAACGGACGAAAAAGACGACCAAGAAAGTGGCCAAGACCACGAAGGTCACGCTTCCTCCGGCCCGTACATCGGGTAGCTTCGTCACCCGG
This sequence comes from uncultured Staphylococcus sp., assembly GCA_964552825.1. Classification (GTDB taxonomy): domain Bacteria; phylum Bacteroidota; class Bacteroidia; order Bacteroidales; family Muribaculaceae; genus Duncaniella. The sequence continues at coordinate 39,029 of CAZKIE010000019.1, read as the reverse complement.
GTGGATGACCCGGAAGCACCTAAAGGCCTCGACGGAAAAAACATAGCGCTATGGCAGAGCCACGGACGATACTATGATGCCAACGAAAACCGCTGGACCTGGCAGCGTGCCCGACTGATGGGAACGGTGGAAGATCTGTTTCCCCAGGCATTTGTGACCCCTTACCTTATCCCCATGCTTGAGAATGCCGGAGCATACGTGATGACTCCGCGCGAGAGGGACACATCGCCGGTCGAGGTGATAGTGGACGGCGACGGCGGTCACGCACAGGACGGCTTCGCGGTGAAAAACGGCAAGGAGAAATGGCAGACGGCTCCCACCGCCGGATTCGCATACAAGAAAGAGACACTCAGCCAGGGCGACAACCCGTTCCGCATGGGCAAGGCACTGATGGTCAACACAACCGACGACAAATCGAAAGTCTCGACAGCAACCTGGACGGCTGAAATCCCGGCTACAGGCGATTATGCCCTCTATGTGAGCTATCTGTCACTTCCGGAAAGCGCGACGAACGCCCGCTACACGGTCTACTCCATGCGCGGACAGGAGATGTTTGAGATCAATCAGACCATGGGCGGCGGCACGTGGGTTTATCTCGGGACATTCCCGTTGGCCAAAGGGAAGGACAAGGTGGTCGAGCTAAGCAATTTTTCCGATGAAAAGGGCAAGGTTGTCACCGCCGATGCCGTGAAAATCGGAGGCGGTATGGGCAACGTGACACGCGGAACGCGCGGCGAGACCGAGACGAGCGGATATCCGCGATTCACCGAGGGCGCGCGCTACTGGCTCCAATGGGCCGGTATGCCAACAAGCGTATATGCCGGAGGAAAGGATGACTATGACGACGACCTGCGGTCGAGAGGCAACTGGGTGAACTACATATCCGGCGGATCGAAATCCAATCCCGCCCAAAACGGACTCGGAATCCCGGTGGATCTCGCCTTCGCCTTCCACACTGACGCCGGGACCACGGCCGATGAGAACACCACGATCGGAACTCTCCCCATCGTGTCGACATCCGGTCTGCTCGGCAACGGCAAATCAAAATCTACCAACGCAAGATTAGGCACCATCGTGGCCGACCAGATAGTGTCCGACCTACACAACCTACACGACACACTGTGGACCCAGCGCAAGATGCGCGACAAGCCATACGTCGAAGCCCGCGAACCGGTAGTACCGACGATGCTGCTCGAACTCCTGAGCCACCAGAACTACGCCGATATGCGCTACGGACTTGATCCGCAGTTCCGGTTCGACGTGAGCCGCGCCATCTACAAAGGGATACTGAAATATCTGCACGAGACGGACGGCACACCCTACGTGGTGGCACCGCTGCCTGTGGCTGACTTCGCCATCACAGGCGGACACGGCCGATACACCCTGACATGGAAACCGGTCAGCGACCAGCTCGAACCGACCGCCACGGCAAAATACTACATAGTGTATGAGCGCATCGACAACGGCGCTTTCACAGAGTATGCCATCGTAGACGATCCGAACATCACTGTCAGCGCAACCGACAGCCATATCTATAGCTACCGGATAGTGGCCGGCAATGACGGAGGCCGCTCATTCCCCTCCGAAGTCCTCTCACTATGCGACCTTTCAGGCTCCGACGCCACGCAGGTGACTGTGGTCAATGGCTTCACGCGTGTTTCAGGCCCGGCTGAAATCTATACAGACGGACATATCGGATTCGATTATTCCGAGGACTACGGTGTGCCGTATATAAGCGACATAATGTATACCGGCGAACAGACGGAGTTCAGGCCGGATGCAAAGTGGATCAACAACGATGCGCCGGGTCACGGTGCGAGCCGCGCCACACATGAGACCGAGGTCATAGCGGGCAATACATTCGATTTTGTCCACATACACGGCGAGGCCATCCGGAAGGCCGGCCATCCGTTCATATCCACAAGCGTAGGTGCATTCACTTCCTCCGGCACCACTCCCGCCATAGTGGATCTGATACTCGGCAAACAGAAAGAGATATCGGCAAGGGGCATCAGCGGCACACGGTTCAAGACATTCACCGACACGCTGAAGCAGCGGCTCACTACCCTGACCGCCAAAGGAACGGCGCTCATGGTGAGCGGAAGCTATATCGGATCAGATCTGTTTGACAACAGTTTCAGCACCCCTGAAGTGAAACAATCCGATATACAGTTTGCCGGAGATGTGCTCGGGATCACCTGGCGACAGGCCAAAGCTACCGCCACCGGACAGGTCAAGGAGGTAAGGTCGAGATATCCGGAGTTCAACGGACATCTCAAATTCAGCTTCAACCAGACACTGACGGCAGACTGCTACGCGGTGGAATCGCCTGAATCGTTCGTAGAGATCAACCCGTCGGAGGGCGCGCCGATACTGCGCTACACTGAGAATTCCCTCGTGGCCGGCACGGCATTTGACGGAAGCACCCACAGGGCGGTATCGTTAGGCTTCCCGTTTGAGACAATCATGGAGGAAGGGGCAAGAAACAGCCTCATGAAATCCATTCTCAGCTTCCTCTCGGCCCGGCCACGGACCGGACTGACCACACCGAACCGGATGGTGGTCTACCCCGGTGTGCTCATGGCCAACGAGGAAGAGGATGCCCTATCAGCACACAACACTCGTAGTGACACGCCGAACGCCCGTCTGAGCGATCCGGCCGAGCTTACTCCGGAACAGAGGGTGCGCCGCCGCAAGGGGAAGGAGGACAAGGAGGAAGATAAGGCCTGAGATGATCAAGCAATTCCTCCGGAGTGATCTCGAGAAGGGTCATCTCGCGCGCGAGATCGACAAGTGTGGTCGATAAGAACTCCTCGCGGCGCAGACGATTGACCACCTCCATGGCATCGGGCGCAAGATAGAATCCCATCCCGCGCTTCGGGACAATCAGTCCCTCCGACTGCAGATACTCGTAGGACTTCAGGACGGTATGGGAATTGACCGACAGTTCCACGGACATCTCCCTGACGGACGGCACCCGCTCGCCGGGCACCTATTCACCCATGAGGATACGACCGAAACAATAGTCGGTGATCTGACGATATATAGGTTTGTTTGAGTTGAATTCCATTATCTTTTACCGCACAATCCGTGGATGCCGGAAGCGGCTGTTAAGTTTGTATATAATGTAGACCACACCTGACAGGGTCAGGACGGAAAGCGCCATGACGACCGGTATCATCCCGTCGACAATTTCCCGGGCTACCTGCTCGCCTGCTGCAATATCCACATCACCTCCGGCCAAGGATGAGAAACCCTCGCGGAAACCTATAATCATACCGGCAATACCGGAAATGACACCGATAACCACCAACACGACCACCGGACACAACAAGCATTTGATGAACACGTGGCTCCGTCTTGTCATGACCACGTAGAGCGAGAGGAGGATCATAAACATGGCCTGCACATAATTGGTGACAACGCTCAGGGTCTTGAATCCGGGAGAGAGGATGAATCCGGTCGCGTCGGTATATACCCTGTCCATAATCGCATCATCCACGTTTCCGACAGAGAAAATATAACCTCCTGCATGGCAGAGTATATACCAGATGATCTGGATGAACAGCGCCACAAACACACAACAGTATCCGACATAGAACACAGTCTTCTCACCGGGAGTCGCCGGCAACTGAGTCATCAGAGAGTCGTCACGTCCGGCAAACACCATCGGCGAGACGTATGCCAGATATGCAAGCATGACACTCAGCAGGGCATAAAGGGGCATGAAACTCATGCCCGCCCGCAACTTGAGCAAAAGCACCATGAGCAGATAGATGGCTACCGTCAGGATGGCATACAGAAGAAGCTGCTTCCTGATAGAGCGACCATACATTCTGTAAATACCGGCGCACCTGCGCCATGAAAAAGAATCTATATTTTTATCCATTGTCAGCGATTATTGATAGTAGTCTGTCACGTTCCGGTGATAAAAGAGCTGAATATATTAGCCCGTAGTTCACCTCGGCCGGCTCACCGGTGTCGTTGGGAAGAATCGAATGGAACAGACCGGCTTCCTGATCCATATATATCCTCTCGACCGGAGGGATGGGTGTGGCGACACACTTTATACGCTCCGCGATCCTCAGCACGGACTCACACAGCAGAAGGTGTCCATGGGAAAGCACTATGAGACCATCATAGAGTTCGCGGAGATCCGAGACAGTGTGGGTGGAGATAATCACCGTCTGCTCATCGCCAATATGTTTGGCCAGCATAGCCCGGAGGGTCTTCTTGGATGTTATGTCGAGACCATTGGCAGGCTCGTCGAGAAGAAGTACATCCACTCCGAGAGCCACCACGTAGGCAAGATAGGTCTTATGCCTCATACCGAGCGACAACGAGACCACTTCCTCATCGCCGGTCAGTCCGAAATCAGCGAGATTCCCGTTGAATACCTCCTCGCTGAATCCCGGATAGTAGACGGAATGGATAGCCGCAAACTCGCGTATGCTCCGGGTGGGGATGTGCATATCGTCAGGCAGGAAGAACACACTGCGGATCACGGATGGATTCCTCCGCGCAGTATCATCCCCGTTGATCCTGCACGATCCGGAGTCAGGAGGAAGCACGCCGGAGATCAGACGGAGCAGAGTGGTCTTTCCCGCCCCATTCTCTCCGAGCAGCAGATGGATACCGTGGGGTATCACGGCCGTCACGCCGTCCACAGCATTGTCAAACGGCTTGGCATATTTGAAACTCAGATTGTCAAGTGTTATCATATCGATCATTGTTTTTCCACTGTGTAACCCTGCTTGCGCAGCAACGAGATAAGCCCTTTTTCACCCGGCAGATGCCCTGCGCCGACGACTATGAGCATCGAGGCAGTCGGAAGGAGAGCCGAGAGTATTCTCATCCAGTCGGCATTGCGCTTTTCAATAAGCCTCTCCGTGGTCTCCGGTGAGGACAATACCGGATCCTCCATAATAGAAAGGATCGCGTCGATATCTCCGGCCATATATGCATCTGCCAGTTTGCGCACCATGGCGAGTGAATAGTTCTCATTGCGGATAAAATCAAGCAGATCGGCAGCTTGTGAGGCTATGGATCCGCCGAAGAGGACAGCACACTGCTGCTCCATGGTCTCAAGTCCGGCCACAGGCTTGCCAAGTCCCTGCGCTCTCCGCTGCACCTCGGCATCAAGTTGCCGCGAGGGGTCGAAATCCGGGAAAGCAGCCTGTGTCTGCGCCATGGCAAGGACAGTGTTGACCATCGAGGGCTTCAACTGCCCGAAAGCTGCCGCCGATACCTGCGGACCCATATAATGACGGAGCACCTCCGTGAGCGAGTCCATCTGGACGGGCGAGAGGATTCTGCTGAGAGTACTGTCAGCGGGAGCCACAGACCACTTGGCCATGAGCTGCTGCGACGAAGGCGACATCGCATCACTCATCACCAACTCTCCATATACCAGATCGACACTTTCCAGTATGCCGTCAAATCCGGGAAGACTGTCGAGGACTGCGACAGGAGCAAGATGGTGTGTGCCGAGAAGATAAGAGGGACGGTCAAGACCGTCGCCCGAAATTTTCCAGAATATCTGTGCATCCATGCCCGTCACCGCCACAAGGAGGAACAAAAGGGTAAGTATATACTTCTTCATTTATAGAGAGGCTGCTTGGTTATTGATTTATCAAGTGTTTAAGTGTTGTACATGACTAACACACCGCAAAGGTATAGTCATTTTTTTGAATCCGGCAAACATTTCAGTGAATATTTTTCAAAAAAAATGTAATTTTGCATCACAACATATATGAATATACACTCATGAATCCGCTCGATAACCTAAAAAAATACGACATCATACTCGCCAGCGGCTCTCCCCGTCGCAAAGAACTGCTCGGACTACTCGACATCCCGTTCAGAGTCGACACATCCCACTCCGTAGACGAGACCATCCCTGAGGGTATAGATCCGGAGATGGTGCCTGCCCATCTCTCGACAATCAAGGCAATGGCATATCCGCTCGATATCCCCGGCAATCCGCTCGTGATAACGGCTGACACCGTGGTTATCCTCGACGGAGAGGTTCTCGGCAAGCCGACAGACAATGCCTCAGCCTGCGCTATGCTCGGACTTCTCGCCGGAAAGACACAGAAAGTGGTGACAGGCGTCACCATCCGCAGCCGTGAACACACCGAGACATGGAGCTGCATGAGCGAAGTGGAGTTCGGCCCGCTCTCAGAAGAGGAAATCAATTATTATGTGGAGAAATACCATCCCCTCGACAAGGCGGGAGCATACGGCATTCAGGAATGGATCGGAGCAGCCGCGATCAAAGAGATCCGCGGCAGTTTTTACAACGTCATGGGGCTTCCGGTCCACAAGCTGTATCACGCTCTCCGGCAACTGTAAGCCTTAACCGGATCCGTCATCTCAGCGTCAACGCAAAGCCATGTCGCGGCACAAGCAACGGTGTGCCGGCAGGTTTGCCATACTCCCATCCGAGCAATGCCGGAGAATCCAGGCCAAGTCTGCGCTGCACCTCCATGGCCACAAAGCCCATCGTCATCCTGAGATTCAGCTCTATACACGGATGCACCTTCTCACGCCCATCCTCCTCATAGACCATCATGTCGATCCCGAGCGGACCTGCGTAAAAAGGAGCGATGATCTCCGAGAGCACCTGCCCGATAGGTTCTATTTCTATATTATGGCCTATTCTCTCCTCAAGCACACCTTGCGGCGCCACGAGATTTCCCGAATATGACCCTCCCGGGCCGGTCTCGAACACTGACCATCCGGCAAACGCCACCCGTCCGCCATCGCTGCGGAACAATGCGGCGAAATTCCTGATTCCTGCATATTCGCGCTCCACCATCACACTGCCCTGACGGTGAATCATCCCGGCCATTCTATCCATCACCACATCGGGCCGCATCCCCCGCGAACTGAACACCCCCCTGCCCGAACATGACCATGGCGACTTGATGAACGATGGCTCATGCAGCTCCTCCGGGACTGCAATCTCCCGTCCGGCCAGCTCCGGGATACCAAGTCTACGGAGTATCTCCACCGAGGTCCGTCTGTGGCTGAGCATTCTCATCCCATCGATCTCCGCGTCGGACGGAAGAACCTCCGGCCGGACTCCGGCCATCAAGAACTGCCGCCTCGCATCACTGCTCCATCCCCACGGCTCAGGCAGACCGCCGGCTCCGACATCAAATCTCAGTCCATATTCCCGTCTCAGCCACTCGACAACGGACTCATCAGCATCAGGAGCAAGGACATAATCATCTTCCCGCGCCCACCATGCCGGCATCAATGCCCCGGCATCATGGAGTGCGGAAACCCTCGGGGGAGGTGTGTAGTGACTACACCCCACCCCGAGGGCAAGATCATTTTCAGGATTAAACAGAAGCGGCATCAGATGCCCATCTTGGCGGCTATCTCAGCCGGAATGGCCTCCTTGTTGACATAAATGTCGAGGGTCTTGGCAAGGAAATAGGGCATGGAGACGTAGAAATAGCCGTCATACACCTGATTGGTGTCCCACGAGTTCTTCACCTTATAATAAGGTGTACCGTTCTGATCCACCGCCTTGCCGACGATGATCATGCCATGGTCGTCGGACGTATCGTGGGAGTCAAACATCTCCTGGCGCAGCTCCTGGGTCACGACGATCTCCTCACGCGGACCGTCGATCCTATTGTTCTCGTCCTCGCGTTCGGAATCCGACAGTTTCACCCAGCGGGCAAGCTCGGTTCCCTCCATATCCTCCTGTGTCTTCTTCTTAGGAAGCACTGCGAAACCCTCTTTCCACTTGAAACCCGGCTCACTCACGTCAGCAGCCCAGGCTATGGTGTAGCCATTGTCGAGAGCATTGTCCACAATGGCTTTCATCTCCTCCATAGGGACATTGTAGTAAGGCTCCCAAAGCCAGTTGTCGGCAACTTCGAGCCCGAACTTCGTATAGAACGGATGATGGGTGAACGAAGTCACCGGAATATAGTCGGCAGTGTTGATCCCGAGACTTTCCGCAAAACTCTTGGGAGTATATGTCTGACCCTCATACACGAATGTCTCAGGTTTCTCACCGAGATATGCGTCAAGGACACCGTCGAAGCCTTTCTTCCATGCAGTGGACTTCTTACCCTTCTTGTTCTTGACACCGTCCACCACACCTTTGAGCACAGGATCAAGCTCATAGTGGTCATGCTTCTCTTCTCCGTAGTTCAGACCTTTGTAGGCCTCTTCCGGGACTATACCGTAGTTCTTGATCACATAGACGACGTCGGGACACGCACCTCCGGCAGCAAAGTTGGTGGCGCCGTCCATTCTCACATAGCGGTCGGCCTTGTCGGAATAGCAATGGCGGACAATCCACATCTCGCTGAGATCCATCTCCTTCCCGGACTTGCGGAGTATCTCGTTCTCTATGAATCCGAGACCGGAGAAGCTCCAGCAGGTTCCTGATTTATTCTGATCCTTCACGGGAGTGGTCTTCACGAGAGTCACATCGGTGAATTTAAATCCGTCCTGATCCTTCTCGGCCTTGGCGTTTTTCTTGGCCGAGACTCCGAGAGCGAGCGCCATGCAAGTAGCGGCAATGATATATTTTTTCATTCTTTTGTGATGTTTTTGATTGGATGAAGCGCAAAGGTATCATAAAATTGGCAAATTTTCAAGAAAATTTCATACCTTTGCGACCAAATCACTCAAAAAAGACCTCAATGAAACGCATCATATTATCACTCCTGCTTATCGCGGCCGCCCTTTCCAACGTGGCCACCGCACAGTTCCGCTGGGGAGCCTCGGTAGGCGGCAACTATAACGGTTTCAAATTCAAGCAATATCTCGTCGATCACCATAAGGCGTTTGGCGAGACTGCCGGTGTGCGCGGCGAGATGATGTTTCCCGGTATCGGCTTCGGCCTTGAGTTCGGTATGCTGTACTCCCAGCGCGGAGGGACGATCGACCTCGGCGACCGCCTCATCTGGAGCTCGCAGGGCTACGGCGACGAGAGGATCTTCATCCACAACATTGACATTCCGTTCAACCTGAAGTTCAAGTGGACGCGTATGCAGGGAATCGAGGACTATGTAGCACCGTTCGTCTACGGCGGTCCCGTCATCTCCATCCAGGCAGCCCACAGCAAATGCGACGCCATCAAATACTCCGGCGGAGATGTCGGCATCGTGGCCGGTTTCGGTTTCGAGATATTCAAGCGCTGGCAGGTTGCGGCATCATACACATGGGGCATGACATACGCTCTCAAGACCAAACAGCTCACCGACTACTCCGCCCGCAACAAGACCTGGGACTTCCACGTCACATATTTCTTCTGATCCCCACTCTGACAGGAACTGATTGAACTCTTCAGCCGTGCCGTTCGTTTAACTATTGTTAAACACCTTTGGCAATATGGCTGATTCCAATCCCACACCCACAGCTACCGCTAAGAAACGCGATGTGATAGTGCTGGACATCATGAACTCCGTGGTTCTGATCCTGTCCGTCCTCCTCATCGTATTCATATCCGTGGACACCTTCAAGAAGATCAACTTCCTGGAAAACACGTCTTATATGCACTTCCAGTTCTGGGTCTGCATCGTATTCATCATCGACTTTTTCATAGAGCTTCACTATGCCGCGGACAAGCTGCGCTTCTTCCGCCACCGCCTCGCATTCCTGCTCCTGAGCATCCCCTACCTCAATATCATCGACCTGTTCGATATCCAGCTCACCCCCGATGCGCTCTACTTCGTCCGCTTCATACCTCTCGCCCGCGGAGCACTCGCACTGGCCATCGTGATAGGCTATGTATCGTCCAACGCCGTGACCTCGCTCTTCATGTCCTACATCTCCATCATGCTCCTCGTCACATACTTCTGCAGCCTGATATTCTTCCAGAAGGAGCAGCCGGTCAATCCGCAGGTCGACACCTACTGGACGGCACTATGGTGGGCGGCCATGAATATGTCGACCGTGGGATGCGACATCTCACCTGTCACGGTCTCCGGAAAGATCGTCGCCGTGATCCTTCCGATCGCCGGAATGATAATATTTCCGCTGTTCACAGTCTACCTCACCGACTATGTCAGCCGCCAGTCCAAGAAAGGAAAGACCACCGACTGATGCCGGGAAACTTAAATTTGGCACTTTCGCAAAGAATTATTATTTTTGTGAAAAATAATTTTTGTGAAAAATAATTATGGAATTTCTTGACCGCAAAGAGGAGATGGCGGAGCTACGGCGTGTTCTCAACCACGATACACCTGCCAGATTTGCCGTCGTATTCGGACGACGCCGACTCGGTAAATCAACGCTTATCAAAAAAGTGTTGACTCCACAGGATGTGTACTACATGGCCGGGGATCTGGTTGATACCGTGCAGTTGGATATGCTTCAGGAATTGCTATCCCATAAGTTCACAGAGATAGGGATGTCCAGATTCTCAGGATGGGAAGAACTGCTGCTTATGCTCAACAGGCTGACCACAGAGCAATTCACTCTTTGTCTTGATGAGTTTCCATATATGGTCAAACACTCTCCCGGCCTGCCGTCAATCTTGCAAAGGTTACTTGACACAAAAGATCTGAAATACAATATCGTGGTATGCGGAAGTTCACAACGCATGATGCAGGAACTCATTCTGAGCCAGAGCGAACCTTTGTATGGCAGAGCCGATGCCATTCTTGACATACGTCCCATTCCTCTTCCATATCTCCAGGAAGGACTCCATCTTGATCCTGTCGGGACGATAGAGGAATATTGTGTCTGGGGAGGTGTGCCTCGCTACTGGGAGCTGAGGGAGGAATACCACACTTTGAAAGATGCTATAAGAGGGATGTTGCTTGGCCCGACAACAGTCCTCTACGACGAGCCAAAAAAACTGCTTCTCGACGACATGAAGACAACAGTACAGTCGGAGTCACTGATGGCAGTGATCGCCGGAGGAGCAAACAGGCTGTCGGAGATCGCATCAAGAATGGGGCGTGAAGCCACATCGCTGTCCGCTCCGCTTGACCGTCTGATACAGATGTCCTATATCCGTAGGGAGATCCCGTTTGGGGAGAGTCCCCGAAAATCAAAAAAGGGAGTGTATCGTGTCAACGACCCAATGATGGATTTCTACTATACATTCATAATGCCGAACATATCGAGTCTGGCACGCGGAAGAAAAAATCTTGTGATGGAGGAGATCGACAACGACTTCGCAGGTTATGTCTCGAAGCATTGGGAGAATCTGTGCCGTGAGGCTGTAAGCGGCAACAGGCTGTACGGACATCTATGGGGTGAAGCTTCCCGTTGGTGGGGTACCGCGGCCGAAAATGAGAAAGGTCGGTTCAGGGAAATGGAGATAGACGTTATGGCTGAGTCGGCCGACGGCAAGGCTCTGCTCATAGGAGAATGTAAATGGACCAATCCCGAAATAGCATCCGAACTGCACCGGGAACTAATGAAGAAAGCTCTACTCCTGCCCCGGGCCCGTGACAAAGAGATCGTAGCCGTGCTATTTCTGAAAAATCCACCGAAGGACAACGCCGAAAATGTCAACATCATGCTTCCACAGGATGTGATTGATGCGATGGCTTCGGATTGACTGTCGTATTATGCAGTCACCCGGTCGGAAAGAGCAGTCGAAAGATTGCTCTTTTTTTTCGTTAATGGGGAATCACCTTTTGACCGAGAAATACTCCATTATCATAGAATAATTAGTGGGCAACAATCAAAAGCGGCAATAGTTCAGTAAAAAATCGTTAAATAATCTAAAATCTCATAAGGATATTCTTGACAACAGGTGGTTAAAAATTGTAACTTTGCAATGTAATCGCTGCATAGGGCGATTTTTGAAGCAAAAGATTGTACTTAATTTGCTGATCGGATCTACTAATGACCGCAGACCGTAGAAATATAGATGCTATTTTCACTGATTTCGCCATATCTACGGCGGAACCGTCTGTCGTGTCCGTCCATCTCAACAAAAAGGCGTCAGCCAATTCCTACAAACCACTAAAAAACAACTATTTACAAGCTATTGGGGGGGGGGTATTTGCCACGTTTACTCCGCGTATTTAACCCTTTCCAATATTCCAAATCACAATTATCGATGTTCTCATCGCCCCATGACCCTCCGGGATGTGGAGCAACCATCTGACTGTCGGCCTCAGCTCTTTAATCTCTACTGCCCATGACATTCAAGAGACTATATATCGCCGGCATTCTTACAACCCTCGCGCTGCTCACCGCCTCATACGGTGCGTCGGCTCAAGGGCGTGAGACTATTGTTGTATCTGACACCACAACCACATCGGCGCAGGCCGGAGGCCGCATCGACTTCAAGGTCAACCTGACAACCGTTGACAACGAGTATCACGGCAACGACATCCAACTCGAAAAAGTACTCACCGAGATAGACTCGATGGTGCTCAATCCCCGCATGAAGGTGGAGCGCATCACCGTTGTCGGCACGGCATCCCCAGAAGGCCCGTATCCCAACAACGTCCGTCTCGCCACCGGACGCGCCAAGGCCTTCATCAAGATACTCCAATCGCGCTATTCGTTTCCCGACAGCATATATGCCATCTCAACCATTCCTGAAGACTGGGAAGGTATGCGCCTGATGCTCACCGGGGACAGTTCTATTCCCTACGCCGACGTCGTGCTCCGCTTTCTCGACGAGACCGAACAGCTCAATCCTGACACCCGCGAATCACGCCTCAAGCAACTCGACGGCGGACGGCCATACAGTTCGATGCTCGACAACGTGCTGCCATATCTGCGCCGCGCCTCCGTGCTTGTCGACTACGACACCGAGTGGATCAGGCGTCACTACACCTTGCCACTATCCGGACTGCCTGATCTTACCCTCGGCATATCGGTCACACCTACCGACATCCGATCCATTCCCATACAGTTGCCCGGCCGCAGGCAACGCTTCTTCGCCCTGAAGACAAACCTATTGGGCGACATTGCCCTCTGCGCCAACCTTGGCTTCGAGGTAGAGCTGTGGCCCCACTGGAGCCTCGACGTCCCGGTATGGTATTCTCCGTATGACATCACCGACCGCTGGCGCATACGTCTGCTTGCCGTGCAGCCCGAGGTGCGCTATTGGCTCAAAGATGCCGGAGCGGGTCACTACTTCGGTGTCCACACCACCGTTGCCGGATTCAACGTGAGCCTCAACGGCGACTGGCGTTATCAAGATCCCAACCATGCCGCTTTCGGCTTAGGTGTGGGCTACGGCTACTCGTTCCACCTCGACCGTGCCCGTCGCTGGGGCCTGGAAGCACAGATCGGAGCCGGATACATTAATTATAAATGGATCAAATACCACAACACCGGCCGCAACGGCGCGGAATATTCACACGGTGGCGGCACATACTGGGGTATCACTCGTGCCGGACTCACGCTCTCCTATAAGTTCTACGTTGACCGCAAAGGAAGGAGGTGGATGAAATGGTGAGACTGCACAACATATTCGCCATCATCGCCACGCTCATCTCTCTCCTCCTGACATCGTGCGACGCCACCATCCACTTCTACCCCGAAGCGGAGGAGGATGCAAGCGACTCACGTATAAGGCTCAATGTGGACTGGAGTCAATACGGAAAGGATGTTCCGACAGGCATGACCGTCATCTGCCACCACACCGAAACGGGCGAGCGCGTCCACACCATCGACAACAACACATCATACGTCACGCCTCGTCTTTCCTCGGGTCGCCACTGGGCCACAGTGTTCAACCTCACGGAAAAAGAATACAATTATATCGGCTTCCGCGGCCTTGACGCGATTGAGACAGCCGAGGCTTACGCGTCCCCGATTCAAACGCCGACATGGATTGCCGATGAAGTCACATCTATCGACAGCTACACGGCAGGTTTTCTTGAATGGCTTGCCGTCGATACCATCATGACCGATCATGTGAAGAAATTTTCCGACGGTGAGACAAGAGTCATCGGCACTCTTTACCCCCGGAACATCATCTACACGCTGCATCTCACAATTAATACTGAAAACATCGGCAACTTGACGTCGGCGCGTGGCGCAATAAGCGGCTTTGCCGACGGCAGAGTCTTAGCAAGCGATGCCCCCAACGACAATTCAGTGACTGTGACCCACCTAATCGAAGCCGACGACTGGACACGCTCCCGGACTGACGCCAACAATGACACAGGTATGGTCAAGGCCGATATAAAATGTTTCGGGCTGCCATCCAATCATATAGGCTCAGCCGACGAGAATACACTCGAATTTCAAGCCATGCTTGCCGACGGCAAGACTATCCTGAAATATATAGTACCCGTCGGACATCTGATTACCGAGGGTGATTCACCCGCTGACAAACGCGGCGACAACCTTGACCTGTACCTCGACCTTTGGTTAGACCCTCCGCTCCCTCCGGGCGGTAATGGTGATTGGGGAATCGACGTATGGGTTGAAGATTGGGATCGGGAGCCTGATGTGGATATTCCGTTCTAACGAAAAACAACGACAATTATTTTTTCATCACAATCAATAACTTAATTATCATTTTTCAATGGTATGAAAACTCAAAAATTCTTTATGGCATTCGCAGCCATCGCAGTGCTCTCATTCAGCAGCTGCTCACAGGAAGAGGAGTTGTTGGTTTCCGGCAACAGCTACGACTCTTTCAACGACCCGAACGCGGTGATGTTTGGCACCTACACGAGTCAAGCGCCACAGTCGCGTGCCGGAGTGATTGATACCGACTCGCTCAAGAAGTACGGTTTCGGTGTGTATGCTTACTACACCGGCACAGAGGATTTCGCCATCGATGTCGCAAATGACTCGGTTCCCAACTTCATGTGCAACCAGCAAGTGACATGGGATAGCACAAAAAAGTATCCCGCAAATGACGATGAGGATGTGACTGCCGGTATGTGGGTTTACTCTCCCGTGAAATACTGGCCCAACAACATGGACGAAAAGGTGTCGTTCTTCGCCTATGCGCCATACACAGAAACGGCTGTTGCCGAGGGAAAATCAGGCATCACTTCGCTGCCGAACAACGAAACCAGCGGTGACCCGAAAATCAGCTATACTCTGTCTGAAAAACCCGGAGAGCAGATTGACCTCCTCTACTCCGGAGACAAGCTCAACCTTGTGAAACAGAATGTAGATCAAAAAGTTCAGTTCAATTTCAGTCACGCCATGAGCCGTATCGGTTTCAAACGCGTTATTGAAGTCGATGAGATTAACAAAGATGAGAATATCAAATACGATGATCCTGAAAACAACCCTAAATATAGTCTCGCTGATGGCACAACGGTGACAATAACTAAAGTATCCCTGAGCTCAGACAAATTTTACAAATCCGGTACGCTTAACCTCCGCACAGGTAAATGGGACGGTTTAGTTCAAGAGGCACAGACTTACACTCTCGGAGAATCAGATTTCACCACAGATGGAAAGACCGCAACGAAGGATAATTCTAAGACTCCAACTCAGTTGAATGCAACCGATAAGTATCTTATGATTTTTCCAACGGAGAAAGAGAAAGAAAACGAAGAAAACAAAATACCAATTGATATAACCGTAGAGTTTGTTGTAACTACTACTGACACAAGTCTTCCTGGAGGCGAAAGTAAGATTACAAGCCAAGTCACCTCCTCTTTTGAGTTTGAATTTGCTAAAGGCAAATGGTATAACTTTGTTCTACACATCGGTTTGACATCTGTCAAACTTGATGCAGAAGTCCATGACTGGAATCATATCTGGGACGAACTTATTAATAAGGATCAAGAAGGTGAAGTTGTTGTAGATACACCTGCTAACAATTCTGTTAGCTTAATATACGATGCAAACGGAGGCATATTCCTAAATGGCAGCAGCTTGTATATCGTTACAAACCCTATAGATAACAACGCTGAAGATAACAACGCTGAAGCGACATTCACGGTAAGAAATTTCCGTTCCGATGAGATAACCATAACAAAGGCTGATGGTGACAATCACGAATATGATATGGTGGGATGGACCGAAGAACCTCTAACCCATGATGACTCAGTTGAGTCTAAGCTAGATGATGACGGAAATTATACTATAACAGTCTATGAAGGTGGAGAAACGATTTCCGTAAAGAAAGAAGGCAATACAGCATCCAAGACCATATATGCATGGTGGCCTAAAGGTGAAACAGTTCTGTAACGCATATAATTAATTGAGTAGTTTGATAATAACATCATATGCTCTTGCATAGATAGCTTTTCTCGTTTTACGAGAGTATTCCTGCCTAAAAAAGGTCGCCGAAGGAGGTTGCAATCCTCTTTCGGCGACTTCGCTATTTACTCATAACCACCCCCGACCATCGAAGCTCGGAGAGCCGATGTCGTGGTGTCGTCTCTCCGATACGCCATGGCGAGGGGGTTTGCGCGAAGCGCATATATCTGTCTACAATTCTTACCTGCGCCTACGGCGCGTTTGCCTTCGCGCAAGCCCCCCACAGCAGCTCACGGAGTGAGCGACCCACACCAACGCCAAGCAGCTCACGGAGTGAGCGAGGTCATGGTTAGCCCCACGTTTACGTGGGGACAGCACCCAAATACCCATCGAGGCTCGGAGAGCCGGTGTAGTGGTATCGTCTCTCCGATACGCTATGGCGATGGGGTTTGCGCGAAGCGCATATATCTGTCTACAATTCTTACCTGCGCCTACGGCGCGTTTGCCTTCGCGCAAGCCCCCCACAGCAGCTCACGGAGTGAGCGACCCACACCAACGCCAAGCAGCTCACGGAGTGAGCGACCCACACCAACACCGATCAGCTCACGGAGTGAGCGAGGTCATGGTTAGCCCCACGTTTACGTGGGGACAGCACCCATACAACCCATCGAGGCTCGGAGAGCCGGTGTAGTGGTAAAGACGACACCACGACACCGGCTCTCCGAGCCTCTTCACCTGACCTACACCCCTACCCCACCTAAAGGCGGGGTTAACAACAACCCCGCGCCCCCGGGCGCTTCATCGCAGCAACCATCCCCCGCGCCCGTCACGCCAAGCAGCTCAAAGCGCACCCTCCCCCACACAGCAGCTCACGGAGTGAGCGACCCACACCAACACCGATCAGCTCACGGAGTGAGCGAGGTCATGGTTAACCCCACGTTTACGTGGGGATTTTTCCGGTCAAAAAAACTTGCACGTGACGGGGATTTTTCGTAATTTTGCCCCGCTAATCCCGGAAAAGAATGTCTTTTTCACGGTAAAGCGCTAATATTCACTAAAATCAATCAACCAAAAAAACGACATGATCATCGTACAAGTAAAAGAAGGTGAGAACATCGAGAAGGCTCTCAAGAAATTCAAACGTAAATTTGAAAAGACCGGCGTTGTCCGTGAACTCCGCTCACGCCAGGCCTTCCAGAAGCCCTCTGTGACAAACCGCAAGAAGATGATGAAAGCTGTCTACGTGCAGCACCTCCGCGCCAACGAGGAGTAAATCATCGATATCTCCGACATCAGTTCCAACCAAACCGAAAGGAGGCTGCAATAACCCCACAAGGGAGTCACACACACCTTAATTTATTTGCATAGATTATACAACCCACCATGGCGGTGAGGATTTTCGCCGGTAGTCCCGGACGGAAATTCTTCATCGCCGTTGTTATGAACCTCATCCGACACATTTCACTCTCCATGCTAACGCTCGCCGCCATCATAGCGGCGGGATGTTCAGATATGTCCCGCCGGAAAGGCGATGCGGTATATCAGTACGGAGGGATAGAGGTCTACACTGACAGCATAGTACTCGACGGCAAGGAATACAACGCCGTGTCACCCACCGAGATCACCAACTCATGGAAGACCGGCTCAGCCGACACTACCGGACTGACCTTCAGCTCCGGCTCACGCATGGCCGACGCCATGTTCGTCAAGGCCATGGACGGACTATCCGGCACATTCACCCCCGACGACACCGACATACTCATGCTTCTCGGCATCATAAGCCCCGAGGAGTCCAAGGAACATCTGCGCCGCATGGCCACGGACGGAAAAATGCCGCTGCACCCCGACCCGGCCACCGGCAGAAGCAGCGCATGGGCGGCGGCGGCCTGGGAGATATACTGCGTGACCGGCGACACCGGATGGCTGCGCGAGGCTTACGCGACAATCCTCTCCACTCTCGCCGACGATGCATCCTCCACCGACTCTCCCGCCACCGGAATCCCCGGATATATGCTTCCGGCCACCGACTTCTTCCCGTCATGGATGACCACCGTCGACCTCATGCAGATCCGCTCGCTCGGAGTCAACGCATGGCGCTACCGCACATACGAGGTGGCCGCCGAGATGGCTGCGGCCCTCGGCGACGACAGCCGCGCCGCCGAGCTGCGGCGCACCACCGCATCACTGCGCAACTCAATTAACGACACATTCTGGGATCCGGCCATGAGCCGCTACGTGCAGTATCTCTACGGCAATATGTTCCCCATACCCTCTACCGCAGCCGACTACTTCGGCAATGCCCTCTGCGTACTGTTCGGAATAGCCACCGACGAGATGGCCTTGGCCGATGTGGCAGCCACCGTCTCGCTACCGGGAGGCATACCTCTCACCTACCCCTCCCTGCGCCCCGACGGAATCATGTCGGCAAGAGTGCAGTCGCTCCACGGGCTCGCGGCCATACGGGTCCACGACTCCTCAGCCATGCGCCGGGCCGTGGGATCACTCTGGGTCATGAGTCTCGACTGCGACGACCCCACTGCCTGGCCCGCCCTGCTCCTCAGAGGAATGATAGGCATGGACTTCACTCCCGAAGGAATCACTGTCAACCCCTTCATACCGCAGATTTTCTCCGCCTCCCATACACTCAAAGGTTTCAGGTATCGCGATGCGGAGATCGACATAGCCATCAACGGCACCGGCGACCGCATAGCATCCGCCACTCTCGACGGCGACCCCACGATGGAGGCTTTCATCCCCGCGGACATAAAAGGAAAACACACACTCACCATCACCATGTCGGGCAACACCCTGCGCGAGCGCGAGCTGACGGTAGTCAAGGATGCAGCCATGCCCCCCATCCCGAAAATCTACTGGGCCACACCGCGCGACGCCACAATCCTCAACCACACACACGGGACGGCCTACGACATCTACGTGGACGGTGTGCTGACCGAGCGGATCCACAGCAACAGATATTCCCTCAGCGGAGGGGACACACAGGTGATTGACATCGTGCCGGAATCGGACGACAAAGCCGGATTCTCGCCCGGAAGCCATGTGAACGCCGCTCCCGGCGACATCATATCCATCCCGGCGTCCACCATCACCCCCCGGCGCGCGCCCACACATCTGATCAAGAACAAGGAGATAGCAAACCGCTATATCGAGCTGGCCGCCCGCCACAACACCCGGCTGACATTCTACGTCAACGCTCCGTCCACCGGAACTTACTTTCTCAATATCATGTATGCCAACGGCACATCCGAGACAGCATTCCGCACCGTCGAGGTCAACTCCTGCACCGCCGGTACCATAGCGTGTCCGCCGGTCCGCCCCAACGACTGGATCTCGGTCCGTCCGTCCACCACCATCAGCATCCCGCTCGCCGAAGGCCCCAACAAACTGTCGCTCTACTACGCCGGCACAACCATACTCCTCAACGAGATAAAACTGCTAAAAAAATGAAACGGATCGGAATTCTGTCAGACACACATTCATGCTGGGACGACCGCTATGCCATCCACTTCGCCGGATGCGACGAGATATGGCACGCGGGCGACGTGGGCGACATCTCCATCATCCGACAGCTTGAGGAGATAAGCCCCGTAGTGAGAGCCGTCAGCGGCAACATCGACCACGGTGCGGTGTGCCGCCGCTGCAGAGAGGCGGAATGCTTCGAGACCGAAGGAGTGAGAGTATGGCTCACTCACATCGGCGGTTATCCCGGAAAATACGCTCCTGGGGTGGCCACATCCCTGCGGGACAACCGGATCAACCTCTTCGTGTGCGGCCACAGCCACATTCTCAAGGTCATGCCCGACCCTCGCCTCGGACTGCTCCATATCAATCCCGGAGCTGCCGGATATCACGGATGGCAGACAGTGAGGACACTTGTCAAAATCACCTTGGACAGCGGCCATATAGGCGAACTCGACGTGATCGAACTCGGCAAGCGGTACAATCGCCAATAGTATCATCCTGATTGTTAAATTGTGACATTTTGCCTCAATTTAAACTTATTTAACAACACTTTCCCCGATTCGACCGCGTTTTTTGACTAATTTTGATGCCTAAAAGAACACAGTGGATATCAACACCATAATAAACGCAGTAAACCATCATTGAAATATGACCCGAATATCTTCCATTAAAAAGGTATTTACCCTCATTGCATCCATTATCATCGCCGGTGCGTCACACATCTACGCAGCCGAGCAGGATCTGGGCGTTCTCGTGCCCGACGTGGAATACACCATCACACAATTCGCTACCGTCACAGGCCAATACACTCCCACCCAGACCGGCCCGGTGAAATTCATCTACTCCCAAGGGCCACTCCAGCTTTATTCTTCCGCTGACCATTCGGATGACAGCGCAGTTTATGGAACACACGCCTACACATCGAGCGGGCAGGTGGTAAGCTACTCCGAGCTTCAGGCCGGTACCACCTATTATATATATGACCGCATGACAATGAACGGAGGCACCCTCATCATCCGCGAAGGCACCACCGAACTTGAAATCACCGGCACTACCCCGGTATCTGACCCCACCGCCTCCGGCTACGCACCACTGTCGGTCAGCAACAACTACACCGTCAGCATCTTCTTCAACTTCCCCGTCACCTGCGGCAACGCATTCCTGATCGCCGGGGCAGAGCGCGTGAGCATCAACGCCGTGGCAACAGGCTCAACAATCGGTTGCGACATATCATCAGCCATGATGGAATTCTACCGCAGTGGCTCGCTCAAGGAAGGCGATACCGTCACAGTGCGCGTCCTTCAGGTCAAGGATGCCCTCGACTCAGACAACAAATACAACACTAACGGCAAGGTCGAGATCGACTTCACCGTAGCCGCCAAGCCGGCAGAACTTACCGCCACAACCAACGTCAGCTTCTCCAACACAGACTACATCTTCGATTCCTACTATCTGCCTGACGATCCGAGAGCCATAGTGGAACTCGAGTTCGACACCCTTCTCTCCACATCCCAGACCCCGCAGCTGACCCTCAAGTATGGCGACACCGACAATCTTGATCTCGGCGTCTACCGCGAGGTCATCAACGGCCACAACGAGGGCAACAAGGCCATCTTCGATCTCTCCGGCAAGATCCGCCGACCCATCGATATGCTCCCAGGCTCGACCGCCGACACTCAGCCCACCCATATGTACGGCTCTTTCGGCAACATATATTCAGCCGACGGGCAGAGAGCCTTCACCAACAAGGCCTCCAACCCCACCAGTTTCTCGGCATCCTACCGCCTCAACGTGCTTCAATATGCCATCGCAGCTGACTTCACTCCTGTCCGTGGCGGCAAGCTCAACCCCGGCGATGAGATGGAGATATGGATCCGCAACGGCGACATGATCCGCTTCGATGCCGTGCTGTTCGCCTACACCTCGGCCGGACAGGACGCCACCGTAGAAGTCCCCTACTCTGACATCAAGGTAGAAACCGACCCCTATTCGGACGACGCCATGCTCTACACATTCACCGTCCCCGCCTTCGAGGCCGATCCGGGCACAAAAGTGACGGTGACGCTCGCCGGACTGATGTGTGCCGACGGCCTTGACCACAGCACCGATATAACGGCCGTCTATGAAGGCTCGCAGAGCGCCATCATCGACATCACGGTCTCCGGATCCGACCGGCTACATGATGTCTACAATGCCGCAGGTGTGCTTGTGCTCAGATCAGCCACCGAGGAGCAGATCAATGCCCTTCCGGCCGGATTCTACATCGCCAACGGTAAGAAATTCATCGTAAGATAACTTTTTCCAATAAATAGCCTCACACTTTCGCGAAGTGTGAGGCCCAATCAAAATCACATTATATGAAATTTAAAACTTTACTCTGTGCGGTAGCTATGCTGGCCACGACCCTCGCGGCCTACGCCTTCCCTACCTACACCATCTCGCCTGCTGACGGGAAGAGTTTCACGCAGGTTGGAGAAATGGTAACATTCAATGTATCCTTCACCACCAGCTATTCAGTCAACAGCGGTGCCCAGGCAACCCTGTTCAACGAAGAGACCGGCGACGAGGCTTACAGCACCTCTTTCAGTGACTTCATGGGAATGGCCATTATCATCAAATTTGATGCATCAGAGATCACTTCCAACGGCACATGGACACTCACCATACCCGCCGGAACGATCACTGCCGATGGTGAGGAGAACCCCGTGATCACCGCTTCCTATACACTCAACGATCCGAGCCTCTCGAGCAGCAGTGTCACCTATCCGGAGATCAAACTTGTCTCCACTGATCCCGCCGACGGTGCGAGACTCCGCGCTCTCGGTGGCAGCCAGTTCCCCACCATCACCACTCCCGGTACCACCACAGGCACCACCCACGTGATGAAGATCGTCACCGACAACGATGAAGCCGTCAATCACATCGAATGGTCATTCTACGACGTGACCGACGAGAATAACCCCGCATACGTAGCCAGCGGCAACGACAACCGCTATGATCCCAACCGCTTCCCCGGCTATACGGGCGACACTTGGGCCGACGGAATCTTCTGTGTCATCTCCCATGATTCCGACGAACTCATCGAAGGCCACAAGTACAAGATGGAGCTCAACTTCTACGGCATAGGCTACGATCCCGCCACAAACCAGTATCCCACTCCCAAGCAGCTCGCTTCGTCGCTCGAGCTATCGACAGCCCTCTACTTCGAGGGTCAGACAGCCGCTACCGTCTATAGCCCCTACACTGTTGAGACAGTATCGCCTGATCCCACCAACTATACCATCGAGTCAGTAGAGTTCGGACGTTTCACCATGACCTACACCGGTCCCGTGAAGCCCACCCAGTTCATCTACGCACAATCCACAGGTGTCACCCCCACTGCCGGTACCTATACCGCCATCGAGCCTGACGAAAAAGGCTACGCCAAGGTTTGGGAATTCGTGTTTGACCAGTCCGTACTTGAGAACAGCCTCGGCTACCTCAACGTGACCATCGAGGCTCAGGATGCCGACGGCCTCTACGTGAAAGGCAACGCCGACTACGATCAGAACAACTTCGACTACAAGATGGCATGGTACTGCAATCTCGGTGCCGACAAGATCACATCAGTTTCTCCTCTCGACGGCGCTACCGTTGAAGCTCTCTCGTCGATCACTGTCGGCAACGACGCTGATCTCGTGATGGCTCTCACATACGTAGCTACCGAGAAGCCCTATATCACTACCATGGGTCGCGAGGCTGTCCGCACTCTCGACGAGCCGGTGTTCAGTGCCGACGAGAAGACTGCAACCTGGACATTCGATCCCATCACCGAAGATGGTGTCTACATCCTCGTGATCCCGAGACAGTATTTCAACATCGGTGAGCAGACCAACAGCACAACTTCCAACGCTACCGAGTTCAGGTATATCGTCGAGGCACCCCACTCAGGTGTCACCACCGACCTTGTGCCCTCAGACGTAAATCCCGCCGATGGCTCGGAGGTTGAAACACTCTCAACCATAACCATCACCTTCCCCGAGACTGCATACATTCTTGCTGATGAGGATACTCAGGGCTACGTTGCAGCCAATCTCTACAAGGTAACTAACGACGGTGATGAATTCATTGAAACCGTATCTCCTATTGACAATATAGAATCTAATTGGCTCAATCCCACCATCTACGATTACAACTTAACCACTCCACTCACCGAAGCCGGCACATACAAGCTTGTGATCCCTGAAGGTCAGTATTTCGACGACGACTATGACCAGAGTTGGTTTGAATACGGCAAGATCAATCCCGAGCTGACCTATACCTGGGTCATCAAGGGAGTCGATACCCCCTCGGCTGATGGTGTTGTCTACGACCTCGTTCCTGTCACAGTCAACCCCGCTGACGGTGCTAAAGTAGAGGAGATCTCAACAATCGTGGTGACATTCGGTGAGACTACATTCCCTGTGCAGGATCCTGTAACCTACGATATGTCACGACCCGCCTACCTCTATAAGGTGACAGAAACAGGTGACGAGCTTGTTGAATCCGTATATCCGGATGACAATGCACTGTCCGACTGGTTATTCCCCACCATCTATGACTTCAACTTCACGAAAGTCACAGAGGCCGGCACATACAAGTTTGTCATCACCAAGGGATCCTTCGGTGACGGAGACTATGCCAATGGCGATCAGACCGAAGGCCACACCAACGCAGAGCTCGTCTACACCTACACCATCGACGGCGGCTCAAGCGCTCTCGACACCATCGGAGTCGGTGAGAATGAGACCTACACTGTCTACGGTCTTGACGGAGTGCTCCTCCTCAATGGTGCCGACAAGGCAGCTTTAAGCAATCTTAACAAAGGCCTGTATATCGTTAACGGCAAAAAGGTCGTTATTAGATAAGCAATTGCCTTGACATCTTCAGGACGGGGTGGTGACGCGAGGCCACCCCGCCTTCATGATTCCGCTCACAGAGACGGAAGGATCGCACGAATATGCATTTGCTACGAGTGTCGACCTTCCGTCTTTCCTTGAAACAGAATTCAATAAATATTATCAATCATAAATCACAATCAGATGAAGCAAAAGAAAATCGGAACCCTACTGGCAGCTCTCGCCATGCTGCTCGGCACATCCGGTGCTTCGGCCCAGCAACCGACTATCACCAAAGTCGCTGATCTCGTGCGCGGCGGTTATCTCGAACAGCTGTCCGACAACGGGAAATGGGCTGTAGGTTTCGGACAAAGCCTCATTTCAGAAGGTTCCTACTCGTTTCCGCGTCTCTACGACATAGAGAACAAGAAACAGATCGATCTCTACACCGACACCCAGGCGACTACCATCGGCGAGATGGTGGCCTACGACGTGACGGACGACGGATCTCTCGTAGTCGGCCAGTTCAGCAATCTGCCCGCGCTGTGGTATGCCGACAAAGGCGAATGGCAGACACTCCCGCTCAAAAGCGGCTACACGTTCGGCTATGTACGTCGTGTCACCCCGGACGGCCGTTATGCACTCGCCACCGAGCGCAATAATGGCGGTGTGACGGAGACAATCACCCTCTGGGATCTCACCGGCGATACTCCCAAGGACATCACTCCCACAAATATTCCCAAGCCCATCGGTATGTCAGGTATTCTTGAGGAATACCAGCAGATCCGCGCCCTCGACCTGTCGCCTGACGGCAAGAAATTCCTTGGACTCGTGGCTTTCTCCTACGGAGGCGAGACATGGTCCTTCATCTACGACCTTGACACAAACAGCTGGAAAGGCATAGGCTATGACGTGACCGAGACCTCCACCGGCTACAAATTCACCCGTACCGGCTCCGGCTATCTCACCATCGAGGGAGCGCGGTTCCAGCCCGGAAGCGATCTTGTGTACGGCGAGGCCTACACCGAAGATGACCAGGCTGCCGTCTATGTCTACGATCCGTCAACATCCACTGTGGAGCTGATCGACGGCTCCGAAGGAATGGAATTCGGCGGCGTGGATGCCGAAGGCTCGATCTTCGCATCAATGGCCGTTTCCACCGGTCCCATCCGCAACTGGTATGTGAAATCAGGACAATACTGGTATGACTTCCGTATCATGACCCGCCAGCTCTGGGGTATAGACTGGCAGGAGGATATCACCAAGGATGACTATGGCTATACAGGCACATTCACGTCCGTGTCCGACAACGGCCTTACCCTCTTGGCGACCGACTTCTCCGACAGCCCCTACTCGACCTTTGTCATCGAGACCTCACAACCCATGAGCGAGCTGACAAAAGGCATCAACCTGCTTGACAACTACTATGTCACTCCCGTCAGCAACGCATCTTTCGCCGTCCTCAAGGAGGTGAAGGTGACATTCGACCGCGAAATCGAGGTGCTCGGCAGCTATAATTCCGCACAGCTCCTTGACTCCGAGGGTAATCCCGTGGCTACATCCATCGCGTTCTCACAGGATGCAGGAAGCTCCAAGATACTCAGCATTCAGTTCCGCAACCGCCGTCTGGAAGTCGGCAAGGAATATACCGTGGTGATTCCTGCCGGAACCGTAGGCGTGAGCGGCGACACTGACCGCACCAACAATGAGATCACCGTCAAATACAAGGGTCGCCCCGACAGCCCCGTGGCTCCAACCATCATAGCTCCCGCCGACGGCAGCGAACTGCCCCGCATCAACGCCACATCCAACCCCGTGGCAGTCACATTTGACTCCGACATCGCATCCGTCGACAACGGCGGCCTGATGTATCTCTATCTGCTCAACGGCGACAACGAACGCGAGCGCATCTGCGTGCTCAACGGATCGATCACCGG
Organism: uncultured Staphylococcus sp.; assembly: GCA_964552825.1. Taxonomy (GTDB): domain Bacteria; phylum Bacteroidota; class Bacteroidia; order Bacteroidales; family Muribaculaceae; genus Duncaniella. Next base: position 12,628 of record CAZKIE010000019.1, on the reverse strand, counting down.
ATCAGTCCTCACCATTTATCCCGTGCTGGAGCAGCGTCTTGCCAAGGGTTCGGAATATGAGATAGTCATTGAGGCCAACACCGTCAGCGACATCTCCGGTTCAGATCCCAACGAGGAAATCGTGATCCACTACACCGGATCCTACGTGCCCTCCGCAGGCATCACTGACCAGATCTTCTTCGACGACTTCAACTCCGGCCTATCCTACGATCAGTGGATGGCATACGACGGCGACCAGCTTACCCCTGCCACCGAGGTGGCCAATATGGGATTTGCCGTTGATCTTCCCTGGTGGATAGTGCGCGACAGCCAGTACGTATTCGACGAGAATGCCATCGCATCCCACTCCATGTATGAGAATCCCGGCCAGTCCGACGACTGGCTCGTCACTACCGCCCTCTACATCCCCGACGAGACCGCAGTCCTCACCTTCAAGTCGCAGAGCTGGCTGAGCAGCAAGTCCGATTACCTTAAAGTATATGTCTATGCATCGGACGACATCTACACTGCTCTCACCTCTACAATCGTCAACAACATACGCTATGACGGTGATCTCGTCTACAACGAACTGCAGTCGCCCGGCGCAAGCGATGACCTCATGGAAGGCGACTGGCGCGAGAACACCATCAAGCTCGACAAGTATGCCGGCAAGTTCATCTACATAGCGTTTGTCAATGACAACCGCAACCAGTCGATGGTAATGGTGGACGATGTGCTCGTGAAGCGTGACATCAAGTTCTCCCTCACCAACCTCACCCCGACAAGCGTACTCGCCAAGGACGACGTGGAGGTGAAGGGTACACTCACGATCGAGAGCGAGACCAATACCTACAAGGGCTACAAGCTTGAGCTTCTTGATGCCGACAATACGGTGATCAGCACCATAGCTGATGCTGACGAGGAGATGTCGAAGGGCTGGACATACGACTTCACATTCCCCGACAAGCTTCCCCTCACCATAGGCCGGGAGGCTAATTACACCATCAATGTCACCGTAGGCGAGGATAACGACAAGCTCGAAGGCTCCGTGCAGGATCTCGTGTTCCAGACACAGAGGAAAGTCGTGCTTGAGGAATTCACCGGTCAGGGCTGCCCCAACTGCCCGCTCGGCATTGCAGCCGTCGACTGGATCGAGAAGGACTTCCCCGGCCTCCTCATCCCGCTCGGAATCCACACCTACACCGGCGACAGCTTCGCCACCGCCAAGGCATATCAGCTCCAGTCGTTCCTCGGTCTGAGCGCGGCTCCCACCGGACGCATCAACCGCGGACCGATAGCATCGCCGATATCCATCAGCGACAAGGACGAATATCTCTACAAGGGAATGGGCGTATGGTATGACTATGTGTACACAGCTCTCAATGAGCTTGCACCCGCCGATGTCACCATTAACTCCGTGGAGTTTGCTGATGACAAGTACAAGGTGAATGTTGAGGTGAAATATGCCCTCGACATGGACAACCAGAATATCAACCTCTTCACCGTAGTCACCGAGAACGGTCTCAACGGTGTCCAGGACAATAACCGCTATAATGTCACTGCAACCGCTCTCGGCGAATGGGGCAACGGCGGAATCTACGGTCAGGCAAGCGTTCCCTACGTCTACAACCACGTGGTACGCACATGGGAAGGCACCACCTGCAACGGCACCGGAGGCTATATCCCCTCCTCAGTCAAGGGTGGTGAGTCCTACACTGCCAACATCGAGGTGTCCAACGCGTCAAGCCGCGTGCTCTTCACCGAGAACACCGGTGTCACAGTGATGATGATAGATGCCAACACAGGTCTCGTGCTCAATGCCGACTACCAGCCCATGGGCTACGTCAGCGGCATCGAGAATGTCTCCACCGACAATGGCAACGATATCAGCGTCTCCACCTATAACGGCACTATCCGCGTCAACTGCGACAGTGAGGCTTCGGCTGCCGTCTACGGCATAGACGGACGTCTCATCGCCACCGGAAGCGGCAACGGCGACTTCACCATCGACAATGTGGCTGCCGGCCTGACAGTTGTTGTGGTCAAGACCGCCAACGCAGTCAAGACATTCAAACTTCTCGTGAAGTAAGGATATCTGACCCGATCATACATCAATCCCTGTGTCAGCCGGACCGGTTGACGCAGGGATTTTTTTGTTCGGTCGCTTAGGATTGTAATAAACTTTTATGTACCTTTGCACAAAACATCTCTAACATCATATCTATGAAAAAATTCTACTCTCTACTTGCACTTGTACTATGCTCACTCACAGCAGGAGCGCAGACCCTGCAGTTTCTTGTGAAGGGTGAGCCCGTCGAAAACGGTGCCCGCATCGACATCGCACCCTATTTGGATACAGACAATCCCTTCGCACCAGAATATAACCCTGAGCTGACTGTCAAATCCACCGTCTCCGGTGCAGCCGAAGCCACTGTGGTGTTCACAAGCGGCGAGTGTCTCCCCGCTCTTGACGAGAACACACTTGAAACAGGCGGTAAACTAATTCTGAAATTCTGCAGCTTCGACGGATCATGCATCAATTGTTACGTCGGTGACACAAAGACAAAGAGCGGCACACTGACCGCCGGAGAAGAGGCAAAAATGGAAATCGAACTGGCCATACAGCTCGGATTTGATCAGGCGTTTGACGGACTAACGACCTCAGCCGACTTCACAGTCAGCTGCAAGCAAGGCTCCGAAGAGGTGAGCGTGTCATTCTACCTCGGTGACAACGCCGGCCTCAGCAGCGTCACTGCCGACACCAACGCCGCCAAGGAATACTTCGATCTTCAGGGACGCAAAGTTCTCAATCCGGCCAACGGTGGTCTCTACATTGTCCGCCAAGGCTCGAAGGTGAGCAAGCAGATTATCCGCTAAAACCATCAATATCAATAACAGACCAAAGGAAAAGGTCTTGCAGGTTCATCCCCGCAAGACCTTTTCCGATTTCTTCAGTCTTTATATCAGCGTAAGGCGCGACAACTCCAGACGGGCAGCACATTCCCGCAGCTCGTCAGCCGTCACAGCCCGGATGCGGTCGAGCAGTTCATTTCCTGTCACCGCCTTTCCGAGATACAGCGTGGAGCGAGCCATGGAGAGAGCCGTCTGCTCAGTATGAACCGACGAGACCGTGAGCTGTCCTATAAACTGCCTCTTGGCCTCGGCAAGCTTACGCGCGGATATATTCGAGTCCTTCAATGGTGACATAACGTCGCCGACAAGCCGGCAGCATCTGTCGACATCCTCCTCATCACATCCGAAATATATGGTGAAAAGCCCTGTATCCGTCATAAGTGACGTGGAGGCATCAATGGTATAGACCAACCCGCGTTTTTCCCTCAGGGCAACGTTGAGCAGTGAGTTCATGCCCGGCCCTCCAAGAATATTGGTGAGCAGCGACATGGCATAACGCATCGGATCATCCAACCCCGGAATACGAGCACCAAGCACGGTGTGAGCCTGATGGCATCCGATCCTCTTGGTGATGGAAAAACGCTCCACGGCCACGGGTTTCTCGCGGTGGCGCGGAGTGTCGGGACGAGTCAACGATGAAAAATATCTTCCCGCCAAGCGTCCGAACCGTTCCGGGCTCTCAGGTCCGGAATAGAACAGTACCATCTCTCCCGGAGTGTAGAACCGCCTGAGATATCCGCTGCAGGCGGCTGAGTCGAGTCTTCCCACACTCTCGCGTGAGCCGAGGATGGGATGAGCCAACTGGGACCCGGCATATATAAGCTCGTCAAAATCGTCGAAAATACCCTCCGAGGGGATATCAAGATAGGTATCGATCTCATCGCATACCACCTGTCTCTCGCGGTCTATCTCAACCGTAGGAAAATTGGAGCCTTCCACAAGATCGGCTATCAGATCGAGTGCCCTCGCGAGGTTTCCGGCAGGAAATGTGGAGTAGAGCATCGTCTCCTCCTTGGTGGTATAGGCATTCAGCTCGCCACCCACCCGCTCCATACGGTTCAGGATATGCCATGCACGCCGGCGCGAGGTGCCCTTGAATATCGTGTGTTCCACGAAATGAGCCATTCCGTAGTGCTCCGGCAGCTCGTCGCGACTACCGGCATTGACGGCTACACCGCAATGCTCCACAGATGCCCCGGGCCGGTGACGGCACACGACACGCAGCCCCGTAGGCAGAGTCGAATAATAGAAATCCTGTTCCACCGCGCTCTACTTCCCGGGCAGTTCCATGCCCCTGAGGATAGCCTGCTTGTTGAGCGGCAGGAGATGATGGTGACGTTCGGGCAGCGCCTTCTTGAGTCCGGCCATCACGGCCTCGACCGTCACGAGCGGGCGCACCTTGATCAGCGCGCCAAGAAGCACCATATTGTATGTCTTGGACGATCCAAGCTCGAAGGTGGCCTCCATCGCATCAACCGGAACAACATTTATGTCCGTGCGCGTAGGCAGATGATGGATGCTGTATGGATCGAATATGAGTGTTCCTCCGGGTTTCACCTTGCTCTCGAATTTGTCGAGACTCTGCTGGTTGAGGATCACGGCTGTGTCGTAGGAGTTGAGCACGGGACTCGAGATGGGCGAGTCGGAAATGATGACAGTCACATTAGCCGTGCCTCCGCGCTGCTCAGGCCCGTAGGCAGGCATCCATGTCACCTCATATCCACCCATCAGACCGGCATAGGCCAGGATCTTTCCCATGGAGAGGACACCCTGTCCGCCGAATCCGGCTATGACAATTTCTTCTTTCATTTCTTCTCAATGTCTTTAAGATCACCCACAGGATATTTCTCAAACATATTCTCTTCCATCCACTTGTTGGCTTTCTCCGGTGTCATCTTCCATCCCGACGAGCAGGTGGACACGATCTCCACTATCGATGTGCCGAGTCCGCGTATGGAGTTCTCGAACGCCTTGCGGATGGCCTTCTTGGCCTTCTTCACGGCAGCGGATGTGTGGACACTCTGGCGGGTCACGTAGCAAGTGCCGTCCAGACGTGTGGCGAGATCCGTGATATTGAGCGGATAACCGTTCAGCTCTACCCTGCGGCCGTAGGGAGTGGTGGCAGTCACCATTCCCTCGAGGGTGGTGGGAGCCATCTGTCCGCCCGTCATGCCATAGATGCCGTTGTTGATGAATATAATGGCGATATTCTCACCGCGGTTGGCGGCATGGATTGTCTCAGCCGTGCCTATGGCTGCGAGATCGCCGTCGCCCTGATAGGTGAACACAAGTTTCGACGGATTCAGACGCTTGACAGCGGTTGCCACGGCGGGAGCGCGCCCATGGGCGGCCTCGATCCAGTCGACATCCACATAATTGTAAGCCATGACCGCACACCCCACCGGGGCAACGCCTATGGCTATGTTCTCGGCGCCCATCTCGTCGATCACCTCTGCCACGAGCTTGTGGACCACTCCGTGGGAACAGCCCGGACAGTAGTGCATGGTGTTGTCGTTGAGCAACCGGGGCTTTGTGGCCACGATGTTCTCGGGCCGGCGTATATCCTGAGGTGTCATAACGAGAATTTTTCTTTTAGTGCTACAAGTACTTCATCGGGATCCATCACTATTCCGCCCATACGGCCGAAATGATGGACAGGGATGCGTTCCTCAAGACTGAGAAGCACGTCCTCGATCATCTGTCCGGCATTAAGCTCGGCCACGAGTATGCCCTTCACCTTCTTGCCTAACCGTGCCACCTCATCTGCCGGGAACGGCCATAGCGTGATCGGACGCAGAAGTCCGGCCTTGATACCCATCGCACGGGCTTCCTCGACCGCCTTCATGCATATACGTGCCACACAACCGAATGCAACGATGAGATATTCGCAGTCTTCCGTGTAGAATTCCTCCGATCTCATCTCGTTGGCCTTTATGAGGTCATATTTCTCCTGGAGGTGGATATTGTGCTTCTCCTGGGGGATGGGGTCGAGTTCGAGAGTTGTAAGGATGTTGGCCTTACGTGTTGCCGGCTTACCTGTCACGGCCCACGGGCACTGCAGAGCGATCTCCTCGTCGGTGCGGCGCGGACGCATGGGAGGAAGGACTACCTTCTCCATCATCTGCCCTATCACACCGTCGGCAAGCATCATCACCGGATTGCGGTATTTGTAGGCGAGATCAAAGCCGAGCACGACGAAATCTGCCATCTCCTGGACCGATGCCGGAGCGAGCACTATCAGATGATAGTCGCCGTGTCCACCACCCTTTGTGGCCTGGAAATAGTCGGCCTGCGAGGGCTGGATGGTGCCGAGTCCGGGACCTCCGCGCATACAGTTGATGATCAGCGCCGGAAGCTCTCCGGCCGCTATATATGAAATACCCTCCTGCTTGAGGCTGACACCCGGGCTGGAGGAAGAGGTCATGCAGGCTTTCCCTGTGGAAGCACCGCCGTAGACCATATTGATGGCGGCAATCTCACTCTCGGCCTGAAGCACCACCATACCGGTGGTCTCCCATGGCATCAGCTCCTCAAGAGTCTCGAGTATTTCGCTCTGGGGAGTGATGGGATAGCCGAAGTAGCCGTCGACACCGCAGCGCACAGCCGCGTGGGCGATGGCCTCGTTGCCCTTCATCAGTGTTACTTCTTGTTCCATGTTCTGTTATAGTGGGGAAGTGGCAAAGCTCATTTTTCAACCACACGGTAGACCGTGATGCACCCGTCGGGACAGACGGTGGCACAGGCGGCACATCCGATGCAGGCGTCGGGATTGGAATCGTTCACATAGTGATAGCCCCTATCATTGACATCCTTCGTTGTGAGCGAAAGGACTCCGCAGGGACACGCTATGACGCATAGATCGCATCCCTTACACCGTTCACGGTTGATGTCTATCGCTCCAATAATTTTCGCCATATACTTTTCGATAATATATATAATGTGACGATGGTATTGATATTCTGTGAATAAACGTCACAAAGAATTTTTATGTTATACAACACAAAAATATAAAAAATCCCACAAGGAAACGGCAAATAATACATTTTTAACCTATTGCACACCGCGGGACATAATGAGCAATTTGGCAAATATTGCCTAATTTATAGTCATTTAGTCTACAAACCGGCGACTGACGATTTCTCAAATGTAAAAATTTGTTTATCAAGATTAGTGTTAGCGATATGGATTCTCACCCCTTTCACATTATCGCTGTCCCACACGGGCGAGAGATCAAACGATGCATAATAGGCCCGGTCGTGACTGTCCACCGGACTCTCAAGTATATGGACGAGATAAATATCCGGATAGTCCGACAGGAGCGTGGACGGATCCGCCGCCATACAGAACACACGCGGCTCCACGGTATACGTCAGGCGCACATGGATATTGATATATCTGCCGGATCGCCAGATGCTGTAGAGATACACACCATCCGAATCCCATCCGTCATATTCGTCGTGCCACGTAGTGAGCACATCCGCCGAGTTGATGAGCGACGCGCTCAAAAGCGTCACCGGCCCTGACTCGTAGGCCTTCCCGCCGGCGGGGATATAGCTTATGAGCATCCGTCCAGGGATGCGGTCTTGCTCCACGTCGAGAGACCTGTCGGCCGTGAGGTTGATCTCAGGAGTATCATCTACCTTCACCAACGTGAAATCAGCCCTGCCGTCGATATTGCCATTGAATGTCACAATATCATACAGAGTCATCTCCACCGTACCGTCGATACCCTCCTCACGGCAACCGGACATGAGCAAAGGGAGCATCAGGCCGAGCAGAATGACGAATATCTGTCTCATTTTCCTGCCGTTTTAGTAGTGGTGATACGACCGTCCTTCATGTGGATCACCCGGTCGGAATTGGTGGCGAGCGACTCATCGTGGGTCACGATGATAAACGTCTTGCCCGTCTTCTCGCGCAGGTCGAAAAAGAGGCGGTAAAGCTCGTCGCGGTTGTGGGAGTCGAGGCTGCCCGACGGCTCATCGGCAAGTATGACCTTTGGATCATTAATGAGCGCACGAGCCACGGCCGCCCGCTGCCGCTCGCCGCCCGACAATTGGTTTGGCTTATGGGAGAGCCGCGCGCCGAGCCCCATGCCGCCAAGCAGTCCGGAGGCGCGGTCTATAGCCTTCGACCTACTCATCCCGGCTATCATGGCAGGCAGAGCCACATTCTCGGCGAGTGTGAACTCCGGCAGAAGCTGATGGAACTGGAAAACGAATCCCATGTTCTGATTACGGAAACGGGCAAGCTTGCCCTCCTTCAGCCTCACGATATCCGTACCGTCGTAGACCACCGAGCCGGAATCAGGCGCATCAAGCGACCCTATGATCTGCAGAAGAGTGGTCTTGCCGGCTCCGCTGGGTCCGACAATCGACAGGAATTCACCGTCGGCCACGGTGAGACTCACTTTGTCAAGCACCCGCAGGCCGTCGAAGCTCTTCACTATGTCCCTTACCTCAATCATCAGATCGAAAGACGGCGCAGAGTCTCTATAAGTTCCCGCTTGATAGGCTTGTCATTCTTGATAGCCTTCGAGAAGGGCACGTATGTGATCTCATCGTTGCGGACACCGATCATCACATTGCGCTGATCCTCAAGAAGCGCGTCGATGGCAGCCGAACCCATGCGTGATGCGAGGATGCGGTCGTAGGCCGTGGGCGATCCGCCGCGCTGGAGGTGGCCGAGTATCGACACCCTCACATCATAGCCGGGATATTCGTTCTTCACACGTTCGGCCAGTCCCATCGCGCCACCCGTGACGGGACTTTCGGCCACGAGCACGATCGAAGAGTTCTTGCTCTTTCTGAACCCGTGGTCGATCAGTTCGGCAAGCTGGTCGACCTCCGTGGATATCTCCGGGATTATGGCGGCCTCGGCTCCGGAGGCGATCGCACCGTTCAGCGCAAGGAAACCGGCATCCCTTCCCATCACCTCTATAAAGAACAGGCGCTCGTGGGATGTGGCCGTGTCGCGGATCTTGTCGACACACTGCATGATGGTGTTCAGGGCCGTATCATAGCCTATGGTAGAGTCTGTCCCGTAGAGATCATTGTCGATGGTGCCCGGCAGTCCTATTATAGGTATATTGAATTCATTGGCAAATATGCGGGCACCGGTGAGCGAACCGTCGCCACCGATCACCACAAGGGCATCTATCTCCTGACGCTTCAGGTTGTCGTAGGCCAGCTGACGGCCCTCGGGGGTGGTGAACTCCTTGCAACGGGCAGTCTTGAGGATCGTACCGCCGGCCTGAATGATATTCGACACGTTCTGTGTCTTGAACTCGGCCACCTCGTCGGTTATCAGACCTCTGTAGCCGCGATATATGCCCTTTACTCTCAGTCCGCCGTAGATGGCCGAACGTGTGACGGCTCTGATGGCGGCATTCATGCCGGGGGCGTCACCTCCCGAGGTGAGGATGCCCACACATTTTATCTGTGACATACCAAATTGTATCTATGGATGAAGTTATGTTGCAAAGATAAGCAAATTTGCCGAACGGTGCGATCTTTTGACGCAAAAAAGTTTGTTTCCTCCGCGTGCCATACACCGCATCTTTTGGATTATTTTTATTAATCTTCACACACGGGCTGCATTATTTTAACATTTATCCGAATTTTTCACCCGGCATTTGAAATTTGTCCGCATTATTTTAATTTTTGTTGAAATAAATAACTAACTTTGTAGGACAATCTCTACAAATCGTACCAAAGCGAAACACAAACAACGTCTCTACAGCCAACATAGCATAGTAAATGGACAAGATCATCACTGAAATCTCACCGTTGTCGGAAAAGGACTGCTTCTATCTCATCGACAAGCTAATGGACAGGTTCGCCTACCCCGTACACCGCCATGAGGACTACGAGCTGTGTTTCATTTCCAACGGAGCCGGCGCACGTCGCATCGTGGGTGACTCGACGGAAACAATCGGCGATTACGACTTAGTGCTCGTGGGCAAAGGTATCGAACACGGTTGGGAACAGCACGAGTGTGACAGCGACAAAATACGCGAGATCACGATCCAGTTCTCACGCGACCTCTTTGGCGACACCCTGCTCGGCAAGACCCAGCTCGCCCCCATACGCCACATCCTTGAGGATAGCTCAAGCGGCATAGCATTCGGCCCCACGGCGATCCTGCGGGCGTTCAACCGTCTTGAGAAACTCACACAGATCGAGGTGGGATTCTACCGTATGCTCCAGCTGATGGCGATCCTCCATGAACTCGCCGTGAGCGGCGACTACTACAAGCTGTCGTCATCACCGGCCTCGGCCTCTCCCAGGACCGTCACAGACTCGCTGCGGGTGAAAAACGCACAGGAATACATCGTGGCACACTACAAGGAAGAGATACGGCTCGCCGACCTGGCAAGGCTCGCCGGCATGACCCCCACGGCTTTCAGCCGGTTCTTCAAGCTGCGCACCGGCTATTCCATCTCCGACTTTCTCATCGACATCCGCCTCGTCCATGCCACACGTGCGCTCGTCGACACCAACGCATCCGTAGCCGAGATATGCTACGAATGTGGATTCAACAACGTGTCCAATTTCAACCGCATATTCAAGAAAAAGAAAGGCAATTCCCCCAAAGCCTTCCGCGACATCTATCAGAACCACAAGACCCTCGTATGACCATAGCGAAAACAGCACCCCAAAGCTTTGTGGATGACTTTGGGGTGCTGTTCGTTTATGGTTCAGCCATATGCTGATTTTTGGTTCGAGGTATCACTTCCTCCCATTTTACTTGCTTTATCATTAAATATTTGATTTACTGAAAAGGAAGTAACTTGTCCGCACTCTGCTTTTCTCAAAATAATGAAACTTTGTGGCAAAACACACAACTGATGGCAGAAAACAGATATTTCAAAGCAATGAGTATATGTAATTATCTCTGAGTTTTCTTCTCATCGACTTTTAGCGATTTTCTTTGCAGATCCATCTGAGTACTTTATTATGGTTAAACCTTCATAGTCATCACCAACCCTGCGGCCTTGCAAGTCATAACGGCCTATCTCCGTCTTTCCGACCGGATTTATACTGATTTCATCTATTGCAGATTCAGGAGGATTGAATCCTTCGATATTCCAGAAATTTTTCCAACCATCAGCACTCTTGTACACTTCCAAAGACTCTTCCGGCACCTGCACTATCACATTCATGTATTGGGCAGTTGTTAGTTTTCCGAGTATAGGAGGAACGACCGCAAGACTGATTATGGTATCCAATTTTGCTGATTCCGACAGATTCACTTGATTCGTGGCTATGTGTTCCCCTATTGTGTAAGTTCTGAGGGAATCGAGTGTTATATTACTTGCTAACCCTCTGTCAATAAAAGCTTTCTCGATAGGCATAATACTGGGAAAATATAAATTACGTTCGTGAACGGAGTAACCATCATCGTAAAAGGCCTGTAGTTCGCTTGATCCATATTTTATTTCCAACTCTTTGACACTTTTACAATTTGAAAACAAACCTTTTCCTTGATACAAATACAATACCAATTCGTTCAAACCTCCGGGAATTGATAAAGATGAGAGTGATACACAATTGTAAAAGGTTCCATATTCAAGCCTTGTAAGTCCTTCACTCAGCTTTATATGTTTAAGCGCAATACAATTATAAAAGGCACAGTTTGCAATAGAAGTCACTGAATTAGGAATATCAATAGAGGTAAGTGAGTAACAATCCTCAAAAGCTTCATACGAAATCTTAGTCAGTGACTCAGGAAGATCAATAGACACTAATCTTTCACATCTATAAAATGCAAGTTGGTCAATATATTTCACCGATCCAGGAATAACAACTGACTCCAGTGAACCGCATTTGAAAAACATTTTTGACCTAACTGTATCCAATGGTTCTGGGAGAACAATAGAAGTTAAGGCACAACATTCGTAAAATGCTTCTTTTCCAATTGATGTCACAGAGTCTGGAATAACTATTGATTTCAGTAAGCTACATCCTGCAAATGCCTTTCCTGCAATTAACCTTAGTGATTCGGGAAGCTTAATGGAAGTTAAATTGGTACAATATCCAAATGCGTAATCACCAATAGAAGTCACTGAATCCGGAATATCGATTGATGTCAGTGAGGTACACTCATAAAAAGTATATCCAGGAATTGAAGTCACCGAATTTGGCAAATCAATTGATGTTAACGCCGTGCAGCCGCGAAATGCATCGCCATGAATCACCTTCAGTGATTCAGGAAGGATAACGGAAGTTAATGCAGCACACCCATAAAAAGCAGATCCATAAATATAAGACACTGGATCCTGAATTACTATGGAGGTGATCCCGGAGTTTTCAAATGCGAACTTCCCAATCCCGAGAACTTTCAATTCCCGGTTGTTATACGTAACTTTTCCCGGAATTACGATGTCTCCGGAATATTTTACATCTCCGGATGTAACTTCACACGTGAAGTCCGTTAGTGATGTGACTTTGTAGTAGATACCATCCACTTCAAAATCGTAGGCCGAGGCCGGGAGGATTGCCATCAGCATGGCTACCAACAATCCAATTTTTTGAATAGTTGATCTCATATTTTTTCTTTCTTGCCTCGGTCATCCCCTCGTCAGCGGTTGATTGGTTTATACGAGAAAAGCGTAGGAATCTGTATCTGTCACCGTCCTACAGTCTGAGGCTTCTCGCATTGCCCTATTGATGTCGGACGGCAACGCACTTTCCAACGCTACAAATTGGCAAAATAAGATATGATAGAAAATATC
>CAZKIE010000018.1:0-60343 GCA_964552825.1 uncultured Staphylococcus sp. | reverse complement strand
TAACCGCCCCCTCCATCAGCCGGACTTTCACCCCGAAAGCCCGGCTGATTTCATTTTTACGTGTCACATTTATCTATAATCCAATTTTTATTGCGATTAAGAAAATTTATTGTACCTTTGCAATGTAATTGGCTAAAAGCACTCCATTTAGACTGATTATAAATTAAAACCATTGAAAATCCAGTACATCCTATCATTTTAATGGAATTGACCGCATCGCAACTTGCTGCCTTGGTTGGCGGGACAGTTGAAGGTAATGGTGATGTCACCATCGGAACTTTTGCGAAGATAGAGGAGGGTCATCCCGGCGCTCTCTCTTTTCTCGCAAATCCTAAATATACCCATTTCATATATACCACGGAGTCATCCGTTGTACTCGTAAGAAGAGATTTTGAACCGGAGCAGCCTGTCAAGGCCACTCTCATCCGTGTGGATGATCCGTATGCCACCATCGCCAAGCTTCTTGAGATGGTGACAGAGATGTCAAAGGTTAACAAAGTGGGAGTTGAGCAGCCGTCTTATATTGCCGAAGGTGTGGTGATACCGGAGGATGCTTACGTAGGTGCATTTGCCTATATCGGCGCGGGTTCAACCATTGAGAAGGGTGCCAAGATTTATCCTCAGACCTATGTCGGGGCCAACTGTAAGATCGGCGAGGATACGGTGCTCTATGCCGGAGTGAAGGTCTACGATGGTTGTGAGATCGGTGCCCGTTGTATCATACATTCGGGAGCGGTGATCGGATCGGACGGATTCGGATTCGCTCCTGTCGGCGACAGGTATGAGAAAATCCCTCAGACCGGAAATGTTGTGGTGGCCGACGATGTAGAGATCGGTGCGAACACGACAGTCGACCGGGCTATGATGGGATCTACCAGGATCGGTGCCGGTGTAAAACTTGACAACCTGATACAGGTGGCTCATAATTGTGTGATCGGCGATAATACCGTGATGGCTGCCCAGGTGGGTGTAGCCGGTTCATGTAAGATCGGCAAGCATTGCATGGTGGGTGGTCAGGCCGGCTTTGTAGGGCATATCTCGGTTGCAGACAATACTGTGGTTGGTGCGCAGAGCGGTGTGACGAAAGAGACTAACCCCGGCGACCGCATCATCGGTGCTCCGGCCGTGGACATGGGTGAGTTTGCCCGCAGTCTTGTGTATGTGAAGAGAATCCCCAAGCTGATGGATCAGATAAAGGATCTGCAGAACAGAATAAAAAAGCAATAACAATATATGAATCAGGTAACTCTTAAAGGTGAATTCTCCTTCACGGGTAAGGGACTTCATACCGGACTGCAGGTCACGGCCCGTTTCCTCCCGGCTCCGGAGAATCATGGATATAAGATTCAGAGAGTGGATCTCGAGGATCGTCCGGTCATCGACGCTCTCGCTGAAAACGTTGTGGATACCAATCGCGGGACAGTCATCGCAAAAGGCGAGGCTCGTGTGTCGACGATCGAACACGCCATGGCTGCTCTCTATGCTTCCGGTATTGACAACTGTCTTATCGAGGTGAACGCCCCGGAACTTCCAATTCTTGACGGAAGTGCCAAGCCTTACTGTGATGCAATTGCCGAGGTGGGCACAGTGGAGCAGAAAGCCGACAAAGATTTCTATTATGTGAAGCAACGTGTCGAGGTGGTTGACGAAGCCACCGGCTCGTCCATCATAGTTCTTCCGGATGATGATTTCTCTCTTGACGTGAAGATTGATTTCAACTCAAAGGTGCTCAACAACCAGTTTGCCACTCTGGAACACGTGGGCGAATTTGCTACGGACATAGCCGCAAGCCGCACGTTTGTATTTGTGCGCGAGGTTGAGCCTCTTGTAAAGAACAATCTGATCAAGGGTGGAGATCTTGACAATGCGATCGTCATCTACGATACTCCGATGCAGCAGGCAGAGCTTGACCGGCTTGCCGATCTGATGGGTGTCCCCCACAAGGATGTCAGCGAACTCGGATATCTCAACAACATTCCTCTCACATCCGAGAACGAGCCGGCCCGTCATAAACTTCTCGATCTTATAGGCGACATAGCTCTCATCGGCCGTCCGCTCAAAGGTCGTGTGATAGCCACCCGCCCCGGCCATTCGATCAATACCAAGTTTGCCAAAAAGATCCGCAAGGAGATCAAGCATCAGGAGGTACAGGCACCTGTCTACAACCCGAACAAGGAGCCGCTGATGGACAATCTGCGCATACGCGAGATGCTCCCCCACCGCTATCCGTTCCAGCTTGTCGACAAGATCATCGAGAAAGGTTCCAACTATATTGTGGGTGTGAAGAATGTCACTTCCAACGAACCGTTCTTCCAGGGACATTTCCCCCAGGAACCGGTGCTCCCGGGAGTGCTTCAGATCGAGGCTATGGCGCAGACCGGCGGCCTGCTCGTGCTGTCCGGACTTGATGACCCCGAGCGTTACAGCACATATTTCATGAAGATCGACAACGTGAAATTCCGTCAGAAAGTAGTGCCCGGCGATACCCTCGTATTCCATGTCTCTTTCATGACAGAGCTGCGTCGCGGTTGTGCCATGATGAAGGGATATGCATTTGTTGGCGAGAAGATCGTCTCCGAGTGTGAATTTATGGCGCAGATAATAAAGAATAAGTAAAGCTCCATTGGACATGAATCAACCTTTAGCATATATACATCCCGATGCCAAGATACATCCGTCGGTAGTGATAGATCCGTTTGTCACGATTGCCGGCAATGTTGAGATCGGGGAAGGCACACACGTAATGTCAAACGCGAACATCATGGATGGAGCGCGTATAGGCAAGAATTGCACTATCCATCCCGGCGCAGTTGTATCCGGAACCCCGCAGGATCTGAAGTTCAGGGGTGAGGAGACGGTGGCGATCGTCGGTGACAACACCGTGATCCGTGAGTGTGTCACAGTCCATCGTGGCACAGCCTCCAAGGGAAAGACCGTAGTGGGTTCAAACTGTCTTATCATGGCGTATTGCCACGTCGCACATGACTGTGTAGTGGGAAATAACGTGATAATGTCAAATTCCGTGCAGCTTGCCGGAGAAGTTGTGGTCGATGATTTCGCCGTCATCGGCGGAGGTGCGCTGGTCCACCAGTTCTGCCATATCGGATCGCACGTCATGCTTCAGGGTGGAGCTTTGGTCAACAAGGACATTCCTCCTTTCATCAAGGCCGGACGAGAGCCGATCGCGTTTGCCGGTGTCAACTCCATCGGACTGCGTCGCCGTGGATTCTCCAACGAGGCTATCCGTGACATTCAGGAAATATATCGTTACCTCTACCTATCAGGCCTCAACAACTCCGATGCCATCGCGCGCATCGAGGCCGAACTGCCTGCATCCAAGGAGCGCGACGAGATCATACTTTTCGTCCGCAATTCCAACCGTGGCATCGTCCGCGGTTACGTCTAAACCGACACATAATCTCTCCATGCTGCGGAAGTCAATATTCTTCCTGCTGCTCGCGGGTATTCCCGCATCCGGATTTCCGGATGTGGAGATGCCCGTGAGTGGTAAAAGGGGGGCAGGTCTGGCCGAAGCTCTCCGCTCCTGCTGCTATCCTCGCCGGCTTGCCGGACAGTCCGGAATGACGTTTGTCATGACGGATCATTTTGAGGGATGTGAAATAAGCATAGAGAACGGGGCACTTCCCAACGGCTATACCGCATCGGGACTTGTTTGCCCCGACTGGTGGAAGGAGCATGACTGCTATGGCGACACCGTGACACTCGATCTCGCCAACTACTATCCGGCCTCGCGTGATGTGGTGCGATATCGTGCTGATTACCCACCCGGGACTGTGACGACCGCTATATTTGAAAACACTCTGTGGCGTTCAGGCATCGGCAAGATCGGCTCCACCGATGCAAATGTCTATGAGCCTCCGGTTGAATTGCGCGGACGTCTGGCTCGCACATATTTCTATATGTCAGTGATTTATCCACAGGCGATCATGCGGACGAAGGCCTACACCATGTTTTCCGGTAGTAAGTACCCATTTCTCACAGACTATGCCCTCGGCCTGTTGCTGCATTGGCATCGCGACTATCCACCCGGAAGCGATGAGATGGAACTTAACGCCAGAATGGAGACGTTGCAGGGCAATGTCAATCCGTTTGTGAGTAATCCTGAGTTTGCCGAATATCTTTGGGGTGATAAGGCCGGGGAAGTCTATGCCGAGGCCGGACACCCGGTGCCCCTGCATTCCACATATTCTGTCGCCGATATGGTTTATCTGACCACGCCTTCCGCTCCTGCGGATGCCGTGTGGTATGTCAATGGGAAAAAAGCCGGTTATTCGTCGGTGTCGGCATCAGCTCTTGGAGCCGGCGACCATGACATTATGTATTCTTCCGCATCTACCGGGGCTGTCGGCTATGTGATGATAAAAATAGAGTGATGAAAGCGAAGATTATCACATATATTGCAGCGTTTGTGCTGACTGTCTCCGCGTGTGAGCATAATGAAGGTCATCGCGAGGGTACAATTGACCTCCCGGAAGGCAACGACCGTCCGCCGGTGGAAGAAAACCGTCAGTTTGATGTGGAGCTTGACGACAATGTGTGGCGACTGAGTGGCGCAGGCATGAACTTGCGTTACGATTGCGGTGGTGTTATGTTTGTCAAGGAGAAGTCAAATATGTACCGGATAATAGATCTTGACGGGGCCACAGAGATCTCCTTCTCATATACCGGGCTGCGGCCTGACTCCACGCTTGTGGATCCCGTGCTGGATGTCAACGGTGTTACCGCCGAGCTTACAGAAGCAAAGATGATGGGTCTCGACGGTACATCCGGCTGGTACCGGCTGCTTTCGGCCGACGATGTCGTGAGAGTGCTCGTAGTCCCGGAAAAATAATCAGACTTCCGGTTATTATATATAAAAGGAGGAGGCCGCTATCGACCTCCTCCTTAGTTGTAGATTCTGTATAATATCAGAGGATGACCTTCAGTGCTTTGCCGGCAGCTGTGATGATGGCCGGACCGGAGAGCGTTGAAAGATCAAACGTGATGCCGCGTCCACGGAACAGCAGTACTCCCTGCAGTGAGTAAACGCTCACGGTGTCCTCGGTGTCGAGTGTCAGGGTATGTGTGGCTGAATTGTACGAGATACCCTTGTTGTCAGCCTTCACATCAGTGATGGCGGAAGTCTGGCTCATGAAGAGCGATACGTTCGGGCGATCCTTGAACACACCTGCATTCTGTGTGTAGTCGTAGGGGGCTTCATCGCTGCGGTAGAGGGCAGTGACAGAGTTCTCACCCTTTGTATTTGAGTAGAACAGAAGACTTGCTGTGCTTGTGGAGCTGTGTTCCGACTGGATGCATAGATTTCCTCCGGTATATTCAAACGGAGTGTCGAACATGATGGTGAAGGATTTCTTGGACGCATCGATTGTCAGGGTTCCCTCATATACGGTGGTGAACTCACCCTGATCGAGGGGCAGATTGGTGTCGAATCCGGATATGGATGTGTTAGCCATGGCAATCTTGACCTCGAAAGGAGCGGGAGCGGCACCACCCATGATGTAGTAGTAGTATGTGATACCTGATATCGTGGATGGAGTCCCGCCCAGCTCTGAGGCGGTATAGATGGTCTGTGCGCCGGAGTACAGGTACTGCATATAGAATGGAGAGTAGCCGGAGAGCGAAGTGCCGTCGGTTATGTCATGCCATTTGCCTGTGAGAAGCACGCTGACGGTAATGGTGTTGGATGCATCATTGTCCGTATTGCTGTCGTCAGCCGTGGTGGCTATGGCGTGGATGTCGAATGTACCACCGGCGGAAGGTGTCCATACCAGATCATATGTGGCGGATTCCTGCGGGGCGAGCGTCTCGTCGATCTGACGTGACACAAGAACTGTTCCGTCTCCGTCGACGAGGCTGACTTCAAACTTGTCGATGGATTCATAGCCCATATTGGTCACGGTGACGGTGTATGTCGAGGTGAATCCGACGCCGGTGCTCGTGCTGCCTGAAAGTTCGGTGGCGGCTATGTCGATCTTGTCGATCTCGCGGATCTCGAAGCCTTTGATCTCGACGGGGTTGGCCAGCAGGACTCCGAATCCGAAGTTATACGAGCCGTCGGCATCGACGGTGAATGTCATGCCTCGTCTTTCCCAGGCAAGATCCACAGAGTCGTCTGCATCATATCTTGCCAGCACGGTGGTGAGATTTGCAGGATCAACACCATGTCCCATGGCTACTACGTAGGTTGCCGGGAACAGTACACCCCACAGACGCACGTCATACGCCAATGAGTAATACTTGCCGGCCTTGAGCTCGATGGAGGGAGATATGAGCCAGTCGTCGGTGACTATTGTGCCGCCTACATTTGTCTCGGGATAGTATCTGTAGGATGTGTCGGTTCCTCCCCAGTTCTCGAGGATGCTCCAGAGATATTCATCGTTGTCACCATTGACAACTGTCCACATATTGGCATCAGCCTGATCCCTGAGATCCATAGTGTAGGGAGGCTGGATGGCGGGACCGCTGATGCAAGGAATCGATTTTGTCGTCAGGCCGGCACCTGCTGCAGTGGACGGGGTGATCTCATAGATATAGGCTGCGGTGGTAGAGATCTCGCTGTCAGTGAACGAGGTGTATGTGGCTGCCTCGGCTATCACCTTGTCGTCGGGCATACGTACTATGCGGTAGGTGAGCTGCGAGGCATCATACCATCCGCCTTGGGCTCCCGTTGCGGGTTTCTCCCAGCTTACGGTTATGTCATATTTGTCTGGATCAAGGCGTTTGGCCTCAAGGTTTACGACAGCGCCGGGACGGTCTGTGCCGACGAATACGGCATCAGCATAGGCGGCTGAGCCTTCCTCGCCGTTGGCGATGGCTGAGACGGATACTGTCAGCAATCCGGATTTGGTTGCGGTGTAGGTATAGCTGCTCTTGCTGCCGGCTTTCTCCCCGCTCAGGGTCTGCACGGCTGTCCCGTCTACGTAAACCACGGCGTCAACGTTCTCTAAAGTCTTGCCGTCGCGTGTAGCGGTGGGATTGATCCACTCGATCAGAGCGGTGTTGCCACCTTCTGCTGCGGGTGTCACTGTGAGGTCGGTGGGATCTGCCGGTGCATCATTGCTGATGGGATCCGGATCGATATAGAGGCCGACAAGCTCTGTCGCGTCCGATAATTCTCCGAGATCTTTGGTCGAGAATACCCAGTCGTCGGTGTGGTCTATCTGGATGAATTTGCTCATTCCGTTGTCGCCGTTCTGGGAGCAGGATGCCCAATACATAGATCCGGTATTAGTATCCGTTGTCATGCTCTGCTGTCCTACCGGGCTGATACCGGTGCTATACAGATTGTCAAGCGGCCGGCCGTTGTATGCGCTGATTGTCCATAGATCGCCGCTTCCGTCTATGCCGAAGAGATCTCCGTCCTTGGAAAATGTAATGGCAGTGAACACTATTTTATCCTGTTCGCCGATAATCTCTACATCACCGTTGGCGGTATCGATAGTAAACAGCGCGATACTGCTGAACTCGATAGAACCATCAACAAACTCTGCCGTCTCCATATTGAAGCCCATGGCATAGAGCTTTTTGTTGGCCGGATTATAATCCATATCGAGTATCACGAATGATCCGATAAGGTCTTTCTGGTAATCGTAGGTCTTTACGGTGGTCAGCTTCTTGGATTTGATATTTACGGTTACAAGTGCGTTGGGGAGTATTCCGTCCTCCGATGTAACCAAATAGTAGTTCTCGCCGTCGCAGGCTGCGGATCTGATGGAAATTAGACTTGAGAGGTCAAGCTCCTCAGTGAGTTGCGAGGGATCGTCGATTGAGAAAGACATGAGCGCCGTAGGAGCTTTAGGCTCGGAATAAACCCTTACACCGTATGCGCGAGGTGTCTTCTGTGCCACAGCTGTGCTGAAAATAGCTGTGACAAGTGTGAAAATAAGTAGTAATTTTTTCATTGCAATGAATTTAGCCAGAAATAATCGACAAAAATAGTAAAATAATGTCGAAGCCGCCAAACTTTTGCAAATTTTTGCAACTAATTCACCGCGATAAAGTGCTATTTCTGCATGACACGGGCGAGTGTGCGTTTATCTTCACGTTCTTTGATAGACTGACGTTTATCGTATTCCTTTTTGCCGCGTGCGATGCCTATGACGAGCTTTGCAAGCCCACGGTCGTTGATGAACAGGCGCAGCGGGACAATGGTGAATCCTGCCTCCTTGCCGCTTTTCTCGATCTTGGCTATCTCCTTGCGGTTGAGCAGCAGCTTGCGGTCACGGCGAGCCACGTGGTTATTGTAGGATCCGTAGAAATACTCGGCTATATACATATTCTTGACCCATACCTCACCGTTGTCGACGAAGCAGAAAGAGTCGGCAAGCGATGCTTTTCCCTCGCGGATCGACTTTATCTCCGTGCCGGTCAGCACGATTCCTGCCGTGTAGGTGTCACCTATCGCATAGTCGTATGTGGCACGTTTATTCTTTATATTGATTTCTTTCGGAGTCTTGATCGCCATGGCAGAATCAGAAGATAAGGGAGAAAAGGAAATAGAATACAA
The DNA here is from genome assembly GCA_964552825.1 of uncultured Staphylococcus sp. Lineage (GTDB taxonomy): Bacteria > Bacteroidota > Bacteroidia > Bacteroidales > Muribaculaceae > Duncaniella. The sequence goes on along the minus strand of CAZKIE010000018.1, from coordinate 51,816 downwards.
ATGGAGGAGCGAGGATCCCGAGGATAGCGAGAATCATGAACAGGCCTGTCTTTTCGGGCTTGATCCGCATATAAGCTGCGCCTTTCCATTGGATGAGAGCCACATAAAGCGGCAGAAAGAACAGCACGGCGAATCCGACGGGCAGACAATTGACGATGATATTCACGATGGTGAGCAGACCGAGGGAATAGAGCACGAATGTCTGACATCTGTCCTCGTCGTATCTTTCTTTGTCGACCAGCATCGGCTCGACGAAAAGAGAGAGCATAAAGGTGGCGAAGAAATAGCTGACGAAGTAGACGGCAAACGTCACGATCATGTTCATGAACATTTTCAGGAAATATTCGTGGCGATGATATATGGCCTGCATGAACACACTCACGGCTGCCACGGCGATGAGCGGATAATAGCCCGCCGAGGCTATGCGCGAGGGCTGAATACCGCCCTTTTCGATATCCTCCCATCCGTTGGCCGGCGAGAGGATAAGCTGGAAGAGATATTTCAGATATTTGCTCATAGACTGCAAAATTACCGATAAATAATACTATAATAAAGCGACGGATGGTTGAAATGGATCTTCGGTTAAGTAATTTTAACTTTTGCGCATCGCATGAATTGAACGGGAGACCGTTTAATATAAAAATGTACATTTTCAACGGACATAAATGAAGATATTCAGGATATTATTATGGTTGCCGGTTCTGGCCATGCTTTCCACTTCCTGCGCTGACGACAAGCAGGGTCAGATCTTTACGGAAGTAAGATCGGTGGACAAGATCCAGCTGTCACGCATGACGATCTCCAAGCTTGCCACTGTGGATGACCTCAAACTCAGCGAGGCGGAGAATCTCAAGCAGGCACTCGCGGCTCTCGGAGATGCCGTCAAGGTGGGGAGCCGTGTCGCTGCCTATTCCTACGACACTGACGTGACAGCCTATATGGATATGTCGGCATTCCGGCCTGAGGATGTGGTGGTCGACGACAGAACTCGCACCATCACGCTCAATCTCCCGGCTATACAGACGGAATTTTCCGGCCGCGATCCCGGAATAAATGAGGTCCACTATCGTGTGACCGGACTGCGCAGCGCGATAGATCCGCGCGAGCGTGCCGCCATTAAGGAGCAGATGAATACGGCCCTGAAACACGAGGTGGAGGATAAGCCCTTCTTCCGCGATCGGCTTATAAGCTCCGCCAAGGCAAAGGCCCGGACATTTTTCTCCTCCATGCTCGGCTCGGGTGAGGATGGATATACAGTTGTGGTAAATTTCAAAGAATGAAGGAATCATGAAGACGCTATACAAGTTTCTCTCTCTGATAGTCATTATGGCAATCTGCGCCACGATGGCATGGCTATATCTTTCGCCCGGCAAATCCCGTCTCACCGTCCACGATGCCACGGTGAGAGAGGTGAAGGATATGGTGCGTCTGTGTACGGTGGAGATCTACGAGGAGGTCCCGGTCCGCGGTCATGTGGGCGACCGCCATCTCGTGGCCCGTGAGGTTCTTGTCGGCAGCATCTCCTTCGATCTTGACGGCCTCCGGCTCGACATGACAGCCGATACCATACACGTCACCCTCCCCCGCGAGATCGTGGAGGTACGGGAGAGCACCGAGCCGGGAGCATACGTCGTGATCGACAATTGGAACGACCGTCTGTTTGGCAGGGCGAATATCACCGCCGAAGAGGAAAACATGATGAAGAAGCTCACTCTCGACAGCTTCATCCGTGCGGTCTACTCCAAAGGATATGTGAGACGGGCACGTGCGGAAGCTGTGAGTAATCTCACATCCATGCTGACTTCTTTCACCGGTCGGCCGGTAGTCGTGACGGATCCCTCGCCCGAAGGTTATCAGGGAAAATAGTTCCGCTTTCCTTTGTTGACTTGACGAAAAATGATTAATTTTGTAGCGGCTGGTGGATCAGCCGCTATAAATCAGTAATTAATCAGTATCTCTATATGGAAATAGTAGGAAAAATCATAGCCGCTCTCCCGGAAGTGGGTGGAACGTCCGCCAAGGGTAATGCCTGGAAAAAGCGTGACTACGTGCTCGAGACCCAGGAGACATATCCCAAGAAAGTGGCTTTCAATTTCTTTGGTGACCGTGTGGATCAGTATCCTCTTCAGGTCGGCCAGGTAGTGAAGATATATTTCGATATCGACAGCCGTGAGTATAACGGCCGTTGGTATGTGGACATCCGTGCATGGAAAGCTGAGGATCCCAACCTTTCCGCACCTGCAGCCGCCCCCGGAGCATACGCTGCTCCTGCCGCTCCCGCCCCGGCTCCATCCTACGGACAGGCTCCTCAGATGCCCGGCGGTTATGCCGCTCCCGCTGCTCCTCCCAAGGTGGATCTTGCTCCCGATCCTACGGACGACCTTCCGTTCTGATCGGAAATCATAAAGAATTAAGATATAAAATGAGACCGGCAGCTTGATCGCAGCCGGTCTCATTGTTGTAAATACGCAGTGGCATTGTCATTTCACAAATAATTTGTATCTTAGCGCATGGAAATGAATCTGCAGGAAATATTGAGGGAAATAAAAGGTGTGATAACCGCCGCTGAGCCGTCGGCTAAGGTTATCTTGTACGGCTCGCAGGCCAGAGGCGACTCACGTCCGGATTCCGACATTGATATTTTGATATTTCTTCCGGATACATATAAGGGTAGTGCATTTGTGAAGAAAAGGTCTGAGATAAGCGGTCGGCTCTATGACTTGTCGTTGGATAATGCGGTCGATATATCACCGTTAGTGACGATTCCTGAGTATTTCTATGCCCGAAAGACCCCCTTTACTGTCAATATAGCGAATGAAGGCATTGAATTATGACTGATAAACTCGATCGGGAGTCCCTGGATTCCCTCATAAAGTATCGTTTGGAGAAGGCTTCGGAGACGTTGTCAGAAGCTGAACTTCTCAAGAACAACCGGTTTTACAACGCAGCCGTAAACAGACTGTATTATGCCGCTTATTATGCGGCATCTGCCTTGATGCTTGGAAATAAATTAGAGGTTGCCACCCACAGTGGAATTAAAACCATGCTTGGCATGAAGTTTGTTCAACCGGGTATTCTTGAGCGCGAATACGGAAGGGCATATCAGCGGCTGTTTGATAGTCGGCAGGCTGCAGATTATGAAGATTTTGTAATTAACGACATAGATACATACGAAGAGCTGTATCCTCTTGCCGTGAAGTTTATCGATCGGGTGGCGGCTCTGATCTATCGCGGTAAATAATCCTTACAGCTGCCCTAATTCCACCATTGTGGCCACGCGCTCTATGATCGCGTCGTTGCGGTCGGACTGAGGTTTATAGGTGGTCTTTAGGTTTACACCGAAAAACCGTCCGAATGTCTGCCAGAATCCGGCTCGGAATGAACCGAGAAATGCTTTCAGAATATTATAGCTCGACTGATTTGTCTCGCGGTTGATCAGTTTGATGAGCATCTGAGCCTGCGCCTTTGTGAATTTCTTCAACACAGGCTTGTATTGCTCGAACACCGCGCTCTCCATCTTCTTCAGATGCTCCTCACGCTCTTGCTGTGTCGGGAAAGTCTCGATGTATTCGTAGGTCTCGATAAGGGTCTCGCATATAAGCTTGGCGTATGGCAGGGTCTTCCTGACATCGCGGACTGTCTTCCAATAAAACTCCTCCTCTTTCTTGTTTTTGAACTTCAGTGGGGGATAGACGGTGACATCAGCGAGCACAAGCATGAGCTGATCCTGCCCGTCGGAATCCGGAAAGAAATAGTAGCCCTGGAGAGCTTTCTTTCTGGCGCCACGGGCCTCAATCTCCTCCGATGTCGGTATGCCTCCGTCGGATTGGGCAACAACAGTTCCCGTCCCTGCCGAAAGCAGGAACAGGAACAATATGATATGTCGGAAACCCATTGGCATAATATTATATAACGCATGAATGACGGAAAATATTGCCGGGAGGGCCTGACATCCGTGACCCTTACTTTATTTCCACGCTCATGCCGGGTCGGTCGAGGCAGTGGCAGGCGGTGGTACTTCCCTTGGGGATATATTCGGTGAAGTCGCAGGCTTTCTGCGGCTCGCCCCAGAAGTGCATCGGGAAGAAATTCTTCACATTTACTTTCTCGAGAAACATCTGCGCACCCTTGGCGAAGTCCTTGCCCATACGTGCATCGACAGGAAACATCACTATATCCATCACCGGATATTTTTCCGCTATGCGGTCTGCGATCGTGTTGAATCTGCTTTCCGCTTTCTGCACCTCGCGCTCGGTCGATTCCTCTTTCCAGTGCCAGAAGTTGAGGTCACCGGCATGGAACAGGATGGTGTCATCGTCGAGGGTGATGGCGTAGCTCACGCCGGCATCAGTCGACCCGCAGGCCTCCACACGCTTCACTCCGGGTATCTGCTCGGACACATCGCCCGCCGACATCCACGCTACCTCTATGCCGGTCTGCGGCACGAGTTTGGAGAAGATGTCGTTGGACAGGATATAGACGCGCTTGCGGTTCTGCGCCAACTCGAATATCGAGGTGTTGAAATGATCGGGATGATGGTGGGTGACGAAGAAAAGCACCGGTGCCTCGGGATTTTCCTTCAGTACCTTCTCGAGCTTTCTGTCGGGATCCTTATAATAGTCAAATACAAGTATGGCTGAGGGTGTCGTCACGGCAAACCCGCTATGGTCAAGATATGTTACCTGTTTCATAGGATAGAAGTTTTTGGTCTATCCTATTAACATCACTTCCTGACCAAAAGTTCTCAACCGCTACTGACGCTATCTGTTGACCCTGAAGCGATCCTCTCCGGTGGTCAGATATGCTATCACCTGGCGGGCGGCGGCGATTCCGGCGTTGATGTTGGCTTCGGCTGTCTGCGCTCCCATCTTCTTGGGGGTGAAGAACACCCTGTCGCCAAACTTCTCCTTCATCTCTGCGGCGCGGTCGGGTGCGACATCGGCGGCATACTTGATGTCCGTGCGGGCTTCGAGTGCGCGGATCAGGCCTTCCTCGTCGATCACCTCCTTGCGGGCGGTGTTGATCAGTAGTCCTCCCTTGGGCATCGATGCCACAAGGTCATAGCCGATCGACCCGCGGGTCTCCGGAGTGGCCGGGATATGGATGGACACAACCTTGTTCTCGCGGTAGAGCTGCTCCACGGAATGTATCGGTGTCACTCCGGCTTCTTCCATCACTGTGTCGGGGCAGTAGGGATCAACGGCCGAGACATTCATCTCAAATCCTCTCGCTATGCGGGCCACGTTGCGTCCCACCTGCCCGAAAGCCTGGATTCCCAAAGTCTTTCCCTTCAGCTCCGTCCCGGATGTGCCGTTATACATATTGCGGCACATCATCACGGCCAATCCGAACACAAGCTCGGCCACAGCGTTGGAGTTCTGTCCAGGTGTGTTCTGTGCGCTCACACCATGGGCTGTCGCCGCGTCAAGATCGATATTGTCATATCCGGCTCCGGCGCGTACCACTATCTTCAGATTCTTGGCGGCATCCAGCACTTGGGCGTCCACCTTATCCGAGCGGATGATGAGTCCGTCGGCATCGGCCACGGCCGATAGCAGATCTGCTTTCGACGTATACTTCTCGAGGAGCACGAGTTCCGCTCCGGCACCTTCGATCACCTCGCGCATACCGTCGACGGCGACGGCTGCAAACGGCTTTTCTGTTGCGATGAGTATCTTCATGATCAGTGCTGTTTTTCAAAGTCCTTCATTGCCTCGATGAGCACTTTTACGCTCTCGATCGGGAGGGCATTGTAGAGCGACGCGCGGAATCCGCCTACGGAGCGGTGTCCCTTTATGCCAACGATGCCGCGGGCTGTGGCGAAGTCCACGAAGTCCTTCTCCAGATCCTTATATTCGGGAGTCATCACAAAGGTCACGTTCATTATCGAGCGCGAGTCCACCTCGGCCGTACCGGTAAACATCTTGCTCGAATCGATGGCATCATAGAGCAGCGCAGCCTTCTCAAGGTCGAGTTTCTCGAGTGCTTTTACGCCACCCTGCTCCTTGTAGTAGCGCAGGGTCATCAGTGCGGAGTAGACGGGAAGCACCGGTGGAGTGTTGAACATCGAGCCTTTCTTGATGTGTGTGCGGTAGTCGAGCATCGTGGGGATAGCACGATCCACGTGGCCGAGCGCGCTTTCCTTGACGATCACGAGTGTTGCTCCGGCCGGACCGAGATTCTTCTGTGCGCCGGCGTAGATGAGGTCATATTTGGCCACGTCGACCGGACGGGAGAAAATGTCGCTCGACATATCTGCCACGAGAGGCACCTTCACGTCAGGATCCGTGCGGAGTTCGGTGCCGTAAATGGTGTTGTTGGTGGTGATATGGAGGTAGTCGAGATCATCGGCCACGGTGTAGTCCTTGGGATAGAACGTATAGTTGGCGTCTTTGCTTGATGCGAGTACTTCAACATCGCCGAACAGACGGGCCTCCTTGATGGCGTTGGATGCCCACGTACCGGTGTCGAGATAGCCGGCCTTGGTGCGCAGGAGATTCATCGGTGCCATGCAGAACTGCAGGCTTGCTCCGCCTCCGAGGTAAAGCACGTGATAGCCTTCGGGGACTTCGAGAAGTTCTTTCACGAGTGCCTGTGCCTCGTCCATTACGGCCACAAACTCCTTGCTGCGGTGGGAGACCTCAAGGATTGACAGCCCTGTTCCGGCGAAATTGTCGACAGCCTCGGCTGTATGCTTGATAGTGTACTCGCTCAGGATCGAAGGCCCGGCATAGAAATTATGTTTCTTCATATCGGAAATGTTGAAAATGTAATCGTTTGTGTCGTGCAAATATAGACAAAATTATTCATTCCCCGCGCTGATTGGCGAAAAATTTCATTAATCCGCTGCCATATACATGGAAAGGACGGAGCGTCGCCCGACGCTCCGCCCTTGGGGTAGGTTATGAATGAAGCAAAAAGATCAAGTGGTTGTTCACTCGGTGCCTCCGGCGAGGCCGGTGCGGCGATAGCCGTGGACCACATAGTGATCCCATCCGTAATATTCCGCATAGCCGTCCGGATCGATCCAGAGGTTGAAGCTTATCGCATCGGTCGTTATGCCGGATGGCGATACGGTGCCGTTCGGGACGATCTTGCCGTCTGTCACCTTCACGCTGCGGCCATACCAGTCGTCCTCGTCATATTTGAGGTTGTCCGCCCAGCTGTCGCTGCCGAACGAGAGGGTTGAGATGTTACACGATATCTTCGCACGGTAATAGAACAGTCCGTAGTAATAATAGGTGTTGTAATCGGTATCCTCGATTATCATCTCGGTCGTGTTGTTTGCAGCGGTGTTGGAGGTCACGAGCAGCGTGGTGCCGGCATCAAACGGATCCTCATACACTATATTCCCGTCGGCATCGACGGCATCGACCGTCACAAACCATTCGCCGGCGATAGCCACCGTCTCAGTCTTTCCTATGTCCTCCTTCTCGCAGGAGCAGAACGCGGCGGAGAGGAGTAGGATGAGGGTATATCTGATAGTTTTCAACATTGTTTTCATAGTTGAGAAGTTATTCGTCTTTTGTTGCTGTTACGTAGAAAGGCATCTCGGCGTATGTCACGAGCCAGCTGATGGTGCCGGTCGCGGCATCAAACTTTCCGTTAGTGAGGCTGTCGGCATAGTCGCCCCATCCCGGGCAGTAGCCGTAGTCGAGAGATATGTCGCCGGCTGAATCGATAGAGATGCTGCCCTCGACCACATAGCTTGAGCCGTAACCGTAGAAGTACTGGTAGAAGCCGCCGAGCAGGTCGCTCACCTCATAGTTGCCTTCACCGTCGCCGACCACATACATCGGATATCCTCCGTAGTAATAGACCGTGCCGCCGTAGTTGCGGTTGCTGTCCGTTCCGACGGTATAGAAGCCGGAGGCCTTGTCATCAGCATCGGCCACGATGACATTGCGCGACACGGAGTTTGCGATATTGTCGGCGTTGACCACCGTGTAGGTGACGGTGTATAGACCCGGCTGGGGATCCTGGAGATTCATGGAGGTCGTTATCACGATCTGATCCGTCACGTCCACGCCGTCGAGGGTGGCTGTGCATCCGGGATCCACGTATGGCACTCCGGCCTCGGCCACATAGTTGGTGGGGCCGACTATCGTGAAGTCCGGATAGTAGGTGATTTGTGTGAGCCCTTCGGTGTCCTTGTCGCACGACACGGTTGCGATCGAGGCAAGGGCTATGGCAGAAATTAATATATATTTCTTCATTGCGTGAATAAGCTAAGGGGTTGGTTACGTTATTCGGCCCAGAACACCGGTGTGGCATCGCCCTTGTTGGACGGTGAGTTGGAGTTTCGGTCAGACGATGTGTTGGGATAGGGCCAGCGCTGGAGCAGTTTGCCGGAACCGAGCTCGCTGTTGACCAGAATAGGGGTGTAGAGTGTGCCCGGTTCGAGCAGCGAGGGATTGTAGCTGTCGGAGACGTCGCTGTAGAGCTGGCTGCCGCTGATGCCCCCGAATGCCGGATAGCCGAGACGGCGCATCTCACACCATGCCTCGAAGTTGTTGGTGCCGCTCAGTGCCACCCACTTCTGGATGCCTATACACTTGGCATAGTTGGTGGAGTCCCAGGGATAGGCTGCGAGCACTGAGTCGTAGCCGCTCACGCCTGCGCTGTCGAAGGAGGCCGCGATGGCTGCCTCGTAGTAAGCCTGCGCGTTGTCCATGGATCCGTAGCGGGCCTCGTATTCGGCAAGGAAGAAGAGCACCTCGAAGCGCGAGATGAAATAGACGGGATCGTTGTATTTCATGTTGGGGCGGCACCAGTATGTGGCCTTGTAGTAGGATGTGCCGGCGAAGTTTGTTCCGGAGATTCCGCCGGTGTATTCACCATCGGAGGAATTGGGATTGAAGAATGCCTGGAGGCGGGCGTCGTCGCCGGCATTCATGGTGCGGAGAAGGGCGAGATTAAGGATCACATTCTGCTGTGTGGAGCCGAAGTAGGTGGCAAACTCTTCCTGATAGAAGGGGTTGGCCTGTCCGCTCGCGTTGCTCCAGCAGCCTGTCCAGGCAAGATCGGATGTGGGGAAGTTGTCCTCGTCGATGAGTGCCTTGAGCTGAGCCTTGACATCGGTCACATTGCTCATACGCATGAGCAGGCGGAGCTTGAGGGCGTTGGCGGCCTTGATCCATTCAGATGCGTCGGCGTCAGGGAGCAGGAAGTTGGTGCAGACCGGCTCGGTGCCTTTCACCTTGGAGAGTGCTTCGTCGAGCTCGGCTATGATTCCTTCGTAGACATCCTTTCCGTTGTCATAGTTGGGTGCGAGATTGCTCAGGTCGAGAGCCTCGCTGTAAGGGATCTCTCCGTAGCAGTCGATGAATGTCTGGTATGTGGCCGCACGGATCACCGTGGCTGCCAGATACGTACCCCACTCCTCGTTCTCCTCGCTCATGGCCATCACTGTGGCCATATTCTGCTGAGTTCTTACAGCAAGGTTGGTGTATGTGGAGCCTGAACGGACGGCACTCATCTCAAACTGGCTGTAGTCAAGATAGTTGCTCGTGCCGAATGTCTGGGAGTAGTGCTCGGCGTAATATCCTCCGGTGATTCTCAGGAAGTCGCCGTAGCTGTTGGCAAACGCCATCTCGGCCGAAGGGAAGAGTATGCTTGTGGTGAGGTCTTCGGAATTGGGCGATTGCGGATCCTGATTGATGTCAAGATAGCTGTCACACGCCGTCAGCAGCAACGTGGCTGCCACCACACCTGTTACAAATATATTTTTCATTTTCATTGCGCTCTTAGAAGGTTACTTTAAGATTGACACCGAAGGTGCGGCATGAGGGGTTGGAGTAAAGCTCGCCGAAGCCGTAGGCGAGATCGCCGTAGCCGGTGACGGTGGTTGTCTCCGGATCCACAAATCTGTTGTCCTTGGCGGTCCAGATGAATGCGTTGTTGCAATAGGCGGTGAGGACTACGTCGCGCAGATACACTGACCTTACCCATTTCTTGGGAAGCTCCCAGGACAGCGAGATGTTGCGGAGCTTGCAGTATGTACGGTCGATGAGGTATGACAGACCGCCGTTGCCCCAGCCGTAGTCGCTGAAGTAGCTCTGATAGCTGTCGTTGTAGAGATATATGGGTGTGGTGTTCTCGCTGTAGGTGCCGTCGCCGTTGTCGACCACAGAGTTGGGTATCACGAACGGACGGCGGTCGTTCCATTCAGTCATCTTGCCGTTGCCGGTGAACTGCATGAGGTTCTTGGTGCGGGAGAACATCTTGCCTCCGTAGCGGATGTCGAACGCTGCGCTGAGTGTCACGCCATAGGCGGTGAGCGCTGTGGTGATACCGCCGGTCCACTTGTGGTTCATCGTGAATCCGGTGCTCTCCGTGTCGCCGCTCAGCACGGGCTGGCCATAGGAATCGACGATCGGTGATCCGTAGTAGGGGCTTTCCTTGTCGGTGACATACTGCGGCAGATATGTGTAGTAGATACCGAGGGGTTTACCCTGTTCTGCATACATATACACTGCGTCATCGCCTGCCGAGAAGCCGTAGATGTTGACCTTGCCGCCTTCGAGCGATTCAGGCATCGAGATAACCTTGTTGTAGTTCTTCGAGAAGTTGAATCCGAGTTCCCACACGAAGTTATTGGTCTTGACGGGCACGAGGTTGAGCATGAGTTCCACGCCGCGGTTGCGCACCTTACCGAAGTTTGTCACCTGATAGCTGTAGCCGGTCGAGGGGTCGATCGGTAGTGTGAAGATCTGGTCATCGGTGGTGCGGTTGTAGTATGTCGCGTCGAGTTCGATGCGGCCGTTGAAGAAGTTGAGGTTTGTACCGACCTCAAACTCTTTCGTCATCTCCGGTCTCAGCGAGCTGCTGCCGGTGGTGTTGGAGGTCATGTAGGAGTTGGTGCCGTTGAAGGGGAAATTGATGATATAGCTTGAACCGTAGTAGCCGTATGAGCCGCCCTGCGCATAGCTGGTCTGTGTGTAGTAGGGACTGGCATCGTTACCGGTCTTACCGTAGGCCAGACGGATCTTGCCGAAGGAGAGGATCTCCTTGTTGTCGATGAAGCGGGTGAAGATACCGCTGAATGTCACGCCGGGATAGAAGAACGAGTTTCTGCCCATGGGAAGGGTCGATGACCAGTCGTTGCGGCCGGTGATGTCGATATAGGCGAACTCATCCCAACCGAATGATGCGTAGCCGAAGAGGCCCACCATGCGGCGTTTGCTCTGTGTCTCGCTGAGCACGGTCCAGGTCGAGCCGTTGCCGAGCTGCCAGAAGCCGGTGTTGACCGCGAGGTCGTCGGCTTCACCGCTCATATAGGTATAGTAGCGTTCGTTGAGGTTAACGCCTGCTGTGACGTTGACATCCAGTCGGCCGTCCAGGAATTTGTTGTTGTAGACGGCGAGGAAGTCATGGTTAAGCTCATGGGTACGGTAATAGCTTGCCCACACGTAGCCTGCCTGGTTCATGTTGCTTGGCGCATAACCGTAGTCTTCGTTGATCAGCGCATCGTCAAGAGCGATCTGCGGGTAGCCGATCTTGCTGTCGTAGTCGGAGTAGTCGAAACCGAAGCGATAGGTAAGTGTCAGGGCGCTGATAGGCTTGATGTCGGCCTGAAGTTTGCCATACACCTGCTTGCCCGTGGTGGTGAACTCATTGTTGGCCAATGCCCAGTAGGGGTTGGTGATGCCGTATGGGGTATAGTAGGCCTCAGGGGTGTTGAATGCGCTGTTGAGGTTCTTCATATCCACGATGGATACGTCGCGCGGGGTCTCGAGAAGGCCGTCGATCACGGATGTTCCCTGATACGATCCCACCGTCTTGGTGCGGTAGTTGGCGAAGTTCATCGAGCTTGACACCTTGAACCACTTCGTCGGCTCGTAGGAACCTCTGTATGATATGGTGTTGCGGCGGTAGGAGTCCTGGTCAGTGGGGATGATACCGTCATTGCCGGTATAGCTGTATGACAGGTAGTAGGTCATGTCGCCGCTCTCGCTCTCGCCGCTCAGTGCTACGTTGTGTTTCTGGCTCCAGCCGGTATCGAAGAAGTCAAGCACATTGTTTTTCTTCGCGGAATACTTGTGGAGGAGCTGCGAGTTGTTCCAGATGGGACCGTAGACCTGCATGGAGCCGTTAAGTGCCGGACCCCAAGAGCCGTTCTCGATATAGGTCTGGCCTCCGTCCCATCCCTGGCCCCAGCGGTTCTGCATATCGGGGAGGAGGGACACCCTCGAAGCCTCGACGTTGCCGCTGTAAGTGATGGTGAAGTTGCGGTTGTCTGCCTTGCTGCCGCTCTTGGTGGTGATGATGATCACACCGTTGTTCGCACGGCTGCCGTAGAGTGAGGTTGCTGCCGCGCCCTTGAGCACGGTCACTGATGCTATGTCCTCAGGCGAGATATTGCCCACACCTCCGGTGGCCACTGCGTGGCCGCTGGCGGAAAGCGAGGAGTTCTGCATCGGGATTCCGTCCACTACGTAGAGCGGCTGGTTACTGCCGTTGATGGAGCCGAGTCCTCGGATGCTGACGTTGGCAGCTGCGCCGGGATCGCTGGAGGTCGACTGTATCTGCAGACCTGCCACCTTGCCCTGGAGTGCGTCCATGACGGTGCTGGTCTGTGCGTTGCGCACTTCATCGCCGGAGATCTGCGTGGCCGAGTAGCCCAGCGATTTCTCCGAACGCGAGATTCCGAGTGCTGTCACCACAACCTCGTCGAGCATCGTCGACTGCAGTCCCAAGACCACTCTGATCTCGCCGGGTTTGATGCTGACTTCCTGCGGATTCATGCCTATATAGTTGACGGTTATCGTCTTGGCATTTGCAGGAATGTTCTTGATAAAGAATCTTCCATCCACGTCTGAGCTGACTCCGATGGAAGTACCGGTCACAAGGACGGATGCGCCCACGATTGGCTCGCCATCTTCGGCGACCACGATACCGCTGGCTGTCCGGCCCTGTGCCAAGGCATTCAAGGTTGTCACCATGAGTGCCAATAGCAGCAAGTATAGCTTTCTCATATTACAAGGATTAAATATGTGTGAACTCATTTAAATAAATAGGAAACTCGATAATCGATTTGTGATGCGTTGGAAATAGCAGAAAATATGTTTTTATGTAGTTTTAATAAGCGAAACAATGATAAAACGAAACATTTGAACCCAAAAATCTTGGGTTTATTCGTTGACGGTGCAAAGTTGAACACTTTTTTTGAGATTCTAAATGTTTTTTTGTTAAAATAATTTAAAATCTTGATTTTTTTGGAAAAAGTACACCTTTTGCCCGTATTCCGTAGCAAAATGTTACAAATCTGCCCTTATGTTTCTCAAGGTATCACCCTATGATCTCTTCCAGAATCCCCACAGCGGTCTCAACGCTCTTCACATTGAGGAATCCAAACGAGCGCTTCCCGCCGTTCTCACGTATCTGTACCCGGCGCGGATGGGCGGTCAGGTAGTTGAGCATACGTCCGAACATATCGCTCTGATAGTAGGCCTTATTGCTCTCATCCACAAAATATGTGTACATTCTCCCCTGCTTCAGAGCCACCTTTTCTATTCCGAGTCGGCGGGCCAAGCGGCGCAGACGCGGGATGCGCAGCAACTCGAGTGTCACGTCCGGGATGGTTCCGAAGCGGTCGGTGAGCCTGTCGCGGAACTCCATCAGATCCGTCTCGCGCTCTATGCCGTCCAGTTCCTGATAGAGAGAGATGCGCTCGCTCTCGGTGGGCACATAGTCAGCCGGCAGCAGCAGTTCCATATCGCTCTCGATCACGCAGTCGGCCACGTATTCCTCCTCCCCGCCGTCGGGGCGGTCGCTCTTGTCGAGATCGGCAAACTCCTCCGTGCGCAGCTCCGTCACGGCCTCCTTCAGTATCTTCTGGTAGGTCTCATAACCCAGATCGGCTATGAAGCCGCTCTGCTCGGCACCGAGCAGATTGCCCGCGCCACGGATATCGAGATCCTGCATGGCTATGTGGATTCCGCTCCCGAGCTCGCTGAAGCTCTCTATGGCCTGCAGGCGGCGACGTGCCACCGGGGTGAGAGGCACGTGGGGAGGCACGAGCAGATAGCAGAACGCCTTGCGGTTGCTGCGTCCCACGCGTCCGCGCAACTGGTGTAGCTCGGAGAGGCCGAAATTCTGCGCGTTGTTGACTATTATGGTGTTGACATTCGGCATATCGATACCGCTCTCTATGATAGTGGTGGCTATCAGTATGTCATAGTCATGGTTGGCGAAGTCTATGATGGCCTGCTCGAGCTTTTCGGGCGGCATCTGGCCGTGGCCCACGACGATACGTGCGTCCGGCACGAGCTGCCTCACCTTCGCTTCGAGGTCATACAGTCCCTCTATGCGGTTGTTGACGATGAACACCTGTCCGTTTCTCGACAGCTCGAAATTGATCGCCTCCGTCAGTATGTCGTCGTCGGATGCGTTGACCGACGTGACGATGGGGTAGCGGTTGGGCGGAGGTGTGTTGATAGCCGATAGATCGCGCGCGCCCATAAGCGAGAACTGGAGTGTGCGCGGGATAGGGGTCGCGCTCATGGTCAGGGTGTCCACATTGACCTTCATCTGCTTGAGCTTCTCCTTGACGGCCACTCCGAATTTCTGCTCCTCATCCACTATGAGCAGCCCGAGATCCTTGAATTTCACCTCTTTCCCTATGAGCTTGTGGGTCCCGACGAGTATGTCTATCTTCCCGTCGGCCAGATCCTTGATGACCTGGCGGGTTTGTTTGGCCGTTCGTGCGCGCGACAGATAGTCCACCCTCACCGGCAGATCTTTCAGTCGTTCCGTGAACGTGCGGAAATGCTGGTAGGCGAGCACTGTGGTGGGGACAAGCACCGCAGTCTGCTTGCCGTCCACCGCGGCCTTGAACGCCGCGCGTATGGCTATCTCCGTCTTGCCGAATCCGACGTCGCCGCATATGAGACGGTCCATCGGTTTCGCGCTCTCCATGTCAGCCTTGACAGCCTTGGTGGCGGTCAGCTGGTCGGGAGTGTCCTCGTAGATGAACGATGCCTCCAATTCCTGCTGCAGATAGCTGTCGGGCGAGAACGCATGGCCCTTCTCCTCCTTGCGGGCGGCGTAGAGCCGTATGAGGTCGCGGGCTATATCCTTGAGCTTGCTCTTGGTCCGCTCCTTCATCTTGTTCCATGCCCCGGAGCCGAGTTTGTTGATCTTGGGTGCCACCCCCTCCTTGCCGCGATATTTGGCGAGTTTATGGAGTGAATGGATGGACACAAAAATGATGTCATCGTTGGCGTAGACGAGTTTGATCATCTCCTGTGTCCGGCCGTTGACATTGGTACGCAGAAGCCCTGCGAAACGCCCAACGCCGTGGTCCACGTGGACTATGTAGTCCCCCGGCTCTATTGCGCTCAGCTCCTTGAGCGACAGCGCGAGCTTGCCCGAGCGCGCACGGTCGCTCTTGAGGGTATATTTGTGGAATCGGTCGAAGATCTGGTGGTCGGTGAACACGCACACCTTGCGCGGATGGTCTATGAATCCCTCGTGGATCGTGGGCGATACCGGCGTGAAGTGTATATCGTCGCCTCTGTCCTCGAATATCACCTTCAGTCGCTCTATCTGCTTGTCGCTGTCGCTGAGGATGAAGATCCGGTAGTCTTCACCGAGAAATTTCGTAAAGGAATCGGCTATCAGCTCGAAATTCTTGTGATAGATCATCTGTGGTGAGCAGCCGAAGTCTATGCTCGCTCCGGCCGCCGGATCTGCCTGCGCCGCCGAGGAGAATCGCAGTTGGCGGAAGCCGGCAAACTGCCTCTCGAAGCGCACCGGATCTATCACCTCTTTCAATGCCGAGCTGTCCCCCTCGCCCGCTATCATCGCGCTCTCCGAGAACTCCTCGGAGGCTATGGCGGTGATTCGGCCCACGGTCAGCGATGCGTCGCGCACCGCGAAGAGTGTCGCCGGATCCACATAGTCGAGCACCGACATTCCTTCCTCGTTGCCGGTGGAGCAGGCGGCGGTGATGGCGATATCGTCGAGCTTGCGCTCCGAGAGCTGCGTCTCGATGTTGAATAGACGGATCGAGTCGATCTCATCGCCGAAAAAGTCGATGCGCAGAGGTAGCTCATTGCTGTAGCCGAAGATGTCGAGGATCGATCCGCGGGCGGCAAACTGCCCCGGCTCATACACATAGTCGACCTCCGTGAAGTCATTTTCACGCAGCCATTTGATCGTCTCGGTCATATCCCGCTCCTCCCCCTTGCGGAGTGTGAGCGTATGGGTGTCGATCGACTCCCGGGAGGCCACCTTCTCGGCCAGTGCCTCCGGATACGTCACCACGTAGCGCGGTGGCTTTCCGGAATGCCAGCGGTTGAGGGCTTCCGTCCGCAGTATGCGCGACGGCGGATCCACCTGGCCGTACTTGATATCGCGTTTGTAGCCCGAGGGAAACATCAGCACATCCTCCTCTCCAAGCATCCGCGACAGGTCATGGTAGATATAGCCGGCATCGTCGAGCGAGTCCGCTACTATGACGGTCGGAACCTTGCGCGGCTTCATCGCCCCGAACAGCATCGCCGGAGCCGAACCTGCAAGATTGTAGACGGATATGATGGGTGTGCGTGACCGCAATGCCTTTTCAAGTGCCTCGCGGCGGGTAGGGGAGAGAAATTCAGAGCCGAGTTCCGATAGGGTCATTTCAATTTCTGCTGTTCAATATCTGCTGATAGCGCGGGGTGTTGAGCACCACGATCGCCGAGTCGACCGTGCGGTCGTCGCGGAGGGAGTTGATTATCTCGCCACGCTGGTGATAGTAGCGGCCCACGATCTCGCTCGCGAGATACGGGGAGATGTTCTTGCGGTTGATGTCAAGGTCGTGGCTGAGGTCATGCCGGAGCATTCCGGCGAGGATGTCAAACTGCGCCTTTGTCGAGTCATTCATATAGCCCTCGGTCTCGGCGAGCTTGCGAAGTTGCTCCACCGCCGACTCGCACACCTTGTCGTAGTTGAACTTGTCCGGGTCGATGAAATCCTTGAATTCCGCATAGATCGTGTCGGTGATCTCGAAATCCTCCGGTGCGGGTATCGTCTTGTTGCGCGCGGCATAGCGGGTGGCGAAGTCAAACGCCCAGTTGTCGCGGACCACGTTGTAGGTGATGCGGTTTGCATCCGGATACTCTATGGTCATGTCCGGGGTGATGCCGCCTCCGTCGCGCACCTCGCGTCCGCCGGCCGTGTGGAATACCGATGTCAGGGAGTCCGGTATGCGGGCCACTGATCCGTCCGGATTGCGGTGGGAGTAGTCGATCGCCTGGATGAGGCGTCCGGAGGGGATATAGTATTTGGCCACGGTGACTTTCAGCAGTCCGTCGTAGGGCAGTGAGCGGGTGCTCTGGACAAGACCCTTGCCGAACGAGCGGTTGCCGATCACTACGGCTCGGTCAAGATCCTGGAGCGCTCCGGTCACGATCTCCGATGCCGAGGCCGAAGCTCCGTCGATGAGCACAGCTAATGGTATCTTGGTGTCAAGAGGGGTGACAGATGTCTTGTAGGTCTTCTCGTTGAGCACACCTTTCCCCTTGGTGTTGAGCACGGTGGTCCCCTTGGGTAGGAATATGCCGAGGATCTGGACAGCACTCTCCACGAGTCCGCCGCCGTTGCCGCGCAGATCGAGGATCAGACCCTGCGCGCCGTTCTTGATGAGATCCTCGGTGGCATGGCGCACCTCCGGATAGCTCTTCTCCGAGAACGTGTTCAGTGCGATGTAGCCTATCCTGTCCTTCAGCATCCCGTAGTAGGGCACTGAAGGTATCTGTATCTTGGACCGGCGGATCTCGAAGGTTTTGATCGAGTCATCCGTATAGGGACGGTTGACTGTCACCTTCACCGTCGTGCCGCTCTGCCCCTTCAGGTGCTCGCTCACCTTGCTGCTGCGCCATCCCTTAGTGGAGTCGCCGTCGATCATGATGATCAGGTCGCCCGGCAGAAGTCCCGCGTTTAGTGCCGGACTCCCCTCGTATGGATCTGCAATGATCACACCGCGCGGGGTCTCCTGAATCACCGAACCTATGCCGCCGTATTCACCGGTCGTCATCGAGCGGAACTGTTCCTGCTCCTTGGCCGGGATATACTCGGTGTACGGGTCTATGTCGTTGAGCATGGCGTTGATAGCCGTGTTGATAGACTTCTCCGCGTCGATCGAATCAACGTAGAACGTCTGCAACTCCTTGTAGAGGGAATTGAACACATCAAGATTGCGGGATATATCGGTCTTCTTGCTGCGCGTGGCGGCTGATGCAAGTATGACAATCGCCATTAGCGAGGCGGCGAGCAGGATTAGTTTCTTCATTAGTTGATGGATGGTGTTGAAACAGTGAACGCAAAATTAGTCATTATGGATAACATTATAACGCTCCCGCGTCTAAAATGTGTGGCGCGGTTTGCAATTTTTATGAAAAAAGAGAGTATATCCACCGGATACACCCTCTTGATCATATCAGCCGCAAGCCCATATTAGCCCTTAGCCTCTTTAGCCTTTATATCCTAAATAGCCTTTCTTGCCTAAATAGCCTTTCTTGCCTAATAAGTCCCCCTGATATATCCATTGCCGTAGCAGGACTGGCACGTACCGGATCCGTTACACCGCGAGCACTTGTAGAGACGGTCGTTATATCCGCGTCCGTTGCAGAGCGAACACTTGCCTGTACCGCTGCAGCCGGCGCAGGTAGCCTTATGGCGGTCGTAGGAGCTGCCCCCGCTGCTGCTTCCACTGCTGCTGCTTCCGCTGCTGTAGCCTCCGTAGTAGCCAGTAGTTGATGCCGTGGACGGGAAGTCTATACACTCGTTGACGATCTGATAGGGACGAGTCTCGGAAGTCTCGCCTGCATACCGTCCGTTCTCATATTTCTGACGGTAGACACTGCCGTCAGTGGCTATTCGCCAGATAAAGCCGATCACATTGGTGGGCACCCCGAAATTCTGGGTGAAGGACAATCCGGCTCCAAGCGTCACATATCGTTCACCATTAGCCTTGTAGAGCGTCCCGAGATACGACACATTCATGACCTTCCCGTTCGTGAAGGCTGTGATTTTATTTCCGGCAAATCTGTCCCCGTTGTTGAGACTCAGGTTCACGAACTCCTTGTTGGAGGAAAAATTGAGGGGCGTGAAGGATGTCTGGTTCAGCAGAGACTGAGCACGACACCCTAAGCCCGATAAGCTGATTAAAGCTACCAGTAAAAGAATATACTTTTTCATTTTTTTGATGTGGATGAGATGTGTTATTGTTCCCGCAAATATAGTGGATTTTAGGAATTTATGCAAATATTTATTGGAAGAATCACGATCAGAACGTGCATGGCAGGGCCGAGAGTTGCCACATCAGCGTGGCGGCCATCCGCCTGTGACCCGCATCGTTGGGATGCAGACGGTCAGTATCTCCATCGTTGAAATACCGCGCATGGCTGTCGGCAAGCGGATACAGACCCGACAGCGATCCGAGATCGATCACCGGTACAGCCCACACCTGTCCCGCCTCCGCCACTGCCTCCGCATAACTGTCGAGATATTCTCCGCAGCGGTTCATGTAATCTTCCGGAACCTGCCAGTTCGTATCGCTCCGGTGGAATCCTCCGCGGTGGAGCGGAGTCAGCAGCACGATCTGCTTCTCCGGAAACGTCCGTTTCAGCGAATCCATGGCTATATTGATCCGTCCCTTGAAAGTCGCCGGATCCATCGACAAGACTCGCCGGCTGCGTGTTTCAGCCCGCTTCGTATAGCCATGGGCATAATCCACACTTTCCACCCTCTCGTCATACCACCGTCCTAAGGGTACCGCATTATTATAGTCATTAGTACCCATCAGGATCAGGATCGCATCAAAATCATCACCGTGCTCCTTCACAAGCTCCGCCGTCTGGCGCGGAATATCGTTCCACTGCCGCCCGCTCACCGCATAGACGTAGGGAGTCACACCGATCCACTCCTCAAGCAGATCCCAATACTTCTTTTGCGAAGCCATATTGCGCGGATCCGTGATCGAATCCCCGAAATAAGCCACCCTCTTTCCGGCCCATGGATGATATACACCCTGCGCCCCGGCTGCAAACGCCGAAACCACACACACCACGACAGCCGCCATTCTCATCTTCATCTCTTTTGCATATATAAACATAGTCATATCATTTAACACACCAAAAATACACAAAACAAACCACATCACCAAACGCCGGAGACACAAGGAAAAGTTTTAAGTACTGAGTAAAAAGTTAAGAGAAATGATCTATCGAAAAAACATATCTCTCAACCTTTAACTTTTTGACCCCCTCTCCCCCTTACCTCTTTAACTTTAACCTCCCTTTACCTTTATAACCTCTTTTGCCTCTATACCCTCCCTTGCCTTTATAACCTTTTTTGCCTTTACCCCCCCTCCTCCCTCCTTTCTCATTATTTAACTTTGATGAAGATCTGTTTATCAAACTTATCCCTCCGCGAGGTTGTTGAAATTATGGACGGCAGAAACATCCTCCCGCCTCGCGGGATAAACAACACGTCTCAACATCATCTAACTAAAGCTTAAAAAAATGAAGAAACTTTTCCTCACAGCCGCTTTAGCAGGCTGTCTCTTCGCAGCTAACGCCCAGGACGTAATCGAACGTCCTACATTCGGCGACAATTGGCAGATCGGTATCGATGCCGGCGGTACATTGCCCATCGAAGGCCATGGTATAATCAAGCATACTCGCTTCATCGGCGGTCTGCATCTCCAGAAACAGTTCTCACCGCTCTTCGGTGCCGGTGTCGAGGGTACCTGGGATGTCAACACAACCACCTCAAAAAACGTCTTTGACCGCCAGTATGTAGGAGCCTACGGCCTCTTCAACCTCACCAACGCTTTCTGCGGATTCCGTTGTGAGCCTCGTCGCTTCACTGTCGACCTCGTGGCAGGTGCCGGATGGCTACACTACTACCGCTCACACGCCGCTGACCGCAATGACCTCGCGCTCAAGGCAGGACTCGACTTCAACTTCGGTGTCACCGAGAACTTCAGCATCTCCCTCAAGCCGGCCGTCCTATTCAACGTCACATCGAAGAACCGCGTATCCTTCGCCCGACGCACCACCGACATTCAGGTCATGGTTGGATTCAACTACAACATCAACCCCGGATTCAAGTGCTACACCTGTCCTGACGAATCAGGCAAGATCGCTGACCTGAACGCCCGTATCAACGACCTCCGTGGCGACCTCGATGCATCTGCAACCGCTCTCGCTGCCTCAAAGGCCGACAATGCCGCCCTCGCTGCAGCTCTCGCCCAGTGCCAGAACCAGCCCAAGCAGGTAGTCAACAACAACACCCTCCAGTCCGTGCGCTACGTGTTCTTCAAGATCGGTTCACACGTAATTACCCCCGACCAGATGCCCAACGTGGAGATGATCGCTGCTTACCTCAAGAACCATCCTAAAGCAAGAGTGGAAGTACGTGGCTACGCATCGCAGGACGGTAATCTCGAATTCAACGAACGCCTCGCCGCCAACCGCGCCGAAGCCGTCAAGAACGCTCTCGTCAACAAATACAAAATCTCTCCCGACCGCATCTCTGCAAAGGGTGAAGGTATCGGACATATGTTCTCCGAGGAATCCTGGAACCGTGTCTCCATCTGTACTCTCGAAGACTGATCGGACGACAGATCGAAAAAACCTGACTTAACAATATAAAACACACCCATCCCCCTCCGACCCCGTGCCGGAGGGGGATTATTTTGTGCGGGTATGGTTTGTTTTTGATTTGTTTTCCTTCTTCAAACGTCTTCAAATTTTCAGTTCGAGTATCGAGCCGTCAGATTTCCATACGGAAAGACCGGGTCGCCACTGTTGAGCATTGCAACGGTAAAATCCTGTGTGACGTATTCATCGTCATAGGAGACCTCAATACTGAACTCCGACAACTGATTATCGGCATTGCCGGACATATAGTCTTCGACAAGCGAAGCGATGTCGGAGATGGTTATTTGACAACATAACTCCGGGGGTATAGAATCCAATTCGTATCATAACGAAAGCAAAGTTAGCCGGTGGCTGACAGTCAGCAAAAGACGCGCTCGGCTCAACTTGGATGTCAGCTTGGCTGAACCGTGCGGAAGTCACCGCAACTGGAGCACAAATTCTGCTTTGGCGGTAATATCAAAAGCGGCCACTCCCTCGGAGGTAGCAGCCGATCTAAATTATTAAAGTTTATAATTCAGTGGTATGCGGTGCGATTTCGGGGTCGTGACATGCGAACGAATCGATGCAGTCCTGACTGATGCTGACGTCGCGAATCCATTCAAGCGACTCAAACCCTGCTTTTTTATCTTCGATAACACCGGGAAGCAACATCTCTTTCCATGAGCGGGAGGCATATCCACCGTCTGAAAAGTATAGAATTTTCTTGTCATTGTTACGAATAAGGGTCGCTGCGAGACCCGCGGCATGGCCTGGGATGTGTACCAACTGAATAGTGCCGTCACCAAGCAAATCGTATGACTCACCTACCGGCCCAAGTCTAGTCTTGTTAAACTTGAAAGTCGTGATGCCAGTACCCTCCCAAAGACGCGGAGTGTAACGACTGTGACTGTTTACAAACTTCGTAGCACTTTCCATTTCAGGCTCTGAGACGATAATCTTTTTCGCTCCCTTGAATGGTGATAGACCGCTGACGTGGTCACAGTCGAGATGCGACAGCACCACATAGTCAAGGTCTTCAACTTCTACACCCATAGCGGCAAGTTGCTCATCGGCAGTCTTGCCAAGTTCCACATACCCTTGATTTACCTTATACAAAAGATGCGAAAGATGCTTAATCTGCGCTTCTTTATCGATGACACCTTTGGGCGACATTGCACGGTTCCAACCGGTGTCGATAAGAATTTTTGCTTTTGGGTGTTCGATATATACAACAGAAACAGGCAACCAAATCTTATCCTTTTCAGGTTCAAAGAAGCCGGATGCCTTAATTAGATTGCCATCACCAAAAGGTAAATTCGGTGATACAAGAACATGTCCGCAATGGAGCATATGTATTTTTATCTTATCCATAGGAATCTTTTTTGTTGTAAAACAAATTTCAAAATCAGAAGGTTGGTAGCAAAAGTGGCCACTCCCCTGATGAAGGGAGCAGCCGCAAGCGAGAGATATGGAGGTCCGTCCTCCAATATCTTGATAGTCTCACTCGGGAGCTTCGGCTTCGTGGGAGCGGTTGAGTTTTTTCAAAAGGTAAGAGCCGCTGTCTTGACGGCCAATGACCTTTGTGCTGCTCCAATTGAGCAAGCAAGGAGTCTTCAACTCGTCAGTTGACATATCATCAGCGATAAGCTGAAATACAGTTCGCATCTGCTTGTCGGAGAGTTCCGACCAGGATGCAGGGATTTGAAAATTGATTGAAATGGTTTCCATTTTAATAATGAATTTATTGGCAAATGTACGGTAGTCCGACAGACACGGAAAAGACAAGATTTTGAACATAAGCACCTTTCAGTTGTTAGTATATTAGATAAAAAAATAACATTATGGATAAACAAAAAAGCATAGATACGCTCCAGTTCTTTGTAACCGGGCTGTCAAATGGTGCGTTTACGCACCTCGCACAAAGCCGTGTGTTCCAGTCACAAGGCTATACAAAACTCGCAGAGAAGTTCAAGAGTCACTCAGAAGAAGAATATGGATGGGTTGAGAAATTTATGGATAGGATTCTCGACCTCGGTGGTATTCTCAAAGTAGAGGACAGAAAGAGCGCAGATCTCGTTTGCGACCCGATCGAATATATGAATAAGGAATACGACACTCAAAAGAGTGGAGTCGAACTTCTTGCCAAGTGTATGGCCGAAGTCAAGGATGACGTAACCACATACGACTTGCTGAAGGACTACTACAAGGATGAAGAAGAAGATCAGTACGAAGACGAAAAGGAACTTGACCTCATCAAGAAACTTGGCGAAACGAACTG
This sequence comes from uncultured Staphylococcus sp., assembly GCA_964552825.1. Lineage (GTDB taxonomy): Bacteria > Bacteroidota > Bacteroidia > Bacteroidales > Muribaculaceae > Duncaniella. The sequence continues at coordinate 27,906 of CAZKIE010000018.1, read as the reverse complement.
GCTTCTCACCAAACTCTAAGTTTGGTTGCCAATAGAAAAAATCAAGAGTCACAGAAATGTGGCTCTTTTTTTGACACAGCCGCTGCCTCGAACTGGAGGCGTTCGTAGATGTTTTGGGAGATATTCGCTCCGTAGCAAGCTTTTAGCAAGTGCATATAGCGCATGGCGCTCTTGGCGGTCTTACATCCTTTGTTGATAGAAATAAAAGCAGATGAAGTGTGAAATAGCCTCATTATTTTGTGCGGGTATGGTCGAAATAATCCCGTGCATTTCGGATCTTCAGGAAAAAGATATATATTTGCAGTTAAAACTGACTGAATATGGATTTCGATTCTTTCAAGGAACTTCTGCTTTCTGACCGTACTGTGCGGCGGTTTCACGCTGACAAAGCTATCTCACCCGACGTGCTGACACGCCTCGTGGACCTCACCCGCTATTGCGCCTCCGGCCGCAACGCGCAGCCCCTGCGCTACCGCATCGTCACCGATCCCGCCGAGCGTGATGCCATATATCCCGCCCTCGCCTGGGCCGGATACTACAAGGATTGGGACGGTCCGGCTCCCTCGGAGCGTCCGGTGGCATATCTCATACAGTGTCTCGATACCACCCTCGGGTCCGACTGCCTGTGCGACGATGGCCTCCAGCTGCAGGCCATCACACTCGGCGCCCGTACACTCGGTATCTCATCATGTATCATCAAGGCATTCAATCCTGCTATGATAGCTGCGGCTCTGAATCTCCCCGCTGTCTATCGTCCGCGCTACGTGCTTGCCCTCGGCTATCCTGCCGAAGAGGTGAGGATCGTGGATATGCAGCCCGGCGCAGACTTCAGATATTACCGTGACGAAGCCGACCGCCAGTGTGTCCCCAAGCGTCCGCTTTCGGATTTGATTATCCCTGTCTGAAAAAAATTTCTTATCTTTGCACCCCGTTTTCAACTAACCAAAGATAGAAATGTCCACCTACACAGTAGAAGACCCCCGCAAGGTCACGACTCGCCGCTTAGCTGAGATGAAGGCCAAGGGTGAAAAGATAGCTATGCTCACAGCCTATGATTACTCCATGGCACGTCTTGTCGACGAGGCCGGAATGGATGTGATCCTCGTGGGCGACTCCGCCTCAAACGTAATGGTCGGCAACGCCACTACGCTTCCGATGACTCTCGACCAGATGATCTACCACGCGCGCTGCGTCACCAATGGAACCCACCGCGCCCTCGTGGTGTGCGATATGCCGTTCGGATCATATCAAGGCAATTCCATAGAGGCTCTCTCGTCTGCCATCCGCATCATGAAGGAGAGCAATGCCGAGGCTGTCAAGCTCGAGGGTGGTGCCGAGATCATCGACTCCATCCGCCGCATCGTAAGCGCCGGAATCCCCGTGATGGGACACCTCGGACTCACGCCGCAGTCCATCAACAAGTTCGGCACCTACGCCGTCCGTGCCCGCGAGGAGGCCGAAGCTGCCAAGCTCATCTCCGATGCCAAGCTTCTCGAGGAAGCCGGATGCTTCGCCGTAGTGCTTGAGAAGATCCCCGCCGCCCTGGCCACACAGGTATCCCGTGAGCTGACCATCCCCACAATCGGCATAGGTGCCGGAGCCGGATGTGACGGTCAGGTACTCGTGCTTCAGGATATGCTCGGCATCAACAAGGGATTCTCCCCGAAATTCCTGCGCCGCTACGCTGACCTCGGCACAGTGATCGAGGATGCCGTAGGCAACTACATCACCGACGTCAAATCCCGCGACTTCCCCAACGCGGAAGAACAGTATTAGGCTAAGGAGGCTAATAAGGCTAAAGAGGCAAAGAAGGCTAAGAGGGGAGGAGGTAGTTTGCACTGCGGCCTCCCTCTCCGCTATTGCGGTGAATAATCGGACCGATGGTATTTGAATCTCCTGAAAATGCACGGAAGGCTGTGTCAACATGACACAGCCTTCCGCTTGATTCCCGGGACTGCCGGGTGAGAATTTCTTACTTCGCAGCTGCGATGGAGTCCTTGCGGAACTGCTTGAGAAGTTTTTCAAGTTCAAGAGATACCTTACGTGCACGTGCGCCTGCTGCCTTGTTGCCTGACTCAACCTGAGAGGCGGCATCCTTTGCGAAAGACTCGAATCCGGCTGTGATCTTTTCAACGAGAGTTTTCATTGTCTTCGTGATTAGTGAAATTGAGATGAATAATAAATGATGGTTGTGTTGTATAGGGCTAATGACTTGCATATAAAAACCCTCTTGCTGCAAATTTACATACAATTTTCGCAGAATAACAAATTTTTTTCAATATTTTTCGCTCCATCACCCTCATTTCAAGGCTTTTTTCGGAATATTCGGTGTTTTTATAGTAACTTTGTCGCGAAAAACCTTGAAAATCGTAAGAAATCCGATGGTAAAATATGACACTTTCACCCTTGACAACGGACTGCGCGTGATACATAACTACGATCCGTCGACGGCCATGGTCTGTGTCAATATATTATATAATGTAGGTTCGCGCGACGAAGATCCATCGCTCACCGGACTGGCCCATCTCTTCGAGCATCTGATGTTCGGAGGGTCTCTGCACATCCCCGATTTCGATGCCCGGATGGAGCGCGCCGGTGGAATGAACAACGCCTGGACTTCCGATGATTTCACAAATTTCTACGACATAGCGCCGGCTGTCAATCTCGACACGCTGCTGTGGCTCGAGAGCGACCGTATGCTCTCGCTCGCCTTCTCGCCCGAGTCGCTCGAGGTGCAGCGGTCGGTTGTGATCGAGGAATTCAAGCAGACCCATCTCAACCGTCCTTACGGGGATCTCATGCATCATCTGCGCGGGTTGGTGTACCGCACCCACCCCTACCGGATCCCCACCATAGGTGAGGATCCCTCGCATATCGAGAGGGTGACGATGGGGGATGTGAAGGATTTCTTCTTCAACCATTATGCTCCCAACAATGCCGTGCTCGCCATAAGCGGCGGCGTGAGCAGCGAGGAGGTGAGGGAGAAGGTGTCCCACTGGTTCGGCGATATTCCCCACCGCGACATACGCCCCCGGCTCTATGGCCGCGAGGCCGAGCCTGAGGGGCCGAGGAGTATCACGGTCTACGGCGAGGTTCCGCGTGCGGTTGTAGTGGTCGCGTTTCCGATGCCCGGTTATGGCGAGGAGGGATATATAGAGTGTGATCTCATCACCGACATACTGTCGTCAGGACGTGCTGCCCGCTATTACCGCCGTCTGACGATGGGAGACCCGCTCATTGCTGAGGCCGATGCCTCGATCTCCGGCAATGAGGAGCCGGGAATGCTCATGCTGAAAGCCAGTCTGAACGAGGATACCGACGAGGCTCTCACAGCGGTCCGCAACCGGCTGATAGAGGAGGCCTCGCAGCTTCACTTTGAGGCCTCCGCCATCCATCCCGACGGGGTGAGCGGCGAGGAGGTGTGCCGTGTGATCAACGGATTTCTGACCAAGACCGAATTTCAGATGCAGAACTGTACCGGACGGGCCCAGGCTCTCGCCATGGCAGAGATGCACGGCGAGGATATCAACTCCATTCCGGCCCGTTACGAGGCCGTGACCGCCGCGGACATAGCCTCGACGGCACGCCGCATCATAGTTCCGGAGCGAGCCTCCACTCTTTACTACCGCTGTCAGAACAGCCGGTAGAGACGCTTTATGTCGATCCTCGCACACGGCGCGGGACGTGTCATGGCATGGATCCACAGCGCGATGGCTCTCGACATGAGAATATCGTCGTGGCAGTCCCGCCGGGCGGCATACGATCCATCGGCATTGGCCTCATATTGCAGCAGCTCATCGCAGGCTTCGGAGGAATGTTCGATATATCCGTCGTCGCGCACGAGTGCGATGAGGTTGGCTATGAGCGACGCTTTTGTGGCGGTGTTAGTGTGGAATCCAGCCATACGCCTGCCGCCACCGTCATTGTCAGTCCGGTAGTAGAGATTCCTGTAACTGTCGGCCAGCATATTCAGAATGTATCGTCCACGTCCTTCCGAGGAGGTCTCCCACGTATTGCTTTCCACCACAAGAAGCGCGGTGTTGTACCAGGCGGCCGTCGCAGCCGCTTTCCATGCCAGCAGGTCATGATCGATATGGCCTCTCCATTGAGCCGCAACTTCCGGCCGGCTGTCACGTGCTCCCGGCTCGTTGTGACGGTCGATCACCGTGATGACAGACCAGTCGGCTCTGCGGGACCGGCCACCGATGTCGACCGATACGATGTATTCCGCACCTTTCCGGGGCCGGGACCACACAAGGCAGCCGCCGGAACCGGAGAGAATGAACTCCGGTTTCGATAGATCGGACGGAAGTCCGCCCCTGCACCCTATGATCTCACCCCGTTCTGCCGGGACATAGCATCCTGCGACACGCATACGCTCCACATCCTCTGATGCGAACACAGTGAAGCTCGTCGAGCAGAAGGCTTCCTCCGGGGTAGATGGAAACTCGGCCATCATAGTACGGTGCTCGCCGCCTTCGCGACGTTTCGCGTGATACCACGCTATGGCCTCGAGCGTGCAGCCCCGCCGGGTCCACAGTTCGCGCTCATAGTCGTCCATATCATGCCATAACGCCATCGGATCCTTCACGGGAGCGGTGTAGATCTCAATCTCATACCAAGGGACGAAAAACGGCCTCTTGTCCGACTTGCCTTCTACCGCCCTGAGCCATTCGCGGTGGAAGAAATTGCCCACGCCGTTGGCGGTGCTCTCCATCACGACCATCGACAGTTCCTTCCGGGCCACACCCGATACCACCGAACGGATCAGATCTTCCGGACGATGAAGAAGGGAGTCCTTCCAATAGGCCACCTCGCTGAGATGGACGAGCGAGCAGTCGAGACCACGTGCCGACTCCTGGCTCTCGCTTGAGCAGACCGTCACGCGGCAGTCGCGGCCGGGGATATATCGGGTGCTGTTCATGCGCTCGAACGGTCGGAATTCCGGTTTGCCTTCCTCATCCCAGTATTCGTCGGGGTAGGACGCGAGCAGTCGCGAATACATCCCTCGGATGCCGGCGGCTATATCCATCACGTGGGCACATATCAGAGAATTCCAGTTGCGGCGATGTATGATCTGGATCCATGCGAAGTAGACCTGGACCACTGTGGATCCACCCCATTGCCGGGCCTTGAGCATGATGAACCGTATCGGCTCTCCGGCACGGCGCACCTCCTCGACCCCGGCGACAAACCGGCGTTGCGGAGCGTTGAGCCGGAACGGGACGGAAAGACCCGTCTGCTTGTCGGAGATACGGACACACTTCACCGCCCAGTACTCGAAGTCATGACGGAAGCGCAGGAGGTCAAAATCCAGCGGCGACAGGGCCTCGCTGTAAGCGGGATCGCGCAGCATGGACTCCGGGAGATACAGAGTGAGGCCGGAGCGGACCACCTCCCGACGCTCCGGAGCGTCGGGATTGCCCGTCAGCGGGTCGTATGTACTTCCTGCGATGCGGGCCTTGCGGCGGTCGTTTTCCTTAATCAGTTCATCAAGGTTCATTTCATGCGGATTTTGGAGGGTTGGGCAGTGCCGTCAACCTCAAGAGTGAGGTTGTGGGCGTGTACGGCGCGGAATACCGGTATCAGCCTGTGTGAAAGGCCGCCGCTATGATTTATTTCGATCAGCGGTGCGGCCGAGGGGTCGGCATCTCCTTGATCGGGTATGAGCCGGAGATTCATTCCGGCCGCGCGACCGAACAGATTGATTCCGAGCGTGTACGTGCTGCCCGGAACACACCGGGAGGGTATGCGGGAGCGATAGCTGAAATGAATCAGCGTCTCGTCCACCTCCTTGTCGGCGGCATCGAGCAGCCTGCCTGAAGATGTGATCATACGCAGACCGTCGGGTGTCGACAGCGATGAGACGGCATCGAGGGTATCACGGGTGTAGCAGGCACCCGAGTCAAGATTTATCACCGTCGCCCTGCCGGAACCGGAGGTGTAGACCCACAGCTCGCGGAGCGGAGCGTTCCATCCGAGGAAATCGCCGGTCAGCCCCTTGCGGAGGACGCGCATCCTGCCGGACTCGATCAGCACAGGTGTGCCGCCGATTATGGCAGCCACTCCGGAGCCGGTCTCCACCACGCTTCCGGCGCGGTCCGCACCCGCTCTTGACAGAAGGTTGATTCCCGCCACGAGGGTAGGGGAGCAGGTGACGCGCGAACATCCTGCCGGACCGAAAGCGTAGAATTTGGTGCGCGACATATCGAGAGAGCTGCCTGTATTGACCGCCGGAGCGACAGCCTTGACCTCGCCGGCATCGGAGAATCCGGCGTGTAGGGCCGCGAGAGGGGAAGATGATGAGGCGAGGACAACCGCGCCGGGCCATGTGCGCAGCGGAGGATCTGCCACCGGAACCGCGAAGTCACCGCTGTCGCTGATGCCGAGGCCGATCGGCTTCATGTCAGGATCAAGGTAGTAGCTCCACCTTCCACCGGGCGCGGGAGTGAGATCGAACGTGGTTGAGTTTCCACGGGTGACTATGGTGACAGACCGGGCTTCGGCGGAGGGATAGGCGAGAAGCGGCGACAGAGCTGTGGGGCGCAAGGCTTGAATCACTGATTCGCGGACCACTGAAGTCCCGTCGGCCATCTCCACCCTGACCGCAGCAGGGACAGCCCCGCCGGCGAGAGGATCCGAGCAGATGGAAAGCTCTCCCAATGAATAGCCGGGGAAAGGTAGGGCGGTAATGCCACCCCAGAGGATGGAGTTGCCGCTGCGGGCGCCTGCAGCCGCGAAGAAGGAGTGGGGAGCCGAGATGTTGTCCATCACCTTCGTGCCTGCTTTAAGCACCGGAGAGGCCGAATTGATCAAGGTCCGCATCATGGACAGCTCGCGCTCCACGGCATAGATGGCGTCGTCGTAGGGATTGATGCGGATAAGGTCGCCGGCCGTCGTGGGAACGGGCGCCGATGCCACGGGTTTCAGAGCTGTGTCGATCCTCGACATGACCGCGCTCACACGTCCCCACATATAGCCTCCGCGCGCGCCGGGTTTCAGGCGGTCGGAGACGCCCGGCAGACAGCATTTCACTACCGAGGAGCCGTCGCTACCCCATACGATGCGATTGATACACGTCTCCTTGGAGGAAAGGGGATGGAACTGCGGAGAGACCAGGATCTCGACGCTGCGGACAGTTCCGGTCCACTCCGGGCCGGGATCGGCAGTGAGGCGCAGGCCGATAGTGAATCCCATGGCGGAGATGGTGCCGCGTCCGAAACTGATGGCGGAGTCGCCCGTGACAGGTATCTCGACTTCGGTGGCCTGGACACCGTCGGCAGGAGATATCAGCACGGGTGCGGAGGTGTAGACCACCTTATTGTCCGGCCCGATGAGACGGTAGGAAGCGATGACCGGCTGTATGAACTGACGGGCAGTGAGAGCTTGCGAGGCCATGCGGATATAGGCCTTGCTGAGAAATGATGTGATCTTTTCGTTGTCCTCGCATCTCAAGGACGGGACAGACGTACTGTAAGGCGTGGTGGAGGTGAGGGGTGTGGTGGTGTCGCTGAACAATGTCCCGTCAAGACGCTCGAACGTGAGCGGAGGAAGATCGAGGACAGGTGTTGAGACGGTCCATCCGGTCTCTCCGAAGCTCAGGGTGAGGGAAGAACCGGAGGTCATGACGGTCCATCCGTCGTCGGTGGCGACGGCGGAGAGGGCGGTGGAAGATATGGTAGTGACAGCGGTGTATGACGCGCCGTCGGAGACGTAGAGTTTTCCGTCGAGCTGAAGCAGCATGGAGACTTCGCCGGATTTATGGCAGAATGTGCCTCCGGGGACGAATGTCGCCCCCGGGAGAAGGTCGGGGAGCATCACGACAGGATGAGGGACGCCCTCCAATCCGCCGTAAGGCGACGGACGCAGGTTGTGACATTCGGTCACGGTGTCGTCGCCTTCAGGCGAGAGGGTATCTACGGGGAATGTTACGGTTTTTTTACCAGAAGGATCGAGCAGTCCGGAGCGGTGGTAGCCGATGGCGGCTGTGGAGGTAGTTGAGTCGTTGGTATTCATGACAGAGAAACTTTTTTCTGCAAAATTACAGCCCCGAAAAGCGGAAAAGGTGCGATAACGCCGCGCAGCTAAGAGAAAATATGGTGTTTTTAAACATATAAAATTTTTTTGAGTATATGACGGAAGATTTGTAATTTTGCGGCGTGATACTTATTGTAAAAAATGCGATAAGGTGTCCGGATCATCAAATTCTTACCTTAAATAATATACATGGCACCACTTGCAAATAACCATATCTCGGTTGACTGTGTGGTCTTCGGTTTTGACGGCACACAGTTGGACGTTCTCCTTGTGAAGCGCAAGGGAGAGGATGCGGAGGGAAAATACAATGACCGCAAGCTCCCCGGCAGTCTCATATACAAGGACGAGAATCTCGACGAAGCCGCCGGCCGGGTGCTTCATGAACTTACCGGCATCAACGAGATGCCGCTTGTCCAGTTCAAGGCGTTCAGCTCGAAGGACAGGACGAGCAATGAGCGCGATGTGGTGTGGCTCGAGCGGGCACAGGGCGAGAGGGTGGAGCGTATCATCACGATAGCCTATTTCGCTATTGTCAAGATGGATGCCCCCCAGCTGCGGTCGCTCCGCAGCGAGAATGCCGAGTGGGTAGCGGTGGACGAAGTGGGGACACTCGCGTTCGATCACAATCTCATAATCGCCGAGGCTCTGAAGGCTATCCGCCGGGAGGCTGACAATAACCGTGCGCTGCTTTTCGACCTGCTGCCCAAGAAGTTCACAGCCGCGCAACTGAGGGTGATCAACGAGATAATATTCGGTAAGAAACTTGACGTGAGAAACTTCCACAAGAAGCTCTCGCAGCTCCCCTACGTGGTGGCTCTCGACGAGCGGCAGGTGGGAGTGGCCCATCGGGCCGCGCGGTACTACCGGTTTGACAGGAAAGCATACAATAATGTAAGATAAGTATATAAATAATATGTATCTGTTAGGCTATGATATAGGAAGCTCGTCGGTCAAGGCGAGCATAGTCGATGCCGGAAGCGGCAAGACAATAGCGAGTGACTTCTATCCCAAGACAGAGGCTGAGATAATAGCCCTGCGTCCGGGATGGGCCGAGCAGCGTCCGGAGCAGTGGTGGGACTGTATGAGCCACGCCACAGCGAGTGTGATGGCGCAGTCGAAGATTGATCCTAAGGATATCAAGGCGATAGGTATCTCATACCAGATGCACGGGCTTGTGATGGTCGACAAGGATCTGAAGCCGCTACGTCCCGCCATCATCTGGTGCGATTCCCGCGGAGTGCCTTACGGAGAGCGGGCCTTCGAGACGCTCGGAAATGACAAATGTCTGGCGCATCTGCTCAACTCCCCGGGCAACTTCACCGCCACTAAGTTGGCGTGGGTCAAGGAGAATGAGCCGGAGACTTTCGCGAAGATCCACAAGATCATGCTCCCCGGCGACTATGCCGCCATGCGACTGACCGGCAAGGTCTGCACGACCATCTCCGGCCTGAGCGAGATGATGCTTTGGGACTTCAAGGAGGGCGGACCGGCCGGATTCCTGCTCGACTATTTCGGATATGATGCCGACATACTGCCGGAGGTGGTGCCGACTTTCTCCATCCAGGGGACTGTGACAGCCGAGGCTGCCGCACAGCTCGGTCTGGCCGAGGGTATCCCCGTGAGCTACCGCGCCGGCGACCAGCCCAACAATGCGTTGTCGCTCAACGTGTTCAATCCGGGAGAAGTGGCATCGACGGCCGGAACGTCGGGTGTGGTCTACGGTGTGCTCGGCGAGGTGAACTATGATCCGTTGAGCCGCGTCAACACCTTCGCTCACGTCAACCATACTCCGGAGCAGACCCGTCTCGGCGTGCTCCTGTGTATCAACGGTACCGGAATCCTCAACTCATGGTCAAAACGCTGCATGGCTCCGGACGGGATCTCGTATCCGGGCATCAACGATCTCGCTGCCGAGGCTCCGATCGGAGCTGCCGGTGTGTCGGTGATACCTTTCGGCAACGGAGCGGAGCGGGTGCTACGCAACCGTGAGGTCGGGGCATCGGTCCACGGCATAAACTTCCTCACCCACAACCGCTCCCACCTTCTCCGGGCAGAGCAGGAGGGGATAGTGTTCTCCTTCATGTATGGAATGGAGATCATGGAGCAGATGGGCATGAAGCTGACCAAGATCCATGCCGGTCATGCCAATATGTTCCTCTCGCCGCTGTTCCGCGACACCCTTGCAGGTGTCAGCGGTGCCACAATCGAGCTGTACAACACCGACGGATCCGTAGGCGCGGCCAAGGGTGCCGGTATGGGAGCCGGAATATATAAGGACAATAATGAGGCGTTCGCGTCGCTTGAGAAGATAGAGGTGATCGAGCCTGTCGAAGCTGACCGCGAGGCCTACCGCGAGGCCTACGCACTGTGGAAGGACCGCCTCAGCATGATACTTGCAAATCAATGAAATAACCTATAAAACCAACACTTATATTATGGCAGTAAAAGAATATTTCCCCGGAATCGGGAAGATCAAGTTTGAGGGCAAGGAGTCAAAGAACCCCATGGCCTACCGTTACTATGACGCCGAGAAGCTCGTGCTCGGCAAGCCCATGAAGGAATGGCTCAAGTTTGCCATGGCCTGGTGGCACACACTCTGCGCCGAGGGCGGCGACCAGTTCGGCACGACCACCAAGAAGTTCCCCTGGAACGAGGGCAGTGACGTGATGACCGTGGCCAAGCAGAAGGCCGACGCAGGCTTCGAGTTCATGCAGAAGATGGGCATCGAATATTTCTGCTTCCACGACACCGACCTCATCGGCGATCTCGAGGATATCGACGACTATGAGAGCCGTCTGAAGGAGATCGTGGCCTACATCAAGGAGAAGCAGGCTCAGACCGGTATCAAGAACCTCTGGGGCACGGCAAATGTGTTTGGCAACGCCCGCTACATGAACGGAGCCGCCACAAATCCCGACTTCGACGTAGTGGCCCGCGCGGCAGTGCAGATCAAGAACGCCATCGACGCCACCATCGCCCTCGGCGGTCAGAACTATGTGTTCTGGGGTGGTCGTGAAGGCTATATGAGCATCCTCAACACGGATCAGAAGCGTGAGAAGGAGCATCTCGCACAGATGCTCACCATTGCCCGCGACTATGCCCGCTCGAAGGGCTTCACCGGCACATTCCTGATCGAGCCGAAGCCCATGGAGCCCACCAAGCATCAGTATGACGTGGACAGCGAGACAGTGATCGGCTTCCTCAAGGCTCACGGTCTTGACAAGGATTTCAAGCTCAACATCGAGGTGAACCACGCCACTCTCGCAGGCCATACTTTCGAGCATGAGCTTGCCGTGGCTGTCGACAACGGTATGCTCGGCTCGATCGACGCCAACCGTGGCGACTATCAGAACGGCTGGGACACCGACCAGTTCCCCATCGACAACTTCGAGCTTATCCAGGCCATGATGCAGATCATCCGCAACGGCGGTCTCGGCAATGGCGGTACGAACTTCGACGCCAAGACCCGCCGCAACTCCACGGATCTGGACGATATCTTCATCGCCCACATCGCCGGTATGGACGCTATGGCCCGTGCGCTCGAGAGCGCGGCTGCCCTGCTCGAGGAGTCGCCCATCAAGGCCATGGTGGCTGAGCGCTACTCATCGTTCGACAAGGGCGAGGGCAAGAAGTTTGAGGATGGTCAGATGACTCTTGAGGATGTCGTGGCTTACGCTAAGACACAGCCCGAACCCAAGCAGACTTCCGGCAAGCAGGAGCTTTATGAGGCTATCCTGAATATGTATTGCTGATTCCCTATTATAAGGCCAAGAGGTTGCTTGACAGCCTCTTGGCTTTGATTTACTTATACATAAACTTAATAAACCAATGAATTATCCACAGAACGGAAGCAGGCTCTATCTGTTCAGCATCGTGCTTGTGGCGGTGCTCGGAGGCCTGCTGTTCGGCTACGACACGGCTGTGATCTCGGGTGCGGAGAAGGGTCTGCAGGCATTCTTCCTCGGGGCGAAGGATTTCGTCTATACCGACACGATCCACGGCATCACGTCGTCGAGCGCGCTGCTCGGCTGTATCATCGGCTCGGCTCTGTCGGGCTTTTTCGCGTCCTGCCTCGGCCGCAAGAAGTCGCTCGCCGTCGCGGGAGTGTTCTTCTTCCTGTCGGCTCTCGGCAGCTACTGCCCTGAATTTATTTTCTTCAGGCATGGTGAGCCTACCATGTCGCTGCTCGTGGCGTTCAATCTCTACCGTGTGCTCGGCGGCGTGGGTGTGGGTCTCGCCTCGGCCATCTGCCCCATGTATATCGCCGAGGTGGCACCGTCGAATATCCGCGGCACACTCGTGTCGTGGAACCAGTTTGCCATCATTTTCGGCCAGTTGGTGGTCTATTTCGTGAATTTCATGATCCTCGGGGAGCATACGCAGCCCGTCATCGAGAAGATCTCGGAGACGATCTATCAGGTGAGCGGATCGAGCGATCCCTGGACCATCGCTGTCGGCTGGCGTTATATGTTCGGCTCGGAGGCCTACGTGGCCGGTGTGTTCACGGTGCTCGTATGTCTCGTGCCTGAGTCACCGCGCTATCTTGCTCTCGTCGGCAAGGATGAGAAGGCCTTGGGAGTGCTCTCGCATATCAATGGCTATGAGAAGGCCAAGGAGATCCTCGCGGAGATCAAGAGCACCGTGGAGGTCAAGAGCGAGAAGCTCTTCTCGTTCGGAGTGATGGTGATCTTCGTGGGTGTGATGCTCTCTGTGTTCCAGCAGGCTGTCGGTATCAATGCCGTGCTCTATTATGCGCCGCGCATATTCGAGTCGATGGGTATGAGCGACCCGATGATGAACACCGTCTATATGGGTATCGTCAACATCACGTTCACCCTTGTGGCCGTATTCACCGTGGAGAAGCTCGGCCGCAAGCCGCTGCTGATCTGGGGTTCGATCGGTATGGCCATGGGTGCTATGGGTGTGGCCCTGAGCAATTATTTCGGTGATGTCGATCCGCTTATTCCGGTGATCTCCATCATGATCTATTCGGCTTCGTTCATGTTCTCGTGGGGGCCGATCTGCTGGGTGCTTATCGCTGAAATCTTCCCCAACACGATCCGCTCGGCTGCGGTGGCCATCGCTGTGGCGTTCCAGTGGATCTTCAATTTCATCGTGTCGTCGACGTTTGTGCCGATGTACAATATGAGCCTCGGTGATATGGGCGACCGCTTCGGCCATATGTTTGCCTATGCTCTCTACGGTGTGATCTGCGTCGTGGCCGCATGGTTTGTCTATGCACTCGTTCCCGAGACCAAGGGCAAGACCCTTGAGGATATGACCAATCTCTGGCGCAACAGGAAGTGAGAACACTCGTGCAGCTCCCTGCTGCTGAAAAAAATATGGACGGCCCGGTCGGGGTCGTCCATATTTTTTGTCTGGTCCGGAGAAGGATCAGTCCTTCTTTGCCACGCGGCGCTCTTTGATACGGGCTTTCTTGCCAGTGAGGCCACGGAGGTAGTAAAGTTTTGCGCGGCGAACCTTGCCATACTTGTTGATGGTGATCGAGTCGATGAAGGGTGACTCGATGGGGAAGATACGCTCCACGCCGATGTTGTCGGAGATCTTGCGGACGGTGAAACGCTTCTTGTCTCCTTCGCCGGAGATGCGGATCACTACTCCACGATACTGCTGGATACGCTCCTTGTTGCCCTCTTTGATGCGGTAAGCCACTGTGATAGTGTCGCCGGGGTTAAAGTCAGGGTGCTTTTTGCCGGTGGCGAAAGCTTCCTCTACGACCTTGATTAAGTCCATTTTTCTATACGTATATTAAAATGTTAACAATACTCGCAATATTCGCGGGCTGCGTGTCCCGCCAGAGATTGCGGTTTTTCGGGCGCAAAGGTAATGAAAATAGTTGAGGATTACAACTTTTTGTCGGGATACGGACAAAAAAATGTCCGTCACGCCTTATCGTCAAGGAGCAATCGGACTAAAGCCAAAAGGCATTTGCGATAAAACAACCTGCGGATTGCGCGGGCCTTTCATCCAAATTAATGTAGAGATTATATCATACTTACACAACACCAATTTGTCTTCCCGGGTGGATGTCGTCGCGACTGCCGCAAGGGAAAGTTGCCTTTGTCCTTAGTCCAAAAAAATGAAATTAATGCGTAAAATTTTTGGTTTGCCCAAGGGAAATACAACTTTGGTGCGTTTCTTTCCGTTGCAAAATTACTTATAAAGGGGACTATAAGCAAAAGATTTTAAGTATATTAACAATAATTAATACTTTGTCCGTGAACAATTTCCCGACCGCCCGTCACGGCTGCGTCTGCCATAGATCTTCGAATTCTGCGGGTTCGATGAAGTTGAAGAAATTCCAGTTTGTCTCCCAGAACTGAGCGCGTCGGAGGGTCTCTCCCTGCGATTCGGGATGCTCGCGCGACAGCCTTACGATGCCGAAACGCGACACGACCATCTCCCTCATTGGAGTCTGTCCAAGGAAATGCGAATACCTCACCACATCTCCATCCACGACCTTCACATAGCTATCCACATCATCCCACGGCTTCCGCTTGATGGCACCATAAGAAATATCGGTAAATCTGTTATAGCCATATCTCATCCATTCTTTTATCGCACGGGGTGGCAAAACACCACCTTCCGTTACTTTATCCTCATATCCCGAAGGTAATTTACCGATACGAATTCTTTCTTTTCCCACTTTCCAGATACGCCAGTTTGTCAATGGATCGACATCTATTAAGTCCAAGCTCCGGTAGTATTCAATAGTGCCTTCCGGAATATCTTCGTCACATACGACTTTAGTATGTAGTGCGTCGCCGAAGATTGTATTTTCGACTATACTATAATTGATATATTTTGAGTTCCCGATCTTTTGCCATGTTCCGTTCCACAATCCAAGCCTAAGAAATACGTGAATACAGCTGGATACATCATCTCTGACTATGTCCTCGATGACCGGATCATAGTCTGAGGGATATTTTGTTTTGAAGATGTAGATCACGGCACTGTTAAGTTGCTGTATATCCTTGCATACATATTGGAAATATCGCTTGTAGCCACCGTCAATCTCAACGCAGAATACATCTCCTACTCTTGTTACTACTCTCTTTGCCATAGATCATCAAATTCTGCGGGTTCGATGAAGTTGAAGAAATTCCAGTTTGTCTCCCAGAACTGAGCGCGTCGGAGGGTCTCTCCCTGCGATTCGGGATGCTCGCGCGACAGCCTTACGATGCCGAAACGCGACACGACCATCTCCCTCATTGGAGTCTGTCCAAGGAAATGCGAATACCTCACCACATCTCCATCCACGACCTTAACATAGCTATCCACATCATCCCACGGCTTCCGCTTCAGAATATTGTATGCGATATCGTTACCTATTACGTATCCGAATTTTATGCGATCAATTATGGATGGATATTGCATTACTGAGCTCTTGCACTCTATAATATCATAATATTTCTTAGGTAATATCCCGATTTTTATGCGGGGCTTGTTGACATACCAAATCGTCCAGTTTTCAAGAGGATTGACCTCTATTAGTCCGCCGCAGCCATCATCATCCAGATCAAATGTGGTGCCGAACAGGACTTTATCAAGCCCCTCAAGACCAAGTTCCTTGGAAGTCCCGACTTTATACCACACTTTATCAGCAATCCCAGATCTTAGGATCACATGGGCGTAAAAAGCTATCTCATCAGTTATGATCTCGTCTATCACAGGGTTGTAATCCATGGAATAATGCTTTCTGAATACCCTGATCACGGAGCTGTTAAGTTGTTCCAGATCGTTTGCGATATACTGGAAGTAGCACTTGTATTTTCCGTCAATCTCAACGCAGAAAACATTGCCGATTCTCGTTACGATTCTCTTTGCCATATCTATGGTTTAATGTCGTATTTTTTCCAATATTTTGGAGAAATTCCATTTATGCGATTATATAAAACCCCACCATTTCTTAACATACCATATTTATTTATGTATCTCTGTTCCCAAATACGTTCCAATAATCCATTTTCAACTACCTTTAGGATTCGATATTCTAAAAATGCGTTCTTAGTATTAGATCTCAAATGTTCTGAGAACCGAATCTCTGGTTCTCTCGTAGTTCTTCCAATATAAAGAATGTTGTTGGTGCCTTTTTCAAAACCGCCATAAATATAATGAGACTTACCATCATTTTGATTATATTTAGATAAATAATCGTCGGCTTCAATTGGAGAACCACGAGAAGTATTTAATTTGCTCCCTTTCCACAAATTAGCACCTTCTTTGTATGCATTAAAACCACCAACAACTCCACCGGAAAGGGCACCAAATGCAAATCCTGAAAATCCTTCAACGGCACCGACATTCAGTGAATTGGCAAAACTATTACCTTCAAGCAGTGAATTTGATGTGCCAAGCATGAAGCCGGAAACAAGGCCATCACTTGCTCCGTTGATTGCCCCGGCCATTATCCCCGAGGATGAAAGGGATACGCTTACACCATAAGCTCCAAGCATACTGCCGACACCAAAAGCTGCCGCAGTTCCGGCGGCTCCGGCGGCAGCTCCGGCAAGAGCGTAGGACGCCCCTTTCCAGAAGCCTTTCCATCCTCCTCCTGTAGCCTTAATCTGTTTCCAATGGACGGCAACATTAGTGACAGCCCCAAACAAGGCCGCAGCGCCTATCGCAAACCAGAAAAATTCACCGTTCTCATCGACATAGCACAGCGGGTTATTCATGGCGTAGGTGTAGCGGTTGAGATTCTGCGACATATCGGGAAGCTGAATCCAAGGATCCGGCGACAGGAATCGTCCGAGCGCGGGGTCGTAGAGACGCGCATTCATATTGATAAGACCGAAATCCGTGAGATACTCATGTCCTGTGTATCCCCTGCCAAGGAACAGGGTAGGCTCATTACCGGGCGAGTAGGGTCTGAATGTAGCCGGATCGCGGAGCCGTCCCCATGCATCATAACTATATTCACCTACAATCGCGCCATCGGATCTTAACACGTGGGTGATGCTTCCAAGGTAGTCCCTGAGAATGTAATATGTGGCGGGTATTCGGGGGATATATACATCGTTTGAATTTGTTGAGGATGGTGTGGTAGCTACGCTACTGTTGATGTTGGAAAAGTCTCCAAGGGAAATAGAATCATTGGTCAGGGCCGGATATTTGTATCTTACGAAAACCGCAGGTGAATCATAGTAGCCTCCATTAAGGTATAACGATTCCTTTGGTATCACTGATCCGGTCTCGAATTCATAGCATCCCCCGAGATAATATTTCTTCTTTTTCGATATCCCGTCGACGAAGGTCTCCATCTTTACTCGTTCGTAATCACCATTGTAGGTGAATTGAACCTCCGTAGTATTTTCAGAGATATAAAGAGGTCTGGAGAACGAAGAGTATGAGATATGTTGTTCTGCCGAGGGTATATATTCGTCATAAAGCGAGGCTCCAGTGATCGCGTAAGGCTTGGTCGGATGTCCGTAGCTGAATATACCTATGTCACTGCGCATCCTGATGTTTCCATAGCCGTCATAGGCGGCGAAATCATCACCGTAGTTTGTGAGCCGATTTAGCTGATCATAACTGAAATCTTCTGCCTTTTGCCGGGTATTGTCAGCCCGAAGCAAGAGATTGGATTTTGTACGATCAAAGACATAGGAATAGTTCTGAATCGTTGTGGACGATATGGTGGCACTCCTTCCGGTGGGTAGTCCGAATGGCGAGAAAACGTAGTCGCGGGTTATATCGCCGGTCTGGATCCTCAACGGTTGGCCAAGCGCATTTTCACTGATAAGTTTAAAGATTATGTCACCGTCGTCATCCCTGACCTCGCGGAGATGTCCGTAGGTGTACAGGTATGTTTCGGTCACAAGCGTCCCATAGGCTGAGGTGTATTTTATGGAATTGATATTTCCGGAAGAATATGTAAAGTCTTTTGTTAGCCATACACCATCCGGGGCGTTCTCTTCCTCGGTCACAATCCGGCCGAGACCGTCGTAGGTATAAACCGTGGATGTGCCGTTAGTGGCATAAACCGCGGCAATTTTTCCGTATAAATCATACGTGTAGTTGACGGTAAATTCAGGAGTATATACCCTTATTAGCCTGTTGAAAGTGTCATACACATATTCCTTTGTCTTGCCGTTGGCATCTGTCTCGCTCGCCACATTTCCGGAGGTGTCATAGGTACGGATGGTGCGACCATGGCTCGGATCATCGGTCATTATTCTACGGCCTAATGCATCGTAAGTGAATGAGGTGACAATATTCCCCTGAGAAGCCATGGAGGCCGGTTGTCCGTCAGCCCGCAAATCATACGTTATTACACCGGTAGGATCCTCAACGGAAGTCAGATTGCCTTGGCTGTTATAATCGTGCGATACGGACACGCCATCAGTTACGGTTGTGATTTCGGTTCCGTTGTAGGTATAAGTCTGTATGCGACCCGATGCGTCGGTTTGTTGGATGATACGGTCATATTGATCGTATGTGTATGTATTCCAATATGTAGGGGTGTCGCCAAAAAAAGGCAGTGATTCCTTTGTGAGATTACCGCGCAAGTCATACGCCATATCAATATTCCGCGCTTTCCCATCAAACCGGATGTCGCTTACGCGGATCTTACGTCCTAAGGCGTCGTATGTGGTAGTGTGATCACTGCCATTGGGATCAATCAAATTGATAGAGTATATTCCGCCTGAAATGTCGGAAATCCATGAATATGTGGTGTTTCCGATTGTCCCGTCAGGGTATATTACAGTAGTCTCACGGCCAAAGTCATCGTAGATGTATCTTGTCTGTCCGACTCTGCGATCAATGACAGTCAGCGGATTTCCATGCAGATCATACGTGTATTCAGTTGTCAGGCCGAACGGATCTGTAATTGCTGAGACATGACCGTAGGTGTCGTATGTGTATGTCGTAGTAAGAGATTTTCCTGAAGTATAAGGTTTGACAGTGTTGGATATCAGATTGCCATGACTGTCATAGGCGTTCTGGATCATCTCTGTCTGATTATTGTTCGTGTAGCGACATATCATGCTCGGCTTTCGCTGGACGGTGGATGGAATCACCATGCGCTCAGTGAATGAGTCGTTTATCCCGGTGACTGTGGTGATCTGTTCCCTGAGAAGCCCGAGGTTATAACCGTCGGCTACCGCCGGTTGTGAGGAATAGGACTTAGTGGTATTGATGGTTATTCCATCTGAGTAAGTCGTATTTTCCCCCGTCGGATAGCCATAAGCATCGTATGAGAATGTAGTCGTTGATGAAATCCCTTTCAGTAGGTCAGATTCTTGTTTTGAGTCAAGGCGTAATTTGACGATCTTGTCTGACGATATGTTTACCGAATAGGAATAAATATTGTCATGAGTCGAAGATGTCTCCCGGAGTAGATTGCAGTATTTGTATGGATCAAATGTACGGACTACGGTTTCATCCCACATATCTGTGGTTGTGATCTTGCTGAATCCACAAAAACCAAGACCCTGTCGGTGCAGGACGGCGTTGGAATATGAAAATACCTGTCGGTCTATCAGTTCTCCGTCCAAATATTTCTCGGAGCATCTAACCACAGGTAATGGCTCTGAAATATTTATGTATGGATAGATCGCATCAAACCCTATAGTATAGAAAGAGTCTGTGTCACACTCATCTGTGAGAGCCATGTACGAAGTTGTCTCCGTCACCCCCAGACTATTTGTCATTCCTATGGCCAACAAGTCCTTACTGTCATCTCTCCTGAAAGAAAATCTCGTGACTACACCTCCGTTTAGGCCAAGCAACTGAATGAAACTATTGCGGGTGTTTATATCTGACGGAACAAAAATAGGTTTGTCATTCTCATACCCGGTATAGAAATATGTGACTGGTATCCTGTTTTTGTCAGTCAGGTATGTGTTGAATCCATTTGGGCGATATTCAATCAGATCTGTCTTTCCGTCATTGTTTATATCCTGTATGATTAGTCCATGATAATCGGCGGTAGCCCTTGATGGGCCGTCGAAAGTTGACTTGTCAAACAACCCATTACCCATTGAGTTGTATAGTGTCCATTCAACATCACTTCCGGGAGGCGATGATTTAGAAACAAGGATGTCCATCATCCCATCACCGTTGTATTCACCGGGGTATATATCCTTGTAAAAAAGATTATAGATACCGGGTTCTGCAGATGAAGCAACTTTATGGGCTGTCAGAGTGTTCTCTGAAACATTGAAGGTGTAGATATCAGTGCCGCCCGTATTTATGTGGCAGATATCCGCCTTCCCATCCCCGTCATAGTCAAACACAAACAATCTGTCTGAGTGGTTGGTGACGTAATCGGTATCGCTCTGTTGCGTCCCTAAGAACTCAAGATTGAAGTCAAGTAGATGACCACTGTACAGAATCTTGTCGTTTATTGGATCGAATACGAAACACATTGATGGCTTCGAGGTGTCGCCAAACGGTTCGTGTACGGAGACGGCAAGGATCTCCATTTTACCGTCACCATCAAAGTCTCCGGTATAATAGTATTTTGGCTGGATGCTTTTTCCTCCACTCTTGTCTGTGTAGACTGTATTAAAGCTATACGATCTTGAGTAAATTTTGGGTAGAAATCCGGGTGTCCCGGCTCTATAGACGTTGATCTTTACGACATCGAGTCCGGATTCAACGAGATTGTTGATCTTTACAATGTATTCCTCCTGGTTACCTTCAAGATCAGCACATAAAATATCAACGAACCCATCTTCAGTGAGGATTTCCGGCATCGGAAGTGCCACGTCATCAGTTAATCTGGAATATAGAAATATGCGTTCGGTGCCTGAATACAGGTTCTTGAATTGATTTTCCGAGTGGTTGAACGTGCCTTTGTGTCTGAAATGTTTCCAATAAGGGTTCTTGTTTGGGTACACTATTAGACCATCGGCTC
Organism: uncultured Staphylococcus sp.; assembly: GCA_964552825.1. Lineage (GTDB taxonomy): Bacteria > Bacteroidota > Bacteroidia > Bacteroidales > Muribaculaceae > Duncaniella. The sequence goes on along the minus strand of CAZKIE010000018.1, from coordinate 6,983 downwards.
CGCTTCCGTAGTCGAACTTGCCTTTGGAAACCACTACTGATTGTGGCTGTTCATAGGCATACCATTCTAAAAGCTGTGTGGTCGATATGTCATATTCAGATGAAGACTGATCATCTCCGTAATAAAAAATCAGCGGATTATATGATTTTCCAGAGGATGATAACTCTATCTGTGTCAGCAATGAAACATTGTTGCGCGTGGAATATCCTAAGTTGTAGGTGCATATCTCATTTGTTCCTGACTTATGGATAATACTCTGTAATATTTGATTTTCATATATTTTTTTGCCTCCGGCATACCATAGCAAGGGATCCGCCCGGTAGTCATATTGGAATTGTATAGATCGTCCATTGTTGTAGGATATTTTGTTTATCCTGTAGTGATTGTCTTCTTTTGTGTACTGATATGTGATGCTGTTGCCAAACAAATCAGTAAGAGATAAGATAGGATAGTACAGACGATTGTCCGATGTCGATGATCCGAAAACTCCACGATTCCCATCGGGATAATAGACCACGAAATACGTTATGCTCCCGCCTGAGATATGACCTTTGACTTTTATGTTCCCATAGACGGACTCGTATATGTTATATGTATCTCCGGTTTCGATCCGGATGAGTCTCAGGCCATCAAGATAGAACGAGTCGTCATTGTCCATGGCGATACCACGGGCAGATCCGTCATAATACACAGAATTACCTCCACGTGAGATCATCGGTATACCCGAAAGGTTCCATCCATACCCAAGAATTGAGTTCCCTTGTTGGCTATTGTACGATAGAGAGATAGATGGTTGCAGATCATTTATTCCGGATGTAACCTCAATGGGAATCTCATAAGTTTTTGCTCCTGTTTTTGAAGTGCCTGATATGATTGCTATTTCTCCGACCTCCATAGAGGTGTCGGGGGAGACATTTTTAGGAATCTTTGAGTATGAAGAAATGATGGGTTTGTCCTCACCAGTTGAGTTGTTAGATCTGTCGTTTGTCTCATCCAAACTTTGAATCGTGCATGACGGATACAGAATATTAAGGATTGAATCCTCATACTGCGTATATTGTGTCTCTGTCCAGTCCTCAAATCTGTCGTCATAATCTGTCGTGTCAGCCGTCAATGCATAGGTATGCAGTAACGAGGCTAATACTAAGATTATGAATAAGAACTGTTTTTTCATGGACACAGACATTATTCCTTGATTATTTTATGTGTGCATTCACCGTCTATGCCCGATATGCGCAAGATGTAGATTCCTGAAGGGAATGATGAAATGTCAAAAATCTCAACGGATTCTGCGGAATATCTACTTGCGATTAGTCTTCCGGCCATATCATAGAGTCTCATGTCTCTTTTTATATCAGGTCCAACATTTTCCACATAAAATATATCCTTGGCCGGATTAGGATATATGCGGAATATTGATTCATAAGATGTATTGTCCAACGACGATAACGACATGATACGATATTCCGCATCATTGGCGTTGTATGAGACTTCCGTTTCACGTAAGATCCTATTACCGGCGTCATCATAAGTAAATTTTCTGTCTTGCGCGGATGCATCCATGAGTATGGATGACATGAAGAGCAAGACAAGAATGACGAGTTTTGACATGACGTGATTGATTAGAGGTTCTGATTCTTTTCAATCGCAAATATATGTATAATTTTTTTAATATGCAAGTTGGGATGTGGCGATCGGGGTGAATGAGGAGGACTCACTTATGGACTCCGAGAAGATCTCCATCGATTATGACGGAGGAAATCTCAACGACACTCCGGTGGAGACGGAGGAGTGAGGCGACGGCGGATAAAGAGGTGTGATATTTTGTTATTATTGGTGAGGGTGGTGTGAAAATCCCAAGATTTTTCATTACTTTTGCGGAAATTTGATGACAGAAATGAAGAATATCATACTTTTTGATCCCGTCGAGGCGAGGGCGGAGCTTCTGCCGCTGACTTATACGCGCCCGGTGGCTCTGCTCCGGCATGGTATCACGACGTTTGCCGAGAAGTGGCAGGCCGCTATCCCCGGCAGCTATTCATTCGAGACTCAGGACTATCTCTCCGAGAAGTATCCGATAGTTCTGGCTGAGGATGGCGACAATCTGTTCATAGCGGGCAATGTCCATCCTGACGAGCAGCTTGTGAAGGCTGTGCTTGCCCTCGAGCCGGGATGTAGTCTCGCGCTTGTCGGCGGTGAGGTCGTGGCCCGGCGCGGAGAGGGGGAGAAAGGTGTCACCACTTATCCCGGGGAGGTGCTGAAGGTGGATCGCCTGTGGGATCTCTTCATGCTCAATGATGAGGCTGTGCGCCGTGATTTCGCTCTGCTGACGGCCGGACGCAAGTCGCAGCCGCTGAGCGGGACGTGCCGTCTGATAGGGGATCCGGCGGATCTGTTCATAGAGGAGGGCGCCACCGTGGAGGGTGCGGTTATCAATGTGAAGAAAGGTCCTGTCTATATCGGCAGGGATGCCGAGGTGATGGAGGGCGCGTGTCTGCGCGGCCCGATAGCTATGTGCGAGCACTCGGTGGTCAATATGGGCGGCAAGATATATGGAGCCACGACGCTCGGCCCTTACTGCAAGGTGGGCGGTGAGCTTAACAATGTGGTGATGACCGGCTATTCCAACAAGGCTCACGACGGATTTCTCGGCAATGCCGTGATCGGCGAGTGGTGTAATCTCGGAGCGGGATGCACGGCATCGAATCTCAAGAATACATACGGTCCGGTGAGGGTGTGGAGCATCGCGCAGGGTCGGTTTGTGAAGACCGGCCTGCAGTTCTGCGGTCTCATCATGGGTGATCACTCCAAGGCGGGGATCAACACGATGTTCAACACGGCCACGGTGGTGGGCGTGGGTGTCAATTTCTATGGCGCCGGGTTCCCGAGGACGTTCATCCCCTCGTTCAGCGAGGGCACGACCCACGGGCTGACGGAGGTGGATATGGATCGTTTTTTTGACACGGCATCGCGCATGATGGCCCGCCGCCATGTCGAGCTGACCCCTGTCGATAAGGAAATCTACATGAGCCTGAGAGATCAGGAGAACTAACAGAGAAGAAAAGTATGCCAAAAGTATCAGAACGCGGCACCCTGATGCCGGCTTCGCCTATACGCCGGCTCGCTCCTTTAGCCAATGCTGCGAAGGCAAAGGGAAAGAAGGTGTATCACCTCAATATCGGACAGCCCGATGTCCCCACTCCTCCAGAGGGGTTGGAGGCTTTGAAGCATATAGACCGGAAGGTGCTGGAGTATAGCCCTTCCGACGGTTTGCTGTCGCTGCGGATGAAACTCCAGGAGTACTACAAGCGATTCAACATCGACGTGGATGTCGATGATATCATAGTGACTTCCGGAGGATCGGAAGCCGTGCTTTTCGCGTTTATGGCCTGTCTGGATCCCGGCGATGAGATCATAGTCCCGGAACCGGCCTACGCCAACTATATGGCATTTGCCATCTCGGCCGGCGCGAAAATCGTGACGGTCCCGTCGAGCATCGACGAGGGATTCGCTCTGCCGAATGTCGAGAAGTTCGAGGAGCTGATCACCCCGCGCACCAAGGGAATACTGATATGCAACCCCAACAATCCCACGGGCTATCTCTACACGATGAAGGAGATGCTTCAGATCCGCGATCTGGTGAAGAAGTATGATCTGTTTCTGTTCTCCGACGAGGTGTACCGCGAGTTCTGCTACACGGGTGCGCCCTATATCTCGGCGTTCCATCTGCCGGGGATCGAGGAGCAGGTCGTGCTGGTGGATTCCGTGTCGAAGCGTTACAACGAGTGCGGCATACGCATCGGCGCACTCATCACGAAGCATCCGCAGCTCAAAAAGAATGTGATGAAGTTCTGTCAGGCGCGCCTGAGTCCGCCGCTGCTGGGTCAGATAGTGGCCGAGGCGAGCATCGATGCGTCGCCGGAGTATATGCTTGCGACGTATAACGAGTATGTGGAGCGCAGGAAGTTCCTCATAGATCAGCTCAACAAGATTCCGGGATGCTACACGCCTATACCGATGGGTGCGTTCTACACGGTGGTGAGGCTGCCGGTCGATGATGCCGACAAGTTCTGCGAGTGGTGTCTGAGCGACTTCGATCTCGACGGCGAGACGGTGTTCATGGCTCCGGCATCAGGATTCTATACCACTCCCGGAATGGGCCGGGATGAGGTGCGTGTGGCCTACGTGCTCGAGAAGGAGGAGCTTGCCAAGGCGATGAAGGTGCTCGACGCCGCGCTGAAAGCATATCCCGGAAGGACGATATGAACAGGAAGGATTTTGAGATCATGGCTCCCGTGGGGAGCTATGAGTCGCTCCATGCGGCCATCGAGGCCGGGGCGGATGCGATATATTTCGGAGTGGAGGGACTGAATATGCGTTCGCGCTCGTCGGTCAACTTCACTCTCGACGATCTGCGCAAGATTGCATCGGTGTGTAACAGTGCGGGTGTCAAGACCTATCTCACGGTCAATACCATAGTGTACGACGGTGAGCTTGAGAAGTGCCGGGAGGTGATCCGTGCTGTCAGGGACAGCGGGATCTCGGCCATAATAGCAAGCGACATTGCCGCCATCATGTATGCGCGGGAGATCGGGGTGGAGGTGCATATCTCCACGCAGGTCAACGTGAGCAACATCGAGGCGGTGAGGTTCTATGCGCAGTGGGCCGACGTGATGGTTCTGGCCCGTGAGCTGAATATGGAACAGGTCGCTGCGATCCGTGATGCGATCGTGCGCGACGACATACGCGGTCCACACGGCGAGCTCGTGAGGTTAGAGATGTTCTGCCACGGAGCTTTGTGCATGGCTGTGTCGGGCAAGTGCTATCTGAGCCTGCATGAGATGAACTCGAGTGCCAACCGCGGTGCCTGCACCCAGATATGCCGCCGGAGCTACCGGCTGACGGATATGGAGACCGACGATGAGCTTGTGGTGGACAATAAGTATCTGATGTCGCCGAAGGATCTCAAGACGATCCATTTCCTGAACAAGATGATCGACGCGGGTGTGCGTGTGTTCAAGATCGAGGGACGCGCGCGCGGACCGGAGTATGTGAAGCTGACGGTCGAGGCTTATTCGCAGGCCTTGGAGGCTATATGTGACGGATCATTCACGGAAGAGAAGATCGCGGCGTGGGACGAGAGCCTCGCGCGGGTGTTCAACCGTGGATTCTGGGACGGCTATTATTTAGGTCAGCGGCTCGGGGAATGGTCGTCGAAATACGGCTCCTCGGCCACGAAGGTAAAGCGGTATATCGCCAAGGGTGTCCGCTATTATCCCAAGCTCGGTGTGGGGGAGTTCCGCATGGAGGCCGGTGAGCTGCATCCGGGCGACGAGGTGGTGATCACCGGCCCTGACACCGGTGCTATCATACTGACGGTCGACGAGCTGCGCTTGGAATATGATCCGGTGCAGGTGGTGACGAAAGGGCAGGCGTTCTCGCTCAAGGTGCCCCGCAAGATCCGCCCATCCGACAGGATGTATCTGTGGGAGGACGTGCCGCCAAAAAACTCTTAATGTAAATTGCTAATCTGTTGCAAAGGCATTTCAAAAAGGATATAGGGATCGAGTTAAGGATGGCTTTTAGGATGTGATTTGTTATTATCTTGTATCTTTAATTCTGTGACAAGATGATTATGGCAATTCCAATAGTACTATGGTTATGTAATATGGTACTATTGGAATTGTCGGTATTCAAACTATAGCGCGCAACAGCGGTGTGAAATTTTATTACTGTATAAAATATGTTAATTTTATGGCTTTTTTGCGATTTTGCTTATTTTTTTATTTTTGCAAAAAAATCATCAGCCATGAAACAGCATTTTTATTTTTGTATCGTGAATCTTCGTGTATTTGTCATCTTGCTTATATCCATGATTTTATCCCTTGATGGATTTTCCATGCAATGTGAGTCTTCAGCAGCGACCATTGATTCGACAAACATTACAATTTACGAAAACATAACAGAATTAAGAAAATCGTTTGTCTATCCGACCTTTAATGGTTGCACTCGTCCGATTCAATTGATGACGGTGGCTGCAATAAAGAAAGTTTTTCAATATGAACCCGGTCAAAATGTAAGACCAATAGGAACAACCATTATAAATATAATCATAGACAGAAATGGCGAAGTAAAAGATCCAAAGCTGATAAAAAGTGTTTGGGCAACAGCAGATATTAATATATTAGACATTTTACGTAGTATACCCAATATTACACCTGGCACATTGAACGGAGAACCGATTGACACAAAAATAACAATCTCGATTGAATGGGATTTGGGTAGAACATATTTTACATATACTCCATACAACATGAATGGCCTTTAATGCGAATTACCAGTCCGTATCTATCTATTGATAATATCAAGCAGTTCTTCGCTGAACTATATTGTCTGGACGCAATACAGCGGAATATTGGTAAGCCAATCCTCCTTTCTGTATGGCGACATTGATACCCTATAGGCAATCTTTGATTTGTTGTCAGCAACAAACTGTCGCAGACTCTTGGCTTTAAGATTCTCCTCTGCTTTGACTTCTATCGGCATGACCATCCCGGCGGCTTCTATCAGAAAGTCAATTTCCTGTTGGGAGTTGGCTTTTGAATAATAGTATGGAGTATGCTTGAGTATCAATTGCTGGAGAACATACTGTTCGGTCAATGCGCCTTTGAATTCTGTGAATATTCGGTTTCCGTTGACAACCGATTCGGAATCAAGATCCGACATGGCACCAAGTAGTCCTACATCAACAATGAAAAGTTTGAATGCGCCTTTGTCTTCGTAACTCTTCAATGGAATACGTGTGGCCGTTACGTTTGACACTTTATAGATGAGACCTCCGTCAATAAGCCATTGCATAGCAATCTCGTACTCCCTTGCTCTCGCACCTTGTTTGACGATGCCATAGATGAATTTCCGATTCTCCTTGCTCAGCTGTGAAGGTATGGAGTCCCATAGCATTCTTATTCGTGGCACTATGTCGT
>CAZKIE010000017.1:0-71118 GCA_964552825.1 uncultured Staphylococcus sp. | reverse complement strand
TGCTGTTCCGTGAGGCCCGCAGGGAATATTATGCGCTCGAAGAGAGACTTTTGGTCAAAGCCCAGGCCGACAAAATAAAATACAAGCACGAGACCCTATACTTCAATCCTCCGGTCTTCAGCGACTACACCTCGGAATACATCACCCGCCGCCTGAAAGAACTGGAATCATAAGGTGCTTTATTGCCGGAATTTTGTAGGGTGGCTGTGATTTTTCGGGATGGAATGGTTGTAATTGGGAAATAATGTGTATATTTGGGGTAGAATTTAATCAAATCATCAAGATAATATCTAATTTACCATGCTCAAACCCGAAGATCTCGAACTCCTTCGCTCCAAAGGCATCAGCGAAGCCGAGGTTGAAGCCCAGCTCAACCGTTTTGTCACAGGATTCCCCTATCTGAAAATCCAGGATGCCGCGAGGGTGGATGCCGGTATATTCCGCCTTTCCGATGAAGAAATCAAATCGGCTCTCGACCGTTGGCACGAATATCTCAACCATGGCGGTGAAGTCTGCAAGTTTGTACCCGCCTCAGGTGCGGCTTCCCGTATGTTCAAGGCTCTTTTCGAGTATGTCGACGGCGGCACGGACGAACTGAAGGATGGATCGCCGGTGGCAGCCCTGATAGCCAATATCGACAAGCTCCCGTTCCTTCCCGAACTTCGAGAGACAGTAGAAAAACTATACGGCAAGGATCTTGATACTCTTGTGGCCGAGGGCCGCAACCGCGATATCATCGCCGCTATCGTGCTCCCGCAGGGTATGAATTACGGTGGTCTGCCCAAGGGTCTTCTGAAGTTCCATACATATCCCGAAGGTTCCCGCACTCCGATCGAGGAGCATCTCGCCGAAGGTGCGCAGACTGCGGCCAATTCAAAGGGTGTGGTCAACCTCCACTTCACCGTGTCGTCCAACCACCGCAAACTTTTCGAAGAGAAACTCAAGGAAGTCATCCCTCCCACCGAGGCCCGCACGGGAGTGAAATTCAATGTCTCCATGAGCGAGCAGAAGCCCTCCACCGACACCATTGCTGTGAATCCGGACAACACCCCGTTCATCGAGGACGGCCATCTGCTGTTCCGTCCCGGCGGCCACGGTGCGCTCATCCGCAATCTCAATGATATCGAATCGGCTGTCGTGTTCATAAAGAACATTGACAATGTTGTACCGGATTCCAAGCGCGGCGACACTGTGAAATACAAGGAAATCCTCGGCGGTCTGCTCCTTGAGATCCATGACCAGATAGAGGAAGACCTGCTGGCTCTTGAGGAGAAAGTCTATACACCTGACGATCTGAAAGGAATGGTGGACTATCTCAATAATGTCCTCAATGTCCGCGATGCCGCTCTTGAGAACATGGACGATGACGCAATCGTGGAATACCTCAAGAAGAAGCTCAACCGGCCCCTGCGTGTATGTGGTATGGTGCGCAACGAGGGTGAACCCGGCGGAGGTCCGTTCATCGCGTTCAACCCCGACGGTTCCACATCGCCCCAGATCCTTGAGAGCAACCAGGTGGATCCCTCCAATGAGGAATATAAGAAGATGATGGCGACGGCCACCCACTTCAATCCGGTCGATCTCGTCTGCTACATCAAGGACATACACGGCAAGAAGTTTGACCTGCCTTCCTATGTGGATCCCGCCACGGGCTTCATATCCTCCAAGTCGAGCCACGGCAAAGAGCTGCGCGCCATGGAGCTGCCGGGCCTGTGGAACGGTGCGATGAGCGACTGGAACACGGTGTTTGTTGAAGTGCCTGTTTCCACGTTCAACCCCGTGAAGACGGTCAACGATCTCCTTCGTCCCGCTCATCAGGGATAATACAATATACAGGGGTATGGGTGGAGATTCCGTCCGTACCCCTGTTTTTTTTCATATTCCGGCATAAACCCATCGGGGCATCTTGATTGTTTAATATATACTATGAGCAAGAGAGATGACATAATGAAGATATGGCAGGAGAGTTTCTCCGACACGAGGGAGTATGTGAATATGTATTTCGACCGCGTATATCGCGACGACGAGGCATTGACTCTTTCCGATCGCTCGGGACATACACTCAGCAGTCTGCTTCTGCAGAAGTATGAGATGAAGTTTCAGGATGGCAGATATCCGGTGAGCTACGTGGCCGGAGCGGCCACCGTCCGCAAGCAGCGTGGCAAAGGATATATGTCGCAACTGATGACGGATGCCTTGCACGCATCGGCCGAGAGAGGAGATATGCTCTGCGCGCTGATCCCGGCAAGGAGTGCCTTGTATTATTACTACCGTCGTTTCGGTTTCTCTACCATATTCTACACGAAGGAACAGCGTTTTACGTCGCTGCATTCGTTTCCCGTCGATGGCAGTTACGAGCAGTATGTCGATCCTGCGGTTGAAGATGTCTGGGAGGCGTTTGACCGATTTCAGAACCTGCGCAGGTGCTACATCCTGCATTCCCGCAGGGATTTCGACAATATCCTTGCGGATATAGAGGCTGACGGCGGCGACTTCGTGGTGATGGCGGCCGACGATGAGGATCACGGACCGAGAATTGTCTCGATGGCATGGGCTGTCCCTAAGGAGGATCTGCTGCTTGTGACTGACGTGATGGGTGAATCGGAAGATGCCCGCACCGCCGCACTCAGGGCACTGCGTGCGAAATATCACGACACCCCGTTTCTCCTCTATGGCCGTCCCGGTGACACCAAGGGAGGGCGGCTGATGCCCCGTGGAATGGGACGTGTGGTCAATGCCGGACTCTTGCTCGGGGCTGTTGCCAAGGCCCGGCCGGAGTTCAGATGTGTCGTCAAGGTGACGGATCAGATCCTGTCCGAGCTTAACTCGCATACCTTCGTGATATCCGATGGTTCATGCGTGACGGACGATACATACGGCGGGCAGCCGGATTTCGATGTCACTGTCGAGGTGCTCGGCGAGATAGCCTTCTCTTCCCAGGGTGTGGGCGAGATACTACGTTTCCCTTCCGAACGTCCCATGATCAGCCTTATGCTGGACTGATACGAATATTTAATTGATAACTAAACATGATCATCAATAGCGCACGGTTTACCGTCTCCAACTCCATTCACACCAAATGTCCTCCCGAGAACAGGCATGAATATGCCTTCATCGGGCGGAGCAATGTGGGCAAATCTTCACTGATCAATATGCTCACTGGCAATCCCAAACTCGCCAAGACCTCCTCAACCCCCGGCAAGACTCTTCTCATCAATCATTTCCTTGTCAACGATGAATGGTATATCGTGGATCTTCCTGGCTATGGTTTCGCCATGCGTGGCAAGGCGCAGCGCGAGCAGCTTGAGAAGATGATAAAGGGATATATCCTCAACCGCGGGCAGATGACCAATCTGTTTGTGCTCATAGATTCCCGTCACGCCCCCATGAAGATAGACCTCGAGTTTTTCAACTGGCTTGGCGAGAACGGCATACCGTTTTCCATCGTGTTCACCAAGCTTGACAAGCTCGGCAATGATGCCGGTAAGCGTAATGTCAACAAATATCTTGAGGCTCTGCTTGAGACGTGGGAGGAACTGCCGCCGGTATTTCTCACTTCAAGTGAGGACAAGCGCGGCCGCACGGAGATCCTTGACTATATCGAAGAACTCAATAAACTGCCTCTCGGGGAGTGAACCATCGGGATGCCGGAGGCGTTTTTCTTAAAAACCCAAAAAAATCAAAGAATATGGATAAGAAAAAAGCCACCGATTACAGAGGTGTCGATGTCAACATCGCCACAGATGACAAGGATACTCCTAAAATGGTGAAGGAAGACACCAAGGAACTTAACAACAACCCGCGAAACAACGAGATAGACAAGTAAACCGGACATAACAGACCGCCCCGGAGCATTTCTGCTCCGGGGCGGTCGGCGTTTATATCTTAGATCGGTTTCACTTCTTGTATTGCGGAAGCATGGGAACCGGGAATTTGCTGAACAGGACACTGACGGCCTGGGCTATGCCCTTGAGGTCGCGGAACTGGGTGTCGCCGTCGTCAAGAATCGTGGCTACGGATGATGAATAGAGCGGTGTCTTGTTTGCTATGTTCACCATATCCATAGTGAGCACACCCTCGCGGTATATGCCGGTTATCACCTGCGCGTTGGAGTAGTAGCCCGGCCAGTAGTATCCTCTCGGATACATGAACCATGGACCGCATCCGCCGTAGAACGGGCCTCCGTAGGGTGGTGCGCCCGGTGGAAGCAGAGGTTCGGTGGCCAATTCTTTCTTGACAGTCAGACCGATGTTGATGAGCAGTGGCGATGACGGATCTTCCGTGTAGCCGCGTTCGACCATCTGCTCGCGTATGGCCGCGGCGATATTATAGTATGTCACCATGGTCATGCCCGGAGGCAGCTTTCCCTCTCCCGGAGTGATGATGCGGAATGTCGAGTAGTCCCGCAGATTGGCTCCGTTGTAGACCGTGTCCTGTACGAGGCTGTAGGATGAACAGCCGGCCAGCAGGAGCAGGCACAATAGGCCAAATAAATAGTTTAACTTTTTCATAACCAAATGTTTGATTTGTATGAGGTTCTTATTATAGAACAAAATTCAAGGACGTTTTGTTGTGCTAAACTATCTTTAACGGTTCAAATTTGGTAAATACGGCGTAATGGTATAAATTTGGCACGTAATCCACTCTAATCCTGAAAAATTGTTAAGCAATGGAACATATTACCGATTATTTCAATTCCCTTCTCAAGGAATACGGCAGCATCGACATAGCCGAGGCTGAGTTCAAGAGGCAGCTCCATGAGACACCCGAACTCAAGGCGGCTTATCGCGAATGGTGTCATGAAGTGGGCAGCAGCGAGAAGCACGGTTTTATGGATTATTGTGAGGAATATATTGATTTTCAGGATACCATCTGGGAGAATCTGAAAGATGAGTATGACGACGAATGACAAGGAGAGTGCGTCCAGCCGCCGGTTGCCGGCCGAATGGGAGGATCATGACACCGTAATGATGGCTTGGCCCCATGCTGCAACCGACTGGAACTATATGCTTGATGAGGCCAAGGATTGTTTCTTCAACATCATCAAGGAAATCGCCGCTAATGAGAAGGTGCTTCTCGTGGGGCCGGAACAGCCGGATGCAAAATACATGAAGGAGCTGTATGATAAGGATCTGCTTGGCAACATAATATTCGCCGAGGTGCCTACTGACGATACGTGGGCGCGTGATTTCGGCCCGATAACGGTGGAGAACGCCGATGGAAGTCTCACCGGGCTTGACTTCACGTTCAACGGCTGGGGTGGCAAGTTTGCAGCCGGCAAGGATAATGCCGTTAATGGCAGAGTGGCATCGCTGGGATTGTCTGGAAATCCGGAAAAGGTGGATTTCGTGCTTGAAGGAGGCTCGATAGAGAGCGACGGACGAGGCACTCTGCTCACCACATCCCGCTGCCTGCTGTCGCCGACACGCAATCCATCCATGACAAAGGGCGAGATCGAGGATCTGCTATGCCGTGAGCTTGGTGCGGATCATATTCTGTGGCTCGATCATGGCGCTCTCTCGGGCGATGATACCGATTCACATATAGACACTCTGGCCCGTCTGGCACCGGATGATACCATCATATATACAGGTCCGGGAGGGGAGGAGGATCCTGACCATGAGGAACTGCTGCTGATGCGTGAAGAGATACGCGGGTTGCGCACCCGTGAGGGGAATCCGTTCAATCTGATAGAGCTGCCACTGCCGTCGCCTGTCTACGATGGCGATGGTATGCAGCTTCCTGCCACTTATGCCAACTATCTCGTGGCGCCGGGTCATATATATATGCCGGTCTACGGTCAGGCAGCCAAGGACAAACTGGCCGCACAGATGCTGAGGATCGCTTATCCTGACCATAAGGTGGTGAAGATAGACTGCCGCGCCCTTGTCCAGCAGCACGGGTCGCTGCACTGTGTGACGATGCAAATACCAAGGAAATGAAAACAGGAATAATCCAGCAATATAACAATACATCATCTGTCGAGGAAAACCGCCGCCGTCTGGCCGGTAAGATAGAGCGGCTGGCGGCCGACGGGGCGCAGCTCGTGGTCCTTCAGGAGCTTCATGACTCGCTTTATTTCTGTCAGGTGGAGAGTGTGGATAATTTTGACCTTGCGGTCGCTATTCCCGGAGAGGCTACGGACTTCTACGGAGAGTTGGCACGCAAGTGCGGTGTGGTTTTGGTGACATCGCTTTTTGAGCGTCGTGCCCCGGGTCTATATCACAACACAGCGGTAGTGTTTGAGAAGGATGGCTCGATAGCCGGAAAATACCGTAAGATGCATATCCCTGACGACCCGGCCTATTATGAGAAATTTTATTTCACACCGGGTGATCTCGGGTTCAAGCCGATAGATACGTCCGTGGGACGGCTCGGAGTGCTTGTGTGTTGGGATCAGTGGTATCCGGAGGCTGCAAGGCTCATGGCGATGGCCGGAGCGGAGATGCTGATATATCCCACGGCCATAGGTTGGGAGAGCACGGACACTCCGGAGGAGAAGTCGCGTCAGCGCGAGGCCTGGATCACAGTCCAGCGAGGTCATGCCGTGGCCAACGGTGTCCCGGTCATTGCTGTCAACCGTGTGGGGCATGAGCCGGATCCATCAGGTGCGACAGGCGGCATACAGTTCTGGGGATCGAGTTTTGTGGCCGGTCCGCAAGGAGAGTTCATATACCGTGCGCCTGAAGATTCGGAGAGTATGGCTGTTGTGGATGTGGATCTCAGAAGGTCGGAGCAGGTGCGCCGCTGGTGGCCGTTCCTACGTGACCGGCGCATAGATAATTATAGTGCTATAACGCGCAGATTTATAGATGACTGAGACGGCGGCTTTCAAGTTGACGTCGGGCAGCTATCTGTCGACGCTGATAAGCCTTTGGCTTCCACGCCACGGGTGGAAGGTGGCAGTTCCTTTTGCCGCTGTGGCCGCTGCCGGTATCATTATTCCGGATGAGCGGTTGATACTTGTGGCTCTGATGCTTCTCTTCATAGTGATACCTATGGGGATGAGTTTCCTTTATACCTATTATATGCTCACTCCGGAGGCCCGCAGGGCTGTCCTGAGAAAGCGGGTTACGATTGATCCCGGCCGGTCGCTGACTCTTCATTATGAGGAGGATGAAGAGGCGAGAGAGGCGAGAGAGGCGAGAGAGGGGAGAGAGGCTAAGGAGGTTAAAGAGGTTAAGGAGGCTAAGGAGGTGATTGATTGGGGTATGATACGGAGGGTGAGGTTTACTTCCTCTGCTTGTGTGTATATTCTTGCTACTGATCGCCTGCAGTTCATTGCTGTGCCATACGAGGTGATTCCCAAGGGGGCGGTCATGGCATAAAGATATAATAGTGATTAAGATGTGCTATAATTACGATAATATTGTCCACGAATGGTTTGAGTCGTTGAAGTTGCCGTTTGTCAACTATATAAGGGCTAATTTCGTCATGTCATACGACGATGTTCTGGATCTTTATACCGAGGTATGGCTTGAAGTGCGCAGGATTATCATGGAGGGTCGTGCGACGGATAACAAATGGAAGGCTCTGATATTCAAGATAGGCTATCGGAAGGCCATGAGGGTCTGTCAGCAACGTCCGGATCTTCGGTCAGTCTCGGATGATGGCGATGATGAAAGGTTCAATCCTGTACTTTTCGAGATGGAGAAAAAGCTCCGAGAAATGGAGGCCAAGACTTTATATGAGGATGCGGATCTGCTTGCAGTCCTTAGCTCGGAGTTGAGCTATATTCCGGATAAATGTAATAAGATCCTGAAATTGTACTATTGTGAAAATATATCACTGAAGGAGATAGCACAGGCCTTGAGGTATAAGACCTCACGCAGTGTCATTGTCACCAAGAAGCGCTGTGTGGAGAAGCTGAAATCCAGAGTGGAGAGGGCGATGCATCTGTTGAGTAAAATTTAGAATGACATGAAAAAGAAGGAACTTGACGATAATCTTGAGTATATCATTATTGATGGACTTATCAAGGAGGCAGAGCAGGATGGTGCGGATTTCGCGGCAGCAATGCGGCTGATGAGCGATGAGGAATTTGAAGATATGGTGATGGAACCGATGGGTGCATTCCATAATAACAATAACATGGAATGTAAGTCTGTTTCACCAATATATAATAGATACAGTATGCTACCTCCAAGCCAAGATGAAGAGGATTATGATGATTATGGACAGATAGAGACGGTGGCTTCAACTTCGGCCGAGGTCGTGAAGCCGGAAGCAAGCCGAAGATGGAGGCCGTGGATCTTGGCGGGCGTATGCGCGGTGGCTGTGATTCTGACAGCTATTATTTCCGGAATTAATATTATGAACGGGCGACTATGTGACAGTGCGCTGTATATGAGCGAGATGTATGTCACCACCGATGTCCGGGCCCTTACCAAGGAGCAGATCAAGGAGGAACTTCCGGCGTTGGAGGGGCGGTTTGAATCGGCTCCGGCAGGAAGTGAGGAGTCAGTGTCGGCCGGATGGGAGTTGACTGTGGCTTATCTGAAATTGCACAGGAAAGGAGATGCCGTAAGGGTTCTCGGAATCCTTCAGTCAGAAACCGAAGGCTCTCCGATGGGTGATCAATGTGCGGCATTGCTGAAACTGCTTGATTGATCGGATCCATCTGTTAAAAAATATAAATAATATCCATTGATTGTTGTCCTGACGTGGTTTTTTGGTATTCAATCTCAGAAGGGCATGGTGCCTTTCGGAAATCACAAAAAACAATCAAAATGGAAAATTCCAACAAAGACGGGAAAAAAAGACGTGTACACAATCTTATCGTGCTCGATGAGAGCGGGTCGATGCAAAGTATCTACAACGCGGCGTTGACCGGAGTGAATGAGACACTCCAGACCATCCGCAACGGACAGAAAGAAAATCCCGATCAGGAGCATTTCGTATCGCTCATTACGTTTGACTCCACACGATACAACCGGATCTACCGGAATATGCCGGCCGACAGGGCTATGGATATAACCAAGGAGCAGTATAGTCCTAATGCGTGTACCCCGCTGTATGATGCGATGGGTCGCTCTATCAATGAGCTGCGCGACCGAGTGGAGAAAGAAGATGTGGTACTCGTCACAATAATCACAGATGGGTATGAGAATGCATCGCATGAGTATAGCGGTGCGGCGATAAAGAGTATGGTGGAGAAGATGAGATCCGAGGGATGGGTGTTCACCTACATCGGAGCTAATCAGGATGTGGAGGCTGTGGCCTCGTCACTGGCTATCAATAACCGGCTCAGGTTTACGGCTGATGATGACGGGACGCGGGAGATGTTTGTCAAGGAAAGCAAGGCAAGGAGAAATTTTTACAGTAAGTTATCTGAAGAATACCCGAGTTATGCGGATAATTATTTTGATGCATAGTGCCAGGTAGATGCAACCGCTTCGCGTAATGTCATTAAGTTAAGAAATACAGATGCGGGACTGTTTAGCGACATAGCCAAACAGACCCGCAAATTTCAACTTATTATCGTTCAGTGCGTTATATTTATGATAAATTTTATAACAATATGCTATGAACGACAGTATAATAAAAACTCTTAGGAGAGACGTTTTGTTCGCCCTCAATGTGCCAGAGTGCGAACATTTGCGAAACAAGTATTTTACAAATCTCACGTGTTTCACCCGCAAAAGGAAGTTATCTTTCGTTAATACGGTAGCTCTGATGTTGCGTAACGACAAGCATAATCTAACAACCGCCGTGAGCAGTTTCTTTATGGAGATGCTCGAAAGCCGAACGCCTTACACAGCTATGGATTCTTCTTCAATACCTACCAGCTCTGCTTTTTGTCAGCAAAGTGTGAAAATCAAGCCGGAATTCTTCAGGGACTGGATGAAGCAGATATCGCGTAACCTATATGAAGATGTAAACTGCCATCTTTGGCATGGAATGATACATCTATTTGATAAATTAGGAAAAACTTCTTTAGATTGGATGTTAGGATATAAGCCTTTTACTATAGAATATGGGATAGGTTTTCCAATAAGTTCTCCAAATAATGGAATATTATTAAATTTAAATAATTTAAATAATGTTATTCTTAAATAAATTATATGACTTCTTTATAGGAAGTCGAAACAGGTGGGAATGTATTCAAAGAGATTTAGATTGTTTATTAGGTTATGATAAAAAAAATTTAACTAGTGAACAATATGAACTTCTATATAATGTTATTCACTGTGGCGCTTATTCTATTCTACATAGTGCAAAAGAATATGACGTATTTTATGCTCAAAAATATTCTGAATTGTTAAAAAAGTATGTTCCAAATATCAATATAGAATATCCACAAAATATTAACGAAATATATGAAAACTTTAAAGAGGATATTTTGTCTAATACTTAAAGGCGTAGAACTATTCTTTCTGCTTCCTTTGTGTATGTGTTCAAAACATATATTTGATAAAGTATGGAATAAATATTATACAATTCAATTACCAAAAGATATATTTAATCTTTGTGTTCAATGGTTATTATATCATTGTAATAAATTCAATCTTACTTATAAACAAATAAATATTTTAATATTCTGTATTATTTGGCCTATAATATCGATATTCTCAATATTATTAAATTTAATATTACTTATATGACTAAATATATCATTTCATCTGGTAAATCTGTAGTTACAGAATTACTAGATAATCAGAATATTTCTGGAGTTAAATTAACTAATCTTATAAATGATGCTCTTATGTTTGATACAATAGGTGCTGCAATGAAAAAAGCAGTAATTGTAAATAATATTTTAGGAACATCTATTTCGCATCTTTTGACGGTTCACGTATGAAAGTGCCGGCAACAAAGGAACTGAAAGAAATATATGGATTCAACGGCGATAATGTCGAGAATGAGAAGCCGCTGTCAATGATATGCATACTCGTGGACTTGCTCAATGGCGTGGTTATAGATGCAGATAAGGGAACAGCTCGAACCTCTGAGCAGAGTCTTGCCTACAAGATGCTTAATGGATTGGAGGCATTGAAACATCACATTCTTTACCTATGTGATAGAGCATACACTTCATTCAGGACAATGTGGACAATTGCTAATTCAGGGGACTTTTTTCTAATTAGAGCGTCAGTCTTCAAAACGTTATCCATCAAAGAGTTTGTTGCTTCAAATAAGGTCGATTCAATGATTGAAATCAAAGTTTCTTCACAGGCTTGTGCCAAGATGCGTAAAGAAGGCCTTGACATTTCCAAAGATAAAAAAATCTCGGTCCGCGCCGTGAAAGTAACCTTGCCGAACGGAGATTTGGAAGTGCTGCTTACAAATCTCAATTCAGAATTCGCCATCGATACACTGGCGGACTTGTACACTATGAGATGGGGTGTGGAGACAACAATAGATTATCTCAAGAACGAAGAGCAAATCGAGGTGTGCGCCGGACTCTCCGAGACTTGTTTCTCTCAAGGCTTCTATATCGCAATGATCCTTTATTCAATCTCATCGATAATCCTGAAAATCGACGACGAAAAGATAGAGGAGCTAAACGATGAACACAAACGTAAGCACAAGGTCAAGATTAACCGTAATGACACATGGCCGCATCTGCAAAGGCTGTTCCCCCTATGTATGATGCATCTGGACAAATTGTCGATTCTAATCCTCGAAATGGCCGAGTTGTTTCTGAGAAGTAAGATTCCCATAAGAGCTGGAAGACACTTTTCTCGAGCTTCATTAGGGCGAGGCAAATATATTACATTCACGAATTATAAGCGAGCCATATGACCAGAGTGTTGTACATGCTTAACTTAATTACATTACGCTTCGCGGTAGCCCGGAATGGTTAGAGTCGCGGACACCACGAATGATCGTGGTGTTATGCAGATGAATGCGCTTCGCGCAAAATGGCACCGGGTAATATGCGTGATAGTCCTCGAGGTGTGATAGCGAAGGCATAAGCGGACTCTCCAAGTCTGGATGGAACCCCAGGCGCAGGCTGCGTAGGGTTATCTTATGATTGGCGTGGCTCCGATACGCTGGTGAGCAGGTGGTACTATTCGTCTTCGTCGCCGTCGTCGAGGAAGTCGATGTCCCAGCCGTCGTCGGAGATTGATTCGGTGAATTGTGCAAGTTCGCGTCCTTCGCGTTTGGTGGGACGGCCGAGTCCTTTGCGGCGGTCGATGAATCCGGAGATTTTCACTATGTCAAGAAGATCGAGTTCGCTCTTGGGGGTGATGTTCTCCATGTAATCGGGGACAAGTTTAGCTCCGAGTCTGTTCTGGGTGAGAGCCTTGACGCGGAATGAGTATGTGACGGGCGGTTTGCGCACGTCTATCACGTCACCGGTCTTGATGGTGCGGGATGGCTTTACGGCCACTCCGCCCATCAGCACACGCCCTTTCTTGCAGGCTTCGGTGGCGATGGTGCGGGTCTTGAATATGCGCATGGCCCAAAGCCATTTGTCGATACGTACTTCGTTCATCCGTAGGAGGGTTACTTGTTGTTATAGTTGCACATCGCGGTCTGGATTCCGGCGAGGCAGAATGTCTTCACTGCATCCACGGCTATGTCGACTCGCGCGGACATGGCGGAGATTTCCTCAGGTTTGAAGTGGCCGAGGACGTAGTCGATCTGTGTGCCCCGCGGGAAGTCATTGCCTATACCAAAACGCAGGCGCGGATAGGCTTGTGTGCCGGTCATCAGTGCGATGTTTTTCAGTCCGTTGTGACCGGCATCGCTTCCGGATGGTTTGATACGGATGGCTCCGAAGGGTAGCGCGCAGTCGTCGACTATGACGAGGACGTTTTCCACCGGGATGCTCTCTTTCTGCATCCAGTATCTCACGGCATTGCCGGAGAGGTTCATGTATGTGGAGGGTTTCAGGATGACGAGCTGTGCGTTCTTGACCCTCGCGTGCGCTATGTCGCCGTAGCGTTCGGTGGAGAATGTGGCTCCACAGCTATCCGCAAGGGCATCGGCCACAATGAATCCCGCGTTGTGGCGGGTTCCTTCATATTCCGGTCCGATATTTCCAAGTCCGACAATAAGATATTTCATAAGATGTCGCGGGATAAAAAATCACAGATTTTCCCCTCGCCCGGGGGCGTTGAGAAAATCTGTGGATAAGTCTGATCTGTAAGTCCGGATTACTGAGCGTTGGCCTGAGCACCACGTGCGGCACGGGTGAGGGCAACTGCGCAGACAACGGCGTTCTTGGCGTTCATCAGTTCGAGACCGTCGAAGTGGAGGTCGCCGATCTGGAGGGTCTTGCCGAGACCGAGGTTGTCGACGTTGATCACAACGCGCTCAGGGATCTCGGTATAGATGGCCTTAACCTTGATTTTCTTCATCGAGAGGGTGAGCTTACCACCGGCTTTCACACCTTCTGCGTGGCCTTCGAGCTTGACGGGCACGAGGATGGTGACGGGCTTCTTGTCGTTGACTTCGAGAAGGTCCATGTGGAGGATGGTGTCCTTGACGGGGTGGAACTGGATGTCCTTGAGGACAGCCATGCGCTTCTCACCGTTGACAGTGAGCTCGATGGCATATATGTCGGGGGTATATACGAGCTTGCGGACAGCTTCCTGAGTCACGACGAGGTCAGTTGTGATAAGGCCTTTGTTGTTGCCGATCTCAACGATCTTTTCGCCGGGTTTGAGGGTGCCGGCATAGGGGAGGTTGATGATCTCGCCACCGTTGAGGACAACGGGGATCTTGTTTTCTTTGCGGAGATCCTGGGCGGCCTTCTTACCGAGGTCGGTACGGGGCTCAGCGGTCAGTTGAAATGTCTTCATTTCTTCTAATTGGTTTAAATTGTGTTACTCAAAATTAAGTTGTTGGTTAAAAGCTCCTTAATTTCCCATCACACGGGGATGCTAAAAAGCGGTTGCAAAGTTAGGGATTTTTTATTGAAAATCATAAGGTTGTTATGTAAATTTAACAAAAAACTGCGGATAAGAAGACGGCCATGCATGGTTGGATCACGCATGGCCGTCGGTGTGGGGTGTGAGTGTCCCGAGCGGGTTATTTCGGGAGGTTGAATGCAACTGTCATCTCGCGCATCTGCTCGTCTGACATACCGTCAGGCTCGAAGCCCATGTTGCGGGCCTGGATGTAGATGAGCGCAGACTTGTTGAGCACGTCTATCTGGTCGAAAGCCGACATTACGTCGGTATCAACGGCAAACACACCGTGTTTCTCCCAGAGTGTAACGTCGTAGTCGCCGAGTTCCTTGATGGTTGCTTCGGCAAGCTCGTTGGAGCTGGGAAGTTTGTAGGGGATGATGCCGAGACCGCGTGGGCAGAAGGCCTTTGTCTCGGGGATCATGCTCCAAAGAAGGCGCGATGCCACGTCCTTCTCAAGATATTTCTTGCAGTGAGACATGGCCACAAGCTCGATGGGATGGGTGTGGACCGAAGCCTTGTAGTTGCTGCCTTTGCCAATGAGATAGTTGTGGACGGCAAGGTGGGAAGGGAGCTCGGAAGTGGGAGCCACGGGCTTGTCGGCAATGATCTCATAGTGGGCGCAGTCGTCGAGGATGCGGATTACGGAGCCGTTGTCCATAGGCCAACGGGCGAGGTCGCGCATACGCTTGTTTGTGCCTTTGCAGTAGAAATAGCATCCCTTGAGGTTGGGAAGGGTGAGTCCTATTGCTTTAGGCTCGCTGATAGCGGGCATCGCACGGATAGCATCGTCGATATGTTCGGTGATATTGACGGTGATGTTTCCGCCGTTGCGTTCAGCCCAGCCTTTCTGCCAAAGGTAGCCTGCTACTTCGGCCACTTGCCCAACTTCGTGGGCAAGGCCGGGACGATTATCAAGAATTGACATATTAATTTAATGGGATTGATGTTAAACCAGTTGGGGGAGGAAGCATGAGATGACGAGCACCACGATGCCACAGATGAGTACTGTAATGGTCTTGGCGGAGCAGCCTTTCCATTCTTTCAGGATGATGCCCCAGACATTGGAGAACACGACGTTGAGAGCCATCAGTATGCAGAAGGAGAGCGTCATGAGTGTCGGGGAGGATGTGAGGAATCCTTTGCCGAGGGCGAGACCGAAGAACTGGCTATACCAGAGCGCACCGGCCAGGAGGCAGTAGAAGAAATTGTTGCCCCAGACGGCGCCGTTGGCGTAGTCGCCCCAAGTCTTGTTCCGGCTGTTCTGATAGAAACAGTAGACAGCGTTGGTGGCGAATCCTCCGAGTGTCACAAGGAATGTGGCGGGAAGAGTCTTGAAGATGTCGGGTGTAAGATCGCCGAAGTTGATACCACTTCCGAATTCGAGGCCTACGTTGAAGCAACCGCTCATGAAGCCGGCGAGCAGTGCGATGGTGATACCCTTGGGGAAGTTGAAGTCCTTGACGGCGGCTTTCTTCTCTTCCTCGCTGAGAGAGTTGGCTTTCATAGATCCGGCCACGCCGATGATGGCTATGCCTATCAGAGTGACAACCACACCGAGGATCACCGAGAAGGTGAGCTGCGAGAGGGGATCGTTCTCAGGGAAGAAAATGTTGAGCAGGACGGGACCCATTATGGTTCCGAGACCTGCGCAGGTGCCGAGTGCGATGGACTGACCGAGAGCCACTCCGAGATAACGCATCGAAAGCCCGAATGTGAGGCCTCCTATGCCCCAGAGGGCACCGAAGAGTATGGTCATCCAGATGTTGAAGGATTGTCCGGCTGTGAAGAGTTCGCACAGGGAGTGTCCGGATGGAACGGCGAGAAGCGCTCCGAGGAACGGGAGGACGAGCCATGCGAAAACGCCCTGTATGATCCAGTAGCTTTCCCAACTCCAGGATTTGATCTTATTTATGGGTACGTAGCAGCTCGACTGGCAGAAAGCACCGACTGCGATGATCAGCAGTCCTATTATTATATCCATGTCGCGGGTTGATAAAAAAAGAGTTTGACCGGCAGCGTCCGGATGATTGCAGGCCGGACGCTACCGATCAATCATGATTAGCGTTTGGATGTCACTTCTGCCTCGTAGTTCTCGACTTCCTTGATGTAGGACTCGCCGACAGGAACGTTGTTCTTCAGACAGAACATATCGTAGACGGCGTTCCAGGGAAGAACCTTGCATTCTTCGAGGAGGGCGAGACGCTGGAATTTCTTGTCGTCAAGCTCGTATTTGCGCAGGGTCTCGGTGGGCTCGAGGAGCGCGCGGAGCATACACTTCTGAGCGGCACGCGAACCGATGACGTATGCACCGATGCGGTTGAGGGTACCGTCGAAGTAGTCGAGACCATAGTGAACGCGGTTGAGGGCGCCGGCACGGACGATCTCGCTGAAAAGATCCTGAGTGGGGTCGTCCATGATGGTGACATGGTCTGAATCCCAGCGGATGGGACGGGAAACGTGGAGCATCAGCTCAGGAACGAAGAGGAGCATGGCGGAAACCTTGTCGGCAACGCTTTCGGTGGGGTGGAAGTGGCCTGTGTCAAGGGTGATCATCATGTCGTTCTTGGCTGCGTAGGCGGTGTAGAAGTCGTTGGAGCCTACGGTGTAGCTCTCGAGGCCGATGCCGAAAACCTTTGACTCCACGCAGTCCTTCATCCAGTCGTATTTGTGCTCGAAGATCTGGTCGAGGGAGTCCTTCAGAAGCTCGCGGTACATGAGACGGTTGACGGTGATGTCCTTGCTTCCGTCGTGAACCCATGTGTTCATGATACAGGGATCCTGCTGAGCCTCACCGATGGCATCGGAGATGGCGCGGCAACGCTTCGAGTGCTCGATCCAGAAGTCGCGGATGGCCTTGTCGGGATTTGAGAGGGAGAGGTCGCCGCTCTTGGGATGGGAGAATGAAGTGGAGTTGAAGTCGAGTTTGATGCCGTTGGCTTTGCCCCAGTCGATCCAGCTCTGGAAGTGCTCGACGGTAACTTCGTCGCGGTCAACAAACTTGCCGCCGAAGTCGCCGTAGATCTCGTGGAGGTTGAGGCGGTGCTTGCCGGGGATGAGGCTCATCGCGTAGAGGATGTCTGCGCGTACCTCGTCTATGTTGCGGGCTTTGCCGGGATAGTTGCCGTTGACCTGGATGCCACCGGTAAGTGATCCTCCCTGGTTCTCGAATCCGGCCACGTCGTCGGCCTGCCAGCAGTGCATACTCAGGTGGAAGTCCTGCATCTGGTCGAGGATCTTGTCGGTGTCAACGCCGATGGCGGCGTAGCGTTCTTTGGCTATCTCGTAAGCCTTTTTGATCTGTTCTGCTTTCATGATCTTGAGATTTAATTATTTTGGTAAATATGTTTTTGTTTCGGTGGAATTGATGGCCACGCGGCGCATCTCGGCGAGAGAGTCGGCACGACCGGAGGCTCGGAGCTGGACGAGGACATTGCCGAGGGCGGTACATTCAGCCGGTCCGGCCACGACGGGTATTCCGGTCTCTTCGGCTATCATCTTCATCAGATGTCCGTTGCGCGAGCCACCGCCAATGACGTGAAGCCGCTCGATGGCTGCGGGGGAGAACTCCTTGAGGAGATCCAGGATCTCGCCGACACGATGGGCCAGACTGCGGTAGATGACGCGGACATAGTCGGCTGTCGTGACGGGGACAGGCTCGCCGTGAGCCAGACAGTATTCGTTGATGGCCTGTACCATTGACTTGGGATTGGCAAAAGCGGGATCATCGGGGTTGATGAGCGAGGGGCAGTCGGAGTCGAGGCATGACGCGGCGAGCTGCGAGATGTCGGCGTTCTGGAGCCCGAGCTCTTCACGGACGCGCTCGAAGATCCACAGTCCGCAGATGTTTTTCAGGAATCGGGTGGTACCGTCGATTCCGCCCTCGTTTGTGAAGTTCAGTTCGTAGCTGCGGTCGTTGATGATGGCATCGGGCGACTCAAGACCGAGAAGCGACCATGTCCCGCAGCTGAGATATGCGTATTTTTCGTCGGGTGTCGGCACTCCGATCACGGCTGAAGCAGTGTCATGTCCGGCAACGGCGATGACGGGTATGTCGCCAAGCCCTGTGGCTTCGCGTACTTGAGGTGTGAGAGTTCCTATCACAGCTCCGGGCTGAACCATAGGGCCGAATTTGCTCCTGTCGAGGCCGAGCGCTTTCAGCAGATCCGCGTCGAGGTCGCCGGTGGCGGGATTGAGCATCTCAGCGGTTGATGCTACGGTGTACTCGGTGACGGCATTGCCGGTGAGCATATATGCGAGAGCGTCGGGCATCCATAGGATTTTGTCGCAGGCCTCAAGCACTTTCGCGCCATTGCGCCGCAGGGTGTCGAGCTGGAAGAGGGTGTTGAAGTCCATGAACTGGATTCCGGTCTTTGAGTATACCTCTTTTTTCGATAATTTTTTTGCGAATTCATCGACAGCTCCAGCCGTGTGCGGATCGCGGTAGCAGTATGGCAGTCCTGCCACGGTGCCGTCGGCATAGAAGAAAGCCACGTCGCATCCCCATGTATCGATACCTACCGACGACAGCTTTTCGCCGGAGGCGTTGAGCTTGGATCCGGCCTCTTTCAGGCCATTGAGTATTTCGGCATAAAGATATGGGAGATTCCAGAAAAGATGGCCTGCAAGGGGTAGCATGGGATATTTGAACCGTGTCAGCTCCTGCATATCCACTTTTTCGCCGTCGAAAGAGGCGAGAATGGTGCGACCGCTCGTTGCGCCGAGGTCGACGGCAAGATGATAAGTTTTCATAGGTAAAAGAGTATCTGAATTGCGAATCTGTCAGGCGTTCCGCCAGATTCAACGCAAAGTTACATATTTTCCATTTATAACCAAAAAAAGTGTGAGAAAAAGAGCGAATGGCGATGCGGGAAGTAATGCCTGGGTGGAGAATAAAAGACCGGAGCGGGCATCCACTTACCGGGATGTCCGCTCCGAAGGAGGTTATTGTAGTCACCTATTGAAAAAGTTAGTCTGTCAGTCGCCGCCGAGGTCCACGGCATATACGCCGCGTTTGCCGGACGGGTAGATGCCCCGCAGTATCATGAGTTTTTCGTCACCGTTGCCCTTCATGATTGATTTATAGATTTTCTCCACATCCTCGGGGGCTGTGACTCGGGTCTCGTTGATGGAGTATATGATGAATCCCTGACGGACACCGCTGTCGCGGAACGCTCCGTCCTTCAGGTCGACCACCTGTACGCCTCCGGAGATTCCGAGCTGACGGAGAGTCTTGTCGTCCAGTTTCTTGAACGCGCATCCGAGATCCGTGAAATCGCCGGGTTTGGTGAGATTGGTGGTGCCCTGATTGTTGAGGAGCTTCACGTCGACGGTCCGGGATGAGTTGTCGCGGATGAAGGTGACTTTGATATTGTCGCCTGGACGGTATTTGGCCACCTGTTCCTGAAGTTGTGCGGTGTTGTCGGTAGTGACACCGTTGATCGCGGTGATCACGTCTCCTTCCTCAATGCCTGCCTCACGGGCGGAGGAACGGTCGTTGACGGAGTTGACATACACTCCCTTCGTGACGGCTTTCACACCCTTCTCCTTTGCAATCTCGTTGGTGAGGTCGGAGATGGAGATGCCGAGGACAGCGCGCTGTACGGTGCCGAACTGACGGAGGTCGCTCACGACTTTCTTGACGATGGATGTGGGGATGGCGAAAGAATAACCTGCATAGTTGCCGGTCTGGGAGTAAATGGCGGTGTTGATGCCTATGAGTTCTCCGTTGAGAGTCACGAGGGCACCTCCGGAGTTGCCGGGATTCACGGCGGCATCAGTCTGTATGTAGCTCTCGATTCCCATGGGGCGGGAATGGGTGGTGCCGGCTATGCTTCGGGCCTTGGCGGAGACGATACCTGTGGTCACGGTGGACGTGAATCCGAATGGATTGCCCACGGCAAGCACCCATTCACCGACTTTCAGACTCTCGCTGTCGCCCATCGGTATCACGGGGAGGTCAGAAGCATCGATCTTGATAAGTGCAAGATCGGTGGTGGGGTCTGCACCGATGACTGTGGCATCGAAGGTGCGGTTGTCGTTGAGGGTCACTTCCAGACGTTCGGCCTCGTCGATCACGTGGTTGTTTGTGACGATGTAGCCGTCCTGTGTGAGTATGACTCCGGAACCAAGGCCGAGCTGCTGCTCGCGTGGCTGTTGCTGTTCCTGCTGCTGACGGCGCTGGTTGCCACTGCCGCCCTGGGGTGAGCCGAAGAAATATTCAAAGAACGGGTCGCTGAAGAAGTCGCTGCCGCTGCTACGTCCGTTTCTGGAGTAAGAGCGGGGGGTAACATAGCTTTTGATAGATACGACACCATTTATTGTGCTCTCGGCTGCCTGTGAAAAATCAGTCGTAGTCACCGGCGACTGGCCGACGGTGTAGAATCTTCCGGCGGCGGAGTCGATGGTAGAGGGAGAGGAGAATGTAAATTCGGCTGACGGCACGAGTGCCTGTCTCATAGCTATTGCTGTAACAGCCGACGACATGACTGCTGTCCCGGCTGCAAGAAGAATGATCTTTCCTGTCAGTTTCATATTCGTGAGAATGATTGCGTTTATATCTCTATGACGGCAAAAATGGTGCAAAGTTACATCCGAGAGCCGTGGTTTAAAGTATTTTAATAGCTTTCTGTGCAATTTAAAAGTTATTTGCAAATAATCCTCGGCAGTTTGAAGATTTCTTAATAACTTTGCGAATGTTATGTCACACCGCCTGTCAATCTATACCATTATAGTGTCAGTTCTTGTAGGACTGACCTTGTCGTCGTGCGGTTCGTCGCGCACGGTGACAACTGCCCGCAATGCCGGGAAAGGAAGCAAAACAACGATACACAGGCCGTCGGTCAGCGGTCTGGATCCGGCAGCCAAAACTCTCATGAGCGAGGCTGAGAGCTGGGTCGGGACACCTTATAAGTACGGTGGCAATGACCGAGGTGGAGTCGATTGCTCAGGCTTTGTCACCCAGGTGTATCTGAAAGCACTCGGAATAAAGCTTCCGCGCACGTCGCGTGAGCAGATGGACTTCTGCCAGACCGTCGACAAGTCCCGTCTGACCCCGGGCGACCTCCTGTTTTTCCGCACGTCGAAGGGTGGAAGTACTGTCTCGCACGTGGGGATTTTTGTCGGAGAGAATAAGATGATTCATTCATCCACGTCGCAGGGTGTGATATATACGGATATAACTTCTGACTATTATTCACGCACGTTTGCCGGCGCGGGTAAGATAGGGCAGTATCATGCGATGCTGAACGAAAAAAGTAAGAAAATCAAGCCTACAAAGCCGACCAAAAGAAAGGATAAAAAAGAGGATGTGAAGACGCTTCCGGATGAGGGGGTGGTTGAGAAACCAGATGAGGTGCATATATCGGCAGTAGAATCGTCGGCAGGGTTCACTCTTACACCTATAAGCGCCCTGCCCTCGCGTGCGACACCTGCCGCGACGCCCGCCACATCCTCTCCTGAGACTCCGGAACCGGCATTGTCGACAGTCTCCGTGACCGCACCGGATGCCGAACTGACTCCGGAGGATGCACGTGCGGCCGTACTGAACGCTATCATAGAGAAACCAATCAAATGAACCAGATACCACCTGATCGTTCCACGCCACCGGAACTTCATTCGTTCGGTCCGCTGTCTCTCGGGCAGGCGGATATCGAAATCTTGCCTAACGGGATAACGCTGCACACCTGTTCGGATCCTGACATGGAGGTGTGCCGCATATCTGTGGCTATTCCCGGAGGTGAAGCCGAGTCAGGCGGCGATGCTGCCATGAAGATAGTGGCCCCGGCTCTCTCGGAGGGGACAATCCATCATTCCGGCGCACGTATATCAGAACTGCTTGAGGCATACGGTGCGTGGAGCGGTGCGTCGTTGTCGACTTACTATACGGTCTACTATCTCGGATGTCTGTCGCGTCATTTCCCCACGCTTCTGCCCTTGACGCGCGAGGTGGTGTTTGAACCGGCTTTTGAGGAGCAGTCGATGCTCCGCCTCACGGAGAGACTTGCGACACGCAATGAAATAGACCGTTGCAAGGTGGAATGGCGCGCATCTGCCGCTCTGCGTCCGGCTGTATATGGCGAGACGAGTCCGCTGGCGGTGTCGCCGACACCGGATGAGATCAGGGCTATCGGGCCGGGGCGGCTTCGTGAGCTTCACTACAGCCGTCTCGACACGAGCAGAATGCACATCTTCCTTTCCGGAGGTATCACGGATGAAATCCGCCGAGGTGTTGGCGAGACGTTTGGATCTATCTCCACGGAGTGTGACTTTCCGATGCACTGCCTGCAGTTTCCGGAAGTGGCAGGCCGGAAGATATTCACGGATATGCCTGAGTCGCTGCAGAGTGCGATAAGTATGGCTATCCCGGTGATAGGGAGGGATCATCCTGATTATGTGGCGTTGCGGTCGGCCGTGATAGCGTTAGGCGGATATTTCGGCAGTCGCCTGATGCTCAATATAAGGGAGGAAAAGGGACTTACCTACGGTATTGGCGCGGCTCTCATCGGCTACAGCAGTAAGGGGATCCTCACGATCAATACCCAGACGGCCAATGAGTATGTGGCTGATGTGGAGCGCGAGACACTGTATGAGATAGAGCGCATGAAGGATCCGGATAGCTACACTGCCGACGAACTCGGCCGTCTCGGCTTTTACATCCGGTCGGCTCTCGCTTCATCGCTTGATTCTCCGTTCTCACGGATGGATCTCATGCAGAGTTATTTCCTTTCCGGTGCGCCGGAGGGATATTTCGAGGCTCAGGATGAATTTGCCCGCAATCTGTCGGGCGACATACTTGCCGATATGGCAAGAAAATATTTCGATACTTCACGACTGATCATATCAATAGCAGGAAAATGAAAAA
The DNA here is from genome assembly GCA_964552825.1 of uncultured Staphylococcus sp. GTDB lineage: Bacteria > Bacteroidota > Bacteroidia > Bacteroidales > Muribaculaceae > Duncaniella. Next base: position 48,393 of record CAZKIE010000017.1, on the reverse strand, counting down.
AATCCTTATAGCACTGATTTTGATGGGCGGCGCACTGTTGTCGGTAGCCCAATATACGCCCGACTGGGAATCCCTGTCGAAGCATGAGCCTGTCCCGGAGTGGCTCAGAGATGCCAAGTTCGGGATATATTGTCATTGGGGTGTATATAGTGTACCTGCTTACGGTAACGAGCAATATTATCATTTCATGCACTGCAACGATTCGGTAAATGATTTCCTGATGGGGCTTCATCGCAGGCAGGAGGCTCTCTATGGACCGCTGTCGGAATTCGGTTACCACGATTTCATACCGATGTTCAAGGGCGAGAAATTTGATGCCGAAGAGTGGGCGCAGATGTTCAAGGAGAGCGGGGCGAGATTCGCCGGACTCGTGGCCGAGCATCACGACGGTTTCGCCATGTGGGACAGTGAACTGACTCCATTCTGCGCTGCTAAGATGGGACCGTGTCGTGACGTGGTGGGAGAGCTGTCGGAGGCTATAAGAAAGCGGGATATGAAGTTTTTCACATCGCTGCATCATGAGATAAACTATACATACGCGGATATTCAACCGGGCTGGGCGGGTCATGATCCTAAATACAGCAAGCTCTACGGCTGTCTCATGCCTCACGACGAGTGGCTTGATATGTGGCTCGGCAAATGTAATGAAGTTGTGGAGAAATATTCACCGGATATAATCTATTTCGATGCGTGGATGGAGCAGATTCCGGACACGTTGAAGAAGCAGTTTGTGGCAAACTATTTCAATCATGCTTCATCACGGGGACAGGATGTGTGTTTCACGTATAAGTATAAGGATTTTCCGCGCAACGTAGGTATGCTTGATCATGAGATGGCCAATCCTAAGGCGATCGATCCGATACCGTGGTTGTGTGATTATACGATTTCATCCGGCTATCATAAGGCCTGGGGGTATGTGAAGGGTCAGGAATATTGCTCATATATCGATATTATCAGGAGGCTTGTGGAGGTGGTGGCCAATAACGGACAGTTGCTTCTGAATCTTGCCCCGATGGCCGACGGGACATTTCCGCAGGCTCAGAAGGATGTGGTGGCTAATATAGGAGTGTGGCTGTGGTCGTATGGCGAGAGTATATATGACACAAGGCCGTATGTGGTGTCAGGAGAGACTCTCGACAGCGGGGAGACTGTAAGATATACACGCAAGCCGGATTGTGTCTACGCCATATTCACGGAATGGCCTGGCAATGACGTGAGCGTTATGTTGCGGGAACTTAATCCCGACAATCTTGACGGACGCAGGATCCGGAAGGCAACACTGCTGAGCGTGAAGAAAAATTATGAATGTACACCGACTCTTACCCCGGACGGACTGAATGTGTACATACCTAAGGGTGCGAGGATGCCATCGGATGCGGCATCGGTGATAAGGATAGATCTGGAATAACATGAATAATACAGCCTGCAGGAGAATCGCGGTAGTGGTTCTTGCTTTCATGACCTTTGTCATTTCCGGGGCAAGGGAGAGAATTTTGCTTAGTGACGGATGGCGACTCCACAATATGCTTGATGTGGGCATGGGTGCTCCGTTTGAGGCGGTGAAAGTTCCGCATACATGGAATGTGAGGTCTATTCCGGCAGTACTGCCTGGCAGTGTGAGAGACCTATGGAATGAAATAGCCTGTCATAGCGGGGTGCCAGAGTGTTATCGCGGCGCGATGACATATAATCTCAATCTTCCTCTGACTAAGGACCGGATTGAGGGGAAGCGTCTATTTCTGTATTTTCATGGTGTGAATTCCGTGGCTGATGTCTTTGTGAACAAGCGGATGCTCGGGGAGCATAAGGGCGGATACACGGCTTTCTGTCATGAGATTACTGATGCTGTCCGGGAAGGGGATAATCTTGTTGAGGTCTGGGTTTCCAATGCATATCGGACCGATGTGCTTCCCATAAGCGGAGACTTCAACATATATGGGGGCATACATCGTCCGGTTGAGCTTATAATCACCGACCGTGACTGCATAAGTCCGGATTACTACGCGTCGCCGGGAGTGTTCATACACCAGAATAGTGTTGAAAAAGATGCGGTGAGTGCGGATATAGAGACACGTCTGAGCCTGTCGTCGCCGGAGAGCGGAAATCGCCATGTGAAGGTGACGGTATATGATGCGGACGGTGGGGAGGTGGCCGGTAAGATTATGGAGGCTGCCATGTCAGACAGTGTGTGCCACCTGCCGGTCACGATCACGTCTCCACGCTTATGGCAGGGGCGGGAGGATCCGTATCTTTATACTGTCAGAGTGGATCTGATGCGTAATGACTCCATTGTTGATAGTGTGACGCAGCGGACAGGCTTCAGAAAAATCAATGTGGATCCTGAGAAGGGATTTTTCCTGAATGGAAAATATACGGATATGCACGGATACTGCCGCCATGATGATTTCATCGGGCGGGGTAGCGCGCTGACGGAGGAGGACTACCGAACTGATATGGCTCTCATCATGGAATCCGGAGCCAATGCCATGCGTCTCGCCCATTATCCGCATGGGGAGACAATCTATGATCTGGCGGACGAGAACGGAATCATGCTTTGGTCGGAGACACCAATGTGCGGCCCTGGCGGAATGGCGTTTGCCGGATATCTGCCGACAGAAGGCTTTGAGGAAAACGGACGGCAGGTGAGCCGTGAGATGGTGTTACAGAAATATAACCATCCAAGTATATGTGTGTGGGGTTTGTTCAACGAGGTTCTGGTCAACGGATCTGCCGAAGGTGCCGGTCCGGTGACAGGTAATGTCAGATTCCAGGATTACGGGTCGCCTGTCAATTATATAAGAAGCCTCAACAGACTTGTGAAGGGCCTTGATGTGTCGCGCCCCACCACTTATGCAACTTGTGTGGATCAGACTCTCTATGAGGACTGTGCCGATCTGATCGGGTGGAACAAATATTTCGGATGGTATGGCGATGCGACAGATGGAGCCTCGAAATTCTTCGATAAGTCACATTCACTTGCGGGAAATGTGCCTGTGGGGGTGTCGGAATACGGAGCCGGAGCGAGTGTGAACCATCACGAATGGCCTCTTGGCGAGAAGGATGCCGACGGCCGATTCCATCCGGAAGAGGCGCAGAGTGCCTGTCATGAGGGTAACTGGAGTGTCTATGCCCGGCGGCCATATCTTTGGTGTAAGTTCGTGTGGCTTTTTGCCGATATCCAGTCATATCAGCGCAGGGAAGGGGAAATGGACGGATATAATGACAAGGGTGTGATCACCCATGACCGTAAGACCAAGAAGGATGCGTTTTATTTCTATAAAGCAAACTGGTCGGACGAGCCTGTGGCGTATATCAGCAGCCGGAGATTCACGGAACGGCACTCTCCGACGGTAGAAGTCAAGGCTTATACAAACCTAAGTGATCTGACTCTTTATGTGAACGGACGGAAGATATCGAAGCAAGCTCCCGATGAGATCCGCCGGGCAATATGGAAAGATGTCAGGCTTAATGAGGGAGAGAACATCATCGTAGTAGAGGGGAAAAGAGATGGTCAGGTGGTGACGGATGAATGTCGCTGGACCTATATCCCGTAGAGAGAAAAAATTTGAGATTTTTCTGTTATACTTTCTCCGGACCTGCGTTAATGGTAATAGAAAGCAGACAGAAGTGAAATCCGATATCCTCACATCAACGTTTATCAGTATCCGTACTGTTCTTCACGGTATGGCAGCAAGGATTGTCGGGTCGGAAGAGGATGCTGACGATGCGATACATGATGCTTTCTGCCGTCTGTGGTCAGTACATCCCGAAATATCGGATCGGACCGAGGCGGTGAAGCTCAGTTATACGGCCGTTCGCAATTCGGCAATCGACACATTGCGAAGAAGCCGGCGTGGCAGGCTTATATCCATAGATGAGATACCGTCCACAGCCGTGCAGCCGGACGATACTTCCAGCCGGGATATGCAGGCTACGTATCAAGCGGTTGTCAGCCTTGCCCAACGTGTGCTTTCCGAGCGTCAGTTCCGGGTATTCCGACTCCATGACATAGAAGGCGTGAAGTATGCCGATGTGGCTGATGATATGGGACTAACGGTAGAGAATGTGCGGATGATTCTCAGTCGTGCCCGCAAGACAATCCGCGAGATATACCGACAACAAAATCAAGAGATATGAATAGAGATCGGACAACAGAGGATCTACGGGCTTTATTGCCACAGATCGAGCGCTACTTTGACTGCGGTCTGACGGATGAAGAGGAATTAGAACTGCGCGCAGTGATAGCGGAAACCGGACTCGTCCATCCTGCTATAGATGAGGCCAGAGCTGTGATGGGGGTGCGCCGATGCAGTTCCACTCACCGATATGGCAAAGGACTGAGGACAAGAGCCGTAATATCGGCTGCCGCATCATTGCTGATGATATGTGCAATAGGAATCTCCCTGCTGATATACACACCGGAGGATCAATCCGGAATGTCGCAGTGCATAGCATACGCCAACGGAAAGACGATCACCGACGAGGATGAAATCCTCCGGCTGATCGCCAGTGATCTGCATGAGATAGGCGCGGGGTCGGGCGAGGAAATGAGATCGTTTGAGGAAGAACTCGGCGATGCTGCCCCAATCATTGATTCTTTCGAGACAATATCCATCATGGAGTAACAACACGTATCAAAATAATCCATCATAAGATGAAACGACTGCTTATAATATTCACGATCCTCCTCACAACGGTTGTCGGCCTGCGGGCGCAGACGGGATTGAATATCAATCTGATTTTCGGAGGCAAATATGTCAGCGATCCGTCGGTGTCGGAGACGGTGATCAGCGGAGAGCAGAATTTTCTGAAACGCCACAACCTCACAACTCTTGCGACCTTCAAGGGTGATGCGGCCACCTATGCTCCTGTGATCCAACCTCTCGTCCTCGCCGACGGGGCAAAGGCAAGGGGACGAAATGTGCGGTACAGGCAGGGCGAGCTCCGGTATGCTTTCTTCGAGTTGGCGGGAACCGGCAAGGGAAACAACCGATATATCTATTATATAAACAATCCGGATGCAAGCAAACCCACCGTAATGGTGATTTTTCTTGAAGGATCACTTTCTGCATCCAAGGCTACGGATCTGATAAAATCATTTGCAAAATAACACTAATCATGACACGCCATATCACACTGTTTATCACACTGATTCTCTCCCTTCCTGTTTTCGCTTCAGAGCATCTTCCTGTCGACACTCTTCTCAACACCCAGACGGCCGGAAACATATCCATAGAGTCGACGACGGGTTTCACATCCATCGTGGTCAGCAAACTCAGCGGTGGATCCGAGAATTTCTATTACCAGACGGGCAGCCGCCGCAGCGAGTGGATGAAGGCCAAGAGCCGGATTGAATGTCCGGATGTCCGGAATGTCACTGTCTGTGAAGGCGATTCAGCGGTCAGTGTCAGCTTCGCCACACCGGGCAGCGAGATGAAGTCATACACATTCCCGTTTGCAGATCCGGCCAACAGAACTACCAAATCCTACATAGGGTCGAAGGGCAGTGAATTCGGATTCAACATCTCGCGCAAAGGAGCAGTGTCGTGGGACTGCATATCCAGTGGCCTCTCGCTCGGTTGGATCAACACGCTCAATGCAGTGCCGGATTTTGATGCATCGATGTGGAAGAGCAATGAGTTGTCATGGTTGGTTGTGCTTGGTGTCAGCATGAACTATCGCAGCACATCTGTGACAAGCGGTCTCGGTATCCGCTGGCAGAACTTTGTCACCAAGGGAGACCATTATTTCAAGAAAAATGAGGATGGGAGAATCTCGCTGGCTGCCTACGGAGAGGGAACCACCCATCATCGGTCGCGTATCAAGGTGTTCAGTCTGCAGATACCGTTGCTGTATGGCGTGAGCTTCGGCCGCCACCGGAATCTGCTGATGAATTTCGGCCCGATACTTAACTTCAATACCGGAGGAAGTATCAAGACGCAATATCATGATGGCAACGAGGAGTATTCCATCAAGACCCGTAAGATCGGACAGCGACCCGTCACGGTGGATCTCTACGGAGTGGTGAGATTCAAAAGTGTGGGGTGGTATGTGCGCTATTCCCCCATGAATGTGCTCAGCGACAAGACCGGACTTGAGTTCAACTCTGTGTCGACCGGTCTTGCCATAGGACTCTGATCTTATTCCTGCATTATCAGCGGGAGGCAACGGTTGAGATACTCCTTGGCTTTTGGCCAGGGAGTATATATGTTGTCGCTGCCGGGGATGAGGGGCAGTGGATTCTCGTTGAGATCCACCCTCACATACAGATTCCCTTTGCCGGAGCGCAGGAGGGTCATCTGGATGTTGGAAGCCATCGGTACAACGAAGAAATCCATCCAGTGCAAGCCGACAGTGTCGAAATAGTTGGTCATGTAGTAGCATCCTCTAAGCCTCATCAGGGCAAGCAGGGGCATCAGTGTCTCCGCGTGGCCGAAGCGGAGTATGGCGGAGTATCCGGATTTTCCGTCAGCAGCAGCCTGAAATGTGTCGATTATGTCGATAAGCAGTCTTGAGGCGAGATCCATCGGAGCCTGCGAGAGCGTTGAGGCCGAGTGGGTGAGATAGTGGTGCAGATTCTCGATTCCCCACAGGGAATTATATTCTTCGGATGTGAGGAATTTCGAAGGGTCGATCCCTATTCCGATTGACGAACAACCGGCCACAATCTTGTAGACATTCATAGCGAAATCTTTGTCCTCGCCGTCGCCGAGCTGCATACCGGAGCCAAGCAGCCGCTGAGCTATGGCCGGGGAGGCATTTCTGTCAAATGTTTCGTCATATATCTTATGCCATTCCTCGGAGGCCATATAGGTTTTGTAGTCCTCATCGTCGGTCCATGGCCGCAGCAGTGAGTTGTTCTGCCGTCCTGATGATGTGTATATCTCGATCCTGTTGTTGAGACGTGACAATTGATGGGTGAACTCGTTCATCGAGCCTATGCACCTGGGGACGTAGGAGGATATGGCCGATATTTTGGTCCCGTCGAAAAGCTTGGGGAATGTGGTGAATGTCCGTGAAGCTATGGCTCTCTGTTCGGCCATGCCGAGCGAGTCGAGCGCACCCCAACGTCCGGCCGTAACGGAGACGATGCGGTTGCACAAGGCTTTCAGCTCCTTTCCGGCAGGAGTGATACTGCCGATACTCTCCGCCGTGTCAAGCTGCCGGAGCACGGATGTGGTGTATTTGGATGACGAATAGAATCTTGCTCCATGCCGGCCGACATGGTTGAGAAATATCGGTGTCAGCGAATCGGGAATCTCTCTCTGCACCGCCGGAGCGGGATATGGCATGGCTGATCCCTCGCATTGTGAGGCGGAGTAGGTGGTGGTAGTAGGATCCGAAGCAAACGCCGTGATGGCTGCGACGGATATGAAAATGCTTGATAATAATCGTCTGATCATTGCCTTTTCGATAGCTTTTGTGTAGTTTTGCATCTCCAAAGATATGTCAAATATGTCAGAATCGCAAATTATTGACTCTTTAGTCGCTGCCGGGAAGTATGAGGAGGCTGTGGAGAAGCTTTCGGAAATGATGAAATGTGATCCGGCGGACGCATCGCTCATGTTCAGGCGCGGGAAGCTGCTGTGGAGGATGGGAAAACATTCTGCCGCGATGAACGACTATGCTCATGCGGCAGAACTTGATCCTTCGTCGCCTGCCGTCCATGCGCTTGAGCAGGCTCGTGAGATTGCCGGGTTCTTCAATCCTGACCTGTATAATCCTTAAATGGATATTGTGACGACAGATTTGGCCGGGAGGGTGACAAGCAGTCTGCCGTCCTTGATCTTCGTATCCTTGAACGGCTTCATGGTGATTTTTTCCTCCATGCCGAAGTCGTTGTAGTCATGGATGTTTCCGGATGTGATAATGTTGCCTGTGATTTTTCCGGCTTTGATGCCGGTTCCTTCGAGCGGGATTGTCACTTCCACCGGCTCGTCGAGCGAGATGTTGACCATGGAGATTGTGGTGACACCGTCCTTCTCGGATGCGGATGCTGTCACGAGAGGCACTGTGCGTCCCTTGCGCACGGTGAGTGTACGGGTGTCGACCTCTACCGGAATGAGACGGGCATCCTGATGGGGTATGTAGCTTTTGAACACGTAGTAGGTGGGTGTGAGCACCATGCTGTCTCCCCGAGTGAGAAGCATGGCCTGGAGAACGTTGGCAAACTGTGCGATGTTTGCCATCCTCACACGGTCGGAATGATTGTTGAAAACATTGAGTGATATTCCGGCTACGAGCGCGTCCCTGAGCGTGTTTTGCTGGTAGAGATGACCCGGGTTGGTTCCCGGTTCGACATCCCACCATGTCCCCCATTCGTCGACAAGCAGGCCTACTCTCTTCTGCGGATCATACTTGTCCATTATGGCGGAGTGTGTGGATATAAGCGTATCAATGTCGTATGCTTTCCCCATGAGCCAGTAGTGGTCATCGCTGTCAAATTCGCGGGCTTTACCCTTGTCGTTCCAGTTGTCCACACAGTAGTAGTGGAGTGATATGCCGTCCATCATCCTTCCAGCGTTTTTCATGCAGACGTCAGTCCAGTTGGAATTGTATGCGTCAGCTCCACTTCCGATCTTGTAGAGGCGGTTGGACCCGAAATTGCGGGCGTATGTGGCATATCGGCGGTATATGTCGGAGTAGTATTCGGGTGTCATGTTGCCTCCGCATCCCCATGTCTCGTTTCCGATACCGAGATATTTCAGTTTCCAGGGCTTCTCGCGGCCGTTTTCTTTACGGATACGTGCTTGCGGACCATCCTCGGCGGTAATATACTCCACCCATTTGGCGAGTTCTTCCACGGATCCGGATCCGACGTTGCCGCTGATGTATGGCTCTACGCCGAGCATCTCGCATAGGTTGAGAAACTCGTGTGTCCCGAAGGAGTTGTCCTCCACGGTGCCACCCCAGTTTGTGTTGACCATGCGCGGGCGGTTTTCTTTCGGCCCTATCCCGTCCATCCAGTGATATTCGTCAGCAAAGCATCCACCGGGCCAGCGCATCACCGGTACTTTGAGGTCACGTATGGCATTGAGCACGTCGTTGCGGTAGCCGTTGGTATTGGGTATCGGTGAGTCTTCACCGACCCATATTCCACCGTAGATACAGGAGCCGAGGTGTTCTGAGAACTGGCCGTAGATTTCCTTGGCTATTATGGGAGCGTCGGATGATGGATGCAGTGTGATGACGGCTTTTTCCGTGGCGGTCGCCGTGATCGCTGCCAGCGACAACAGAATGAGGGATAAGAAGTTTTTCATTGATATATGATAAAAAGTGATGAATATGCCGATGCCGTGCGGCTCAGGTTTTGCCTTTGCTCTCTTTTTCGAGTATTTTCTTCAGTTTTGCCGGTGTGAGATCCCCGGGGTAGTCAGTGAATGGAAGTCTCAGGCTGCATCCCTCGCGGAATCTGCTGCATCCGAAGGCAGTTTTGCCCTTGAGGATGTGTCCTTTCCGGCATATCGGACACTCCACTTGCTCGAACTTTGTGGTGCGTGGAGCGCGAGGCTTGGTCGGGCGGGGCACGTCAGCCGCTACGGGTGGGGGAGGGGTTGACGGCCCGATGTTGATCTTGCCGTGAGAGTTGTCGCTGAGAACATTCAGTACTATCTCGTTCATCAGTACTTTCAACTCGTCGATAAATCCTGATGCGGAGTATTCACCACGTTCTATCCTGCGCAGTTTGTTCTCCCACAATCCCGTAAGTTTCGCACTTTTCAGCAGCTCCTCATGTATGGTGCCTATAAGGTCGATGCCGGCCGGGGATGCCATGATTGATTTCCCTTTCCGGTGGATGTACTTGCGTTTGAAAAGTGTCTCTATGATGGCCGCGCGTGTCGAGGGGCGTCCTATACCATTTTCCTTCATGGCTTCGCGAAGCTCTTCGTCGTCCACGGTCTTTCCGGCACTTTCCATGGCCCGGAGAAGGGTTCCCTCGGTGTAGTATTTAGGTGGTTGCGTAGTCTTCTTGACGATGGCCGGCTGCTGGGGACCGCTTTCGCCTACGGTAAACGGCGGAAGTATGCGGTCGTCATCACCGTCCTTCTTCTCTTCTTTCTGCTGCTGGCTGTCGAGCACAGTCCTCCACCCGGGGGATGTGATAACCTTGCCGCTCGCGCGGAATGTGTATCTGTCGACTTCGCCTGTGACAGTGGTCGTGAGAAACTCGCAATCAGGGTAGAATACGGCGATAAATCTCAGTGCTATGAGATGATAGAGCTTTCTCTCGTCGCCGACAAGCATATTAGGAGCCTGCCCGGTGGGAATGATGGCATGGTGGTCAGTGACTTTCGAGTTGTCAAACACCTTCTTGCTCTTTGGTATGCTGCCGCCGAGAAGCGGGGCGGTTAGCGGGGCGTATGGTGTCATGGCTTTCAGCGTCGCCGGTATTTTGGCGTAGATGTCCTCGCTGAGATATGTGGTGTCAACGCGTGGATAGGTGGTCACTTTCTTCTCATATAGTGACTGTATGAGCCGTAGTGTCTCGTCGGCTGTCCATCCCCATTTCTTGTTACATTCCACCTGCAGGGATGTGAGGTCAAACAGGCGCGGGGGGGATTCACGGCCTTTCTTGTCCTGCACATCCTTGATCACCATCGGACGGCCTTCGATTTCCGATATTGCGTTCTCTGCATCCTGCAGATTCCTGAATCGTCCGGCTGTGGAGTTGAAACTTACATCGCGATATGTGGATTTGAGTTCCCAGAAGTCCTCGGATCGGAAGTCGGCGATCTCAAAATGCCGCTGGACTATGAGCGCGAGGGTAGGGGTCTGCACCCGGCCGATCGACAGTACGTTGCCGGGCGAAGAGTATTTCAGTGTGTACAGGCGTGTGCCGTTCATCCCGAGGATCCAGTCGCCGATGGCGCGTGAGAGTCCTGCATGATAGAGGTTGTCGAATCTGGATTGCGGTTCGAGCTTGCTGAAACCTTCCCGGATCGATTCGTCGGTGAGCGATGAGATCCATAGTCGCTTCACAGGACATTTCACCCCGGCTTTCTGCATCACCCACCGCTGGATAAGCTCTCCCTCCTGACCGGCATCACCGCAATTGATGATTTCGTCAGCTTTTGCCGACAGTTCGGCTATGACCTTGAACTGCTGTTCGTAGCTTTGCTGCGGGATGAGTTTGATACCGAATTTCGGAGGGATCATGGGCAGAACCCCGAGCGACCATCTCTTCCATCCCTCGCTGTAATCATGAGGCTCTTTGAGCATACAGAGATGGCCGAAGGTCCAGGTGACGCAGTAGTCCCCTCCCTCGAAATAGCCGTCCCGTTTTACGTTTGCTCCAAGTATAGTCGCGATGTCCTTGGCTACGCTTGGTTTCTCCGTTATGCAGAGTATCATGAAATGTGATGGATGATGGTGATGGGTGGTGGTGCCGTATGGTGCGGATTATTTTTTCGCGCTTGTGGAAAATGTGATCGAACTGTTACCGCGCGGGGTGCTTATCACGATTGCCCCCTGCCGTTTGGGCTTACACGGTGGAAAATCAAGTTCGACCGGGATCTGTCCGTCGTCCTCCCATTGGAAATAGCGGTTGAAATCCACGCCGTCGATGTCGCTGCACCCTATACCGTCGAGCGTGACATGATCAATCCTGTCAGATGTGTGCGGGCGGCCTGTCAGCCGGCCGTAGATTCGTGTCACTTCCTTGCGGTAGTCTATGCTGTCAACCACGAGCACGAGTCCACCTGCCGTCGGGCTGCTCTCGTAGTTCCTGACAATCTTGGCGGAGAGCATCCCTGCGGTCATTACGGATGCTATCGTTAGTGCGATGAATTTTTTCATGAATGCAAAAGTAATCAAAAATCATCTGAACGGCAAACGGATCGCCGCTCATTTGGCGTATTTCTCAAGAGTTTCCACCGAGGGGTTGTAGTCCACGATTTTCCCGTCAGGGCCTACGAGATATGAGGTGTATCCATCCTTAGGCTTATAGCCGGAATGGATTAATCCGCCCTCGACATCCTTGATGTTGAATTGTCTCGATAGGTCGAGACCATCCTTTCTCGCGAGCTCGGAGAATAGTCCATGGTCATTGTCGGTATTGACCGACACGAGTTCGATGTCGCTGTCGCTGTGATTTCTGAAAAATCTGTCGTATTCACCGGTGGCAATCCTTGACACGGCATTGTGGGAATCCCAGAAGTTTACGAGCACATACTTACCTTTGAGGTCATTGATCTTGACATCATTTTCTCCATTTCTTGCCTCGGTCACGACCGGAGTGGCAGGAGTCTGGCGTGACAGTCGGGTGGCGAAAAACCATACCGCAAGTCCTATCACTGCTATGCAGGCTATGTATTTCAAAGACTTTTTCATATACATATAAGACAATTCATTCCCCCGGAAGGTTCAAAATCAGGATAAGTAAATGCAGTCCGGCAACCTATATAACCCTTCCCTCCACGCGTATACAAAAAGGGTCGGTATCCCTATCAAGACACCGACCTATTTTTTTCTTGCTATATACTTATTCTTATCTCACCACAATCTTCTCAGCCTTGCCACCGGTCACCTTGATATACAGTCCCGGAGCAAGTCCATTCTCATTCACACGCACACCATTCAGGTTGTAATACTCACATCCCATACCGGTGCTGTCATCAGAGATTTCCTCCACTCCTGCGCTGAAGTCATACGCCTCAACTTTGTTAAACAGATTCCAAGGTGTCACACTCGAGTAGTGTTTTACTCCCTCCTCACTTAAATAAAGCGTTGCATTATTATATGTATCCTTGCTAAAACAATTGGAATTACACGAGAGCAAATTATCAGCCGAATAATATAACTGATGTAAGTGCGGTGCAGCTATAGAAGGCAGAATTTTCAATCTCAGTCACACTCCCCGGAATAGTGATCGATGTGAGTCCGGAACAAAAACTGAAGGCCTGTCTACCTATCTTAGTTACGCTTTCAGGAATAGTGATCGATGTGAGTGACGTGCAGTCTGTGAATGCACACTCTCCAATTTCAGTTACGCTTGTCGGAATAGTTACCGATGTGAGCCCGGTACATTCACAGAAGGCATAATTGCCAATTTTAGTCACGCTTGCCGGAATTACCACTTCCGTCACTTCCTCACCGTTAATATATAGATTGTGGACGTAATTTAATGGGTTGGCGGCATAGTCGCCAAAATCTATATTTAATAGTGCTTCGAGACTTGCGAAGTCTGCTCTTTGTAAATTATCGCAACAATAGAATGCATTCTTTCCAATTTTAGTCACGCTTGCCGGAATAGTGATAGATGTGAGTGCGGCGCATTTACAGAATGCATAATCTCCAATTTCAGTTACGCTTGTCGGAATAGTTACCGATGTGAGTGCGGAGCAATAAATGAAGGCATTTTCACCTATCTTAGTTACGCCTTTCGGAATAATGATTGAAGTGAGGGACTCGCATGCCCAAAAGAGACTCTCTGCAATTTCAGTTACGCTAGCCGGAATAGTGATCGATGTGAGTGCGCTGCACCAGCTAAAAGCACCTGTACCTATCTTAGTTACGCTTTCCGGAATAGTGATCGATGTGAGTGCGGTGCAATCACAGAATGCTCTCTCTCCAATTTCAGTTACGCTTGCCGGAATAGTTACCGATGTGAGCCCGGTGCATTCATAGAAGGCATAATTGCCAATTTTAGTTACGCTTGCCGGAATTACCACTTCCGTCACTTCCTTACCGTTAATATATAGATCGTGGACGTAATATAATGGGTTTGAATATACATTAGTAAAATCTATATTCAATAGTGCTTCGAGACTTGCGAAGTCTACTTTTTGTAATCCAAAGCAATCCATGAAAGCATCTTCTCCAATTTTAGTCACGCTTTCCGGAATAGTGATCGATGTGAGTGCGGTGCAATAAAAGAAGGCACGCTCTCCAATTTCAGTTACGCTTGTCGGAATAGTTACCGATGTGAGTGCGGTGCCTCTAATGAAGGCATAATTGCCAATTTTAGTCACGCTTGCCGGAATTACCACATCCCTCACTTCCTCACCGTTAATATATAGATGGTAGGCGTAATATAATGGGTTTGAACGTAAATTAGCAAAATCTATATTCAATAGCGCTTCGATACTTGCGAAGTCTGCTTTTTTTAATCCAGAGCAATACATGAAAGCATCTTCTCCAATTTTAGTCACGCTTGCCGGAATAGTGATAGATGAGAGTGCGCTGCAAGACTCGAATGCACTCTTTCCAATTTCAGTCACTCTGTAAGTTTGATTCGAAACTACAAACGATGCAGGAATTACAACGTTACCACCATTAGTGATAGATACAACACCGCTCACGGCAACTTCAATTTCACCGGTTGAAAGCGTTTCCCCGCTACCGGTATAGTTTAAGGTTACACCGTTGTTCTCATACTTAATAGAGATATCTGCAAAAGCAGATAGCGACACAGCCGCTATAAACGATAGAAAAAGTAAAAGTTTTTTCATTAATTATTATATTATATTTTAAGATTCACTGATAAGTGGCTGTTCACCAACACCTTTATGTATATATATAAGAGGATGCTATATGCATAGGTAAATGCTATGTATAGATGTTGTGTAAATGCAATGCAAAATTACGTACAAAAATTAATTTTACCCCCCCCAACTGTTAAAATAGTCTAAAACGTCATCTACCCACCGCCATGCAGGAGCGAGGTCGTCTTCAACCCCACACCCGCCGCCGAACTGCAACCCAAAAGTAGGGAAAAATCAAAAAAAGTGAAATACGATCTAACTATGACATTTTTTTAGGGTTCCAACTTTTTATAGTTGTTTTTTTTGTTGTATAATTAAGCAACTTTTGCTAACTTTGCGAAATGGTAAGAGAAATTATAGCATAAGAACTATTATAGTGAATTTATGGCTAATCTTAACGAGAAAGAGCAGCTGAAAATTCGCAGGGCGTTATTGCTGTTTTCTGATACCGAAAGGATACCGGCGCATTTCATAAAGTATATTGAAGATGATATTTATGAATTTCGCGTTAATTACGGCAATAATGAATTTCGAATCTTCTTCATTTATGATGGCGATAGGTTGGTAATTCTATTCAATGCTTTCAGAAAGAAAACGCAAAAGACACCAAGAAGTGAGATAGTTAGAGCGAAACGACTAAAAAAGGAATATTATGAGGACAAAAATGCAGACATATAACGTGAGTGAGGAACTCAACCGTACTTTTGGCGCACCCGGCACAGAAGGTCGCAGACAGGCTGAAAATCAGGCTTGGGAGGAATATAATGCTCAGATTCTTCTTGATGCCCGTAAAGAATCCGGCATGACACAGTCGGAACTTGCAGATAAGATAGGAGCGGACAAGAGTTATATTTCGCGTATAGAAAGGGGACTTACAATTCCTTCAATTTCAACTTTCTACAGAATTGTCTCTGCTATGGGGCTTACTGTTGAACTGAGATAAGTTTAATATTAAAATTATTACGATAGGATAACACCGCAATAACACCGCAAGATGCTTTTAGTTTGAAAATTTTATTGGTGAAAATTTTGTGATTTGTAAAAATTTACTTACCTTTGCGGAGTAAATTAAAAGTCAACGAACTTTATGAAGCGATTTAGCACATACTCCTATTATTATTTTTATTTTGACGAAAAATAAGAACGGGATGTTGCGCTCATGAATCGTAGACAGTCAATCAATGCAATCAGCATTCAATAAATGATAATTCCGATCCCGTTCTTAGCAATAAGGAACGGGATTAATTTTTATGGTAAATATGCAGACAAGAAGAGTCACAATACAGGGTGTTGCAGGGTGCTATCATGATGCGGCAGCCCACCTATATTTCCCGGACGACAAGGTCGAGACGATACCGTGTGCGACGTTTCCGGCCATGTTTGACACACTGTCGTGTGATGCATCGCTCCTCGGGATAGTGGCGATAGAGAACACCATAGCCGGGTCGCTTTTGCAGAATCATGAGCTGCTGCGCCAAAGCTCTCTGCGGGTGATAGGCGAAGTCAAGATGAGGATATCCCACGTCCTGTGTGCGCTTCCCGGCCAGTCGGTGGATGATCTCACGGAGGTCAACTCCCATCCCATGGCTCTCATGCAGTGTGAGCAGTATCTGCGCCATCATCCCAATCTGAAGATGGTCGAGAGATTTGACACGGCAGGAAGTGCACAGGAGATAGCCGACGGAAAGCTGGCGGGTCATGCCGCCGTGTGTGGCGAGTTTGCAGCCAATATGTACGGGCTCGAGATCCTTGAGCGCGGGATCGAGACAAACAAGCGTAATTTCACGCGCTTCCTGATACTCGCCGATCCGCTCGTGGCGGCTGAATGCGGGCCGTCGGAGAAGGAGATCGACAAGGCCTCGATAGTATTCACGCTTCCGCACACCAACGGTGCGCTCTCGAAGATACTGACCATACTGTCGTTCTATGACATCAATCTGTCCAAAATCCAGTCGACACCCATCGTCGGCAGGGAGTGGGAATATCGGTTCTACGTGGATCTGACCTTTGATTCCCTCGTGAGATACCGGCAGTCGCTTGAAGCCGTGCGCCCGCTGTGCAGGGATCTTACGGTGCTGGGAGAGTATGCGGAAGCAAAAGTAACACATTAAGAGGTTGTTCAGATATGGAAAAGCGGATTGAACCCTCCATGAGGGTGAAGAACATAAAGGAGTATTATTTCTCTACAAAACTCAAAGAAATCGCCGCCATGAAGGCGGCCGGGATCGATGTGGTGTCGCTCGGTATCGGCGGTCCGGATCTGCCGCCGCCCGCGGAGGTCATAGAAGCCATGACCGAGGCTATCCATGTCCCGTCCAATCATGGCTATCAGCCACACGTAGGTATCCCTGAGCTTCGCGAGGCTTTCGCGCGGTGGTACAGGCGATGGTATGGGGTGGAGCTTGATCCGGCCCGCGAGATACAGCCGTTGATCGGCTCGAAAGAGGGTGTCACACATATATCGCTCGCTTTCCTCAATCCGGGCGACAAGGTGCTGGTGCCCAATCCCGGTTATCCCACATATACATCCATATCCCGGATGGCCGGCGGAGAGGTGATGTATTATGACCTGCTCGAGGATAATGGATGGCAGCCTGATTTCGAGGCTATCGGACGTATGCCCCTTGATGGAGTGAAGCTGATGTGGCTCAACTATCCGCATATGCCCACCGGAGCACGTGCCCGCAGGGAGACGTTTGAAAAAGCGATAGAGTTCGGCCGCCGGCACGGGATTGTGATCGTTCACGACAATCCGTATTCATTCATCCTTAACGACGCTCCGCAGAGCATAATGTCGGTTCCAGGTGCAAAGGATATAGCCATAGAGCTTAACTCGCTGAGCAAGAGCCATAATATGCCGGGATGGCGTGTGGGAGTGGCCGTGTCCAATCCTGAATTTCTTTCGTGGATCCTGAGGATCAAGAGCAATATTGATTCCGGTCAGTTCAAGCCCCTCATGCTCGCAGCGGCCAAGGCTCTCGAGGCCGGTCCGGAATGGCATGAAGCTCTCAATACGGCTTATCGCGAGAGGCGCGTCGTGGCGGAGCAGGTCATGAAGGCTCTCGGATGCACGTATGATCCGTCGCAGACAGGACTTTTCCTTTGGGGAAGGATCAAGGATGACGGGATCTCGTCGGAAGAGTTGGCCGACAGGGTGCTGGCTGAGGCTCACGTATTTATCACTCCGGGTTTCATCTTCGGATCAAATGGCGACCGTTATATCCGTATATCGCTTTGCGCCCCTGCCGATAAGCTCATGGAGGCGCTTGACCGTATAAACAAACTGAATATAAAATCATAATCATGGATAATATACAACCACTTGCCATAGATGGCGTCAACCTCGACCGTCCCATCATCATCTCCGGTCCGTGCAGCGCGGAAACGGAGGAACAAGTACTGGAAACAGCCAAAGGCCTCGCACGGGCCGGAGTGAAAATCTATCGTGCCGGAATATGGAAACCGCGCACTAAGCCGGGCGGCTTCGAGGGTGTGGGTGTGCCGGGTCTCGCATGGCTGAACAAGGTCAAGGAGACGACAGGCATGAAAGTGTCGACAGAGGTGGCCAACCGCGGACACGTCGAGGCTGCCCTTGAATATGGCATAGATCTACTCTGGATCGGAGCGCGCACGTCGGCCAATCCGTTTGCCATGCAGGAGATCGCCGATGTGCTGAAAGAGGCAGGCAAGGATATCCCCGTGCTCGTGAAAAATCCGGTGAATCCGGATCTGGACCTGTGGATCGGAGCCCTCGAGCGTCTCTACAATGCCGGAATCACCCGTCTCGGTGTCATCCACCGTGGATTCTCTACATACGGGAAGCAGATCTACCGCAACCATCCCCAGTGGCGTATTCCGCTTGAGCTTCGTCGCCGTTATCCGAATATACCCATAATATGTGATCCGAGCCATATCGGCGGAAAGCGTGAGCTGATCGCATCACTGTCACAGCAGGCTCTTGATATGGGCTTTGACGGACTGATCATAGAGAGCCACTGCAATCCCGACTGCGCCTGGAGTGACAAAAATCAGCAGGTGACACCGGAAGTCCTTAATGTAATCCTTGATAATCTCGTGTTCCGTGATTCCCCCGTACCCACCGACAGCCTCGTGCATCTGCGCCGGCAGATAGACCAGCTTGACAATGAACTCTTGGAGATATTGGCTAAACGAATGAATATCTCACGTGAGATAGGTGCGTATAAGCGTGATCATAATATGCCGGTCGTGCAGGCAACCCGCTATGGCGACATCATGACCTCAAGGGTGCTCGCAGCAAAGTCGATGGGCATGAGCGAGGATTTCATGCGTCAGATATTCTCTTCGATCCACGAAGAATCAGTAAGAATTCAGGTAGAGCTTAACAAATGAAAATACTGATACTTGGCGCGGGCAAGATGGGATCGTTCTTCTGCGACCTGCTCTCGTTTGACCATGAGGTGGGAGTGTATGATCCTGATCCGATGAGGTTACGCTTCACATTCAATGCCCGAAGATTCTCTAAGGTCGAAGAGATCTCCACGTTTGAGCCGCAGCTTGTCATCAACGCCGCGACGGTGAAATATACGATTGATGCGTTTAAGAGCATCATGGATGTGATCCCTCCTGCCGCCATATTGAGCGACATAGCATCTGTCAAGACCGGATTGCCGGAGTTCTATGCCGATTGCGGACATCCGTTTGTGAGCACACATCCGATGTTTGGCCCGACGTTTGCGTCACTGTCAAATCTTGCCAATGAGAACGCCATTATAATCAAGGAGGGTGATCATCTCGGCAAGATATTCTTCCGTGATATATATTCGCGTCTCGGGCTTAATATCGTGGACTATACTTTCAGGGAGCATGACGAGACAATAGCCTATTCTCTATCGATCCCGTTTGCTGCGACATTGGCTTTTGCCGCCGTCATGAAGCATCAGGAGGCACCGGGTACTACGTTCAAACGGCATCTGCAGATCGCAAAGGGCCTGATGAGCGAGGACGACTATCTCGTATCCGAGATACTGTTCAATCCTAACACTCCCGGACAGTTGGCAAAGATACAGGAGAGGCTCGCGCAGCTTCAGACTATCGTGGAGCAGCGGGACTCGGAGGCCATGAAGGCGTATCTTGCGGAAGTGCGCGAGAACATAAAGTAGACAGTAGATTGTCTCTCACGACTTCTTGCCGGAAATCATGCGCCATATCTCCCCGATCCACAGCACCAAGGATGTGGATCCGATGATGATCAGCCAGTCGGTGATCCTGAGCGGGACGACATTGAAAAATTGACCGCCTATCTGGATTATTGCGACCTGTCCGATCAGTATGAATGAGGCTATCAGCTCAAATCCTCCGCAATCCTTGAATTTCAGAGCTGTCTCTCCGGTCGAGAATGCCTTGGCGTTAAACATATTCCAGAATTGCAGGAATACGAATGTCGTGAAGAACAGCGAAAGTTCGTAGGGCGACAGTCCTGTGTTTTCACCGATAGGCAATCTTCCGATCTGGGTCAGACTTTCAAGTCCGGTGTGCTCCAGATAGTACAGGAACGCTAACAGCAGGAAGAAGAACAAACCGCCTGTCCCGATGATGAATCTCCACATCGGCCTGCTGATTATGAATGAACTGCGGGATCTGGGTTTGTCAAGCATCACCGAATCAGACGGAGGCAATGAGGCAAGAGCCATGGCTGCGAACGTATCCATGATAAGGTTGACCCACAGCATCTGGGTCACGGTCAAGGGTGACTCCATACCCATGAATGCACCGGAGAGCACTATGAGACTGGCCACGACATTGACGGTCATCTGGAACAGGATGAACCTCTGAATGTTCAGATACAGTGATCGTCCCCACATGACAGCCCGGCCTATTGATGCGAACGAATTGTCGATGATTGTTATATCCGATGCTTCCTTGGCCACAGATGTCCCGTCGCCCATCGAAAGCCCGACGTGGGCTGCTTTGAGAGCCGGAGAGTCATTGGTTCCGTCACCTGTCACAGCTACGACCTCATTGTTGGCCTGAAGGGACTCAACCAGCCTTTTTTTGTCCATAGGGCGGGCGCGGGCTATGATCTTGAAATCGCCTACACGCTCTCTTAGTTCTGTGTCGGACAGTTTCTCGAACTCGGCTCCGGTGATAATGTTCTTCCCGCTGTCCTCAGCATCATTCCATATTCCTATCTGGCGGCCTATCTCTTTGGCGGTTCCCGGAGTGTCACCTGTGACGATCTTGATGTCTATACCGGCATTTATCACTTCATTTACAGCATCAGGCACATCTTCC
Organism: uncultured Staphylococcus sp.; assembly: GCA_964552825.1. GTDB lineage: Bacteria > Bacteroidota > Bacteroidia > Bacteroidales > Muribaculaceae > Duncaniella. The sequence continues at coordinate 27,637 of CAZKIE010000017.1, read as the reverse complement.
CTGACCGGATCGGATATGGCAGCGATTCCGAGGAATATGAGATCGTCTGCCACGACCTTTCCATCCTCAATGGCTTTGTCTCCTTCTTTCAGAATCTGGTAGGCAAATCCGAGTGTGCGCATCGCCTGGGTCTGATATTTCTGCAACTGTGTGTCAACCTCGGTCTTGTCAACACCGGGTGTCTCCTTACAGAGGGCATAGATGATCTCCGGAGCTCCTTTTACATATAATATAGTATCGCCGGATTCCTGACGGACCACAGTTGCCATATACTTACGCTCTGTGGAGAATGGCAGCTCTGCTATCCGGATTGTCTTTTCTTTCAGAGCGCGGTAGTCGATACCTTTTCCCCATAGCCATAGAAGCAGCGCTCCTTCAGTCGGATTGCCGAGTACTTCCGGTTTCTGACCTGACAGATCAAGCTGTGCGGTGGAATTGACCGCGATGCCTTCGTAGATCAATTCCTCAGGCGGGTTTCCGTAGAAATCGGTTTTGTAGACCTGCATCCGGTTCTGAGTCAGTGTGCCGGTCTTGTCTGTACAGATAACAGTGGTGGCGCCCATGGTCTCGCAGGCGTGCATCTTCCTGACGAGGTTGTTTGTCCTCAACATTCTTCTCATGGAATATGCCAAGGATAGGGTGACGGCCATAGGCAGCCCCTCGGGAACTGATACGACGATCAGTGTCACGGCTATCATGAGCGTCTGCAGGAAATAGGTGATGAATGATATCCATTCGAAGTCTGAATTAAGAAAATACATCAGCACTCTTCCTGCTACTATGGCGATAGCGATAAGATAGCTTATTCGTGATATAAGTGTGCCGAGACGTTCGAATTGTTCGTCCAGGGGGGTCTTTACGTCGTCATCAATTCTTACCGCAGTGAAGACCTTGCCGTTCTCGGTTTTGTCGCCAACGGCTGACACACGCATTATCCCGTGTCCTTCCATGACCTTGGTTCCGCGCATGACATGATTTGACGGGAATGTGGCTTCCGGGTCGAATTGCGATGGATCCGTGGTCTTATGACATACAGGCTCGCCGGTCAGTGTCGATTCATCGATATTCAGGGTGATGGCCTCAAGCAGTTCGCCGTCAGCCGGGATTTCCTCTCCGGTGTTGAGAATCACTATGTCACCAACCACGACATCCTTTTTGGGTACACTTGACGCACCACCGTTTCGTATCACTTGGACCGGTTCCTCATCGTTCACCTGATTCAGGACCTCAAATTCCTTATCGGCCTTCATCTCGAAATAGAAGGAGAGTCCCGTGGCAAGAAGGATAGCTATGAATATGCCTGTCGGTTCAAAGAATACTCCGGGCCCGGATCCCAGCCCAAGATATTCATAGAATGATATCCCCACGGACAGGACACCTGCAACCATAAGTATTATGATCAGAGGATCGTTGAATTTTTTCAGGAATTGCCGCCACAGGGATTCTTTTTCCGGAGGAGTCAGAAGATTCGGGCCATATTTGGCCCGGCTTTCAATTATCTCGTCGTCAGACAGTCCTTTATATAATGTATTGTCCATATATATTTCTTTAGAAGTTGCAAAGTTAGTGTTTTTTACTTTTTTAGCATCGTGCTGCGCACGGTATTGTTGCATTTGTGATGATTTTTCGTTACCTTTGTATGTTAGTTATGAGATATTCCAAATCAATAATATCTGTATTCCTTTCGGTTTTTGGTTTCGTGGCATCAGCTGCGGAGATAGAGTGGTCGGGCAACGAGTTGCCTGTCCTGCGGGAAGAGGTTGCATCGTCGACCGGGCTTGAGGCCGTGTTCGTGGCATCCTCTGTGTCCGGGTTGACCATATCATATACCGGCGATGGTGCGGGGTCGGCAGTCTGGTCGAGATATTCTGCCCTTGGTGGTGGATATGCCGAACAGGTGGCCACGGGTGCCACTCTCACATCTCCGGAAGGGGATATGGGGTATATAGTGGAAGCCGGCGGACGCAGCTATGCGTTCTGGCTTGTCGATTACAGCCGTCACGAGCTATCCATCGATGCTGTATCTGAGTCCCCTGAACAGGAATGTGGAAGAGTTACGTTGGATATATCCGGCGAGGGAGACGAGATCGTCTATTATTCCATAAACGGACGGCGGATGACTCTCTCAAGGGATATGCAGCTTGAATATATGACTCTCCGGTTCAGCGAGACCTCAGGATCGTATGTCGAGACACGTACTACCGAATCCATTGAATACCTTAAATCCGAGATCTCCGTCATGGCCCCTCTGTGTGCCACAGAGTTCACTCTGAGTGGCGACAGATTTCTGAAGGAATGGGGCCTGGAACAGTCCGTGACGTCGGTTTCCTATGAACCTCATTCGGTGGAAGCCCATACCGAGGCTGTCCAGCAGGAACGCGATGCGTCCAACGAGGTGAAAGATCAGTCAGGATCCTTCGGCGGGTCAGCACCTTGTGTCGTGGATTTTACGGCTTCAGTCACGGATGCTGCCATATTCAGGGAATGGCAGTTCTCGCGGTCGTCCGATTTCGACGACGTATCCCTGCGTGTGAATGATCTCGAGTTTACTCATACATTTGTCGAGGACGGGAGCACGTATGTTAGATTCTACTGCGCGAACGCCGACGCTTCGTGTGATTATTACGGCGAGACATACGAGATTTCCATCGGAGAGTCGTTCCTGAAATGTCCTAATGCTTTCTCTCCGTTCAATGAAGATGGTGTGAACGATGAATGGAAGGTATCATACAGTTCCATAGTGTCGTTTGAATGTACGATATTCAATCGCGGGGGTCACAAGATATTCTCATTCTCCGATCCATCCGCTGGCTGGAATGGTAAGTATGGGGGCAAATTTGTTCCTGCCGGGGTGTATTATTACGTCATAAAGGCGCGTGGCGCGGATGGCCGCAACTACAACCTTTCGGGTGACATAAACATTGTAGATTATAAATAGTTTCTTTCCTAACACAAACTGAACACATGAACTTTTATCGCAAATCATTCCTATGGTCAGCTGTGACCATGACTGTACTGGCTGTGGCAGTGTCGTCTCTTACCGCTCAGGCCGAGCCCCGCCATTCATCTGAAAAGGAAGTGGTGTCACCGTCTACGGTGATGTCGCCGTCTGTTCCCGAATCCATGACTTTTGCGGGAGAGAAGATCTCCCTTGATCCGGTCAATATGTGGGAGCGCCTTGACCGTGAGCTGACGGCAATGTCATATAGCCATACCAACACACTGCTCGCCATCAAGCGGGCCAACCGATATTTTCCGGAGATAGTGCCTATCCTGAAGAAGAACAACGTCCCGGTCGACATGGTGTATCTTGCAGCAATAGAATCGACCATGAATCCCAAAGCCGTTTCAGGAGCTAAAGCCGGAGGCCTCTGGCAGTTTATGCCTACGACCGGACGCGAGTACGGGCTGGAGGTCACTGACGATGTCGATGAGCGTTTTGATGTCGAGAAATCCACGGAAGCGGCCTGTCAGTATCTGCAGAATGCCTACAATAAATATGGCAACTGGGAATCAGCCGCCGCAAGCTACAACGGCGGTATGGGCAGGATCACAAACGAACTGGCTGCCCAACAGGTATCGTCGGCCTATGATCTCTACCTTGCCGAGGAGACTATGCGATACATATTCCGGCTCCTTGCTATGAAAGAGATAATGGAGAATCCACGTGACTATGGTTATGTCCTGACCACCGACAATCTTTATCAGCCGCTGGAATATAAGATCGTAGAGGTCTCGACTCCTGTCGATGACTGGACTGCATGGGCTAAGGCAGCCGGCATAGATTATCTCACGTTGAGAGAATATAATCCATGGATACGCTCCAAGACACTCCCCAATAAGACCGGCAAGACATATCGGGTCAAGGTCCCGACAAAGGAATCTCTCTCCCGCTCCTCGATGAAGAAGAGTGTCTATGATCACCGGTGGGTGGTCGATTAATGATACAATCCGCTGAATGAACGAAAACAGAAACAATACACAGAACACACAACCTTCATCCTCGCTCCGGGTACTTGGAGCGAGGGTTCATAATCTCAAGAATATAGATGTGGAGATACCCCACAATGCCCTTACGGTTATAACCGGCTTGAGCGGCAGCGGGAAGTCATCTCTTGCATTCGATACAATATATGCCGAAGGACAGAGGCGCTACATCGAGACTTTCTCCGCCTATGCCCGCAATATGCTCGGCAATCTCGAACGGCCCGATGTGGATAAGATCACCGGACTGTCACCTGTCATAGCCATAGAACAGAAGACCGTCAACCGAAATCCGCGCAGTACGATAGGTACGACCACGGAGGTATATGACTTCCTTCGTCTGCTGTATGCAAGAGCCGGGACTGCTGTGAGCTACATCACCGGCAAGCAGATGGTGAAGTACACACGCGATCAGATCGTCTCCCTGATTCTTGAGAAATACGACGGACACAAGGTATATATTCTCGCTCCGGTCGTCCGAAACCGTAAGGGGCATTACAAGGAACTCTTCGAGAGTATGCGCAAGAAGGGGTTCCTGTCAGCCCGTGTCGATGGAGAGATACGTGAACTGACACTCGGAATGAAGGTTGACCGCTATAAAAATCACAGTATCGAGCTTGTCATAGATAGGTTGAAGGTTTCAGCCAAGGATCTGACACGTCTCGAATCAACAGTGACGGATGCTCTTGCCCATGGCGACAAGCAGATGATGATATATGATGTCGATACGGATTCGACAGCCTATTTCTCTCAGACGCTGATGGATGCCGAGAGCGGAATATCATATCGTGAGCCGGCTCCACACAATTTCTCCTTTAATTCTCCGCTCGGTGCCTGCAAGTGCTGCAAGGGATTGGGATATGTCAATATCATTGACCGGGACAAGATCATACCCGATCCCTCTCTGTCAATCCGCGATGGTGCCATCCTTCCTCTCGGAAAATATCGCAATCTCATGGTGTTCTGGCAGATAGAGGCTATATGTAAAAAGTATGGTTGCACTCTCAGGACACCGGTCAAGGATATTCCGGAGGAAGCCATGAACGATATACTCAATGGAACCAACGAACGTCTTGTCATCGAGAACGAGACGATGGCGACATACAACTATTTCAATACTTACGAGGGGTTGGTGAAGTATATTGAGGCGCAACAAGGTGATGAGGCATCATCGGCAGCGAAAAAATGGAGCGAAGGATTCTTCTCGCGGGGAGTATGTCCGGAGTGTCATGGCGATCGCCTTAATAAGGAAGCGTTGCATTTCTATATAGACGGTAAGAATATTGCCGCTCTTACTAAAATGGACATATCGGATCTCTACGAGTGGTCCAAGGGTGTGGAGGATCGTCTGGATCCCACGCGCAGGCTCATTGCCGCCGAGATAATGAAAGAGATCCGGAGCCGTCTGAAATTCTTGTGTGATGTCGGTCTCGACTATCTGCAGTTGAACCGTGCGTCGGCCACACTATCCGGAGGTGAGAGCCAGAGGATCAGACTGGCGACACAGCTTGGCAGTCAGCTCGTCAATGTCCTGTATATACTTGACGAGCCGTCGATCGGTCTGCATCAGCGTGACAACCGCCGGTTGATCGATTCCCTGAAGCAACTTCGCGATGCGTCAAATTCTATTCTTGTCGTTGAACATGACAGGGATATAATGCTTGAAGCGGATCATGTAGTCGACATAGGTCCGCTCGCCGGGCGCAAGGGTGGTGAGGTGGTTTTCTCCGGATCTCCATCGGAGATGCTTGCTACGGATACTCTCACCGCACAATATCTGAATGGCAAGCTATCGGTACCGCCAAACATTAATCCTCGTCCCGGCAATGGCAAAACACTTGTGCTCAGAGGAGCGACTGGAAACAATCTCAAGAATGTGACATTGGAGCTTCCGCTTGGTAAACTCGTGTGTGTGGCAGGTGTCTCCGGTAGTGGAAAATCCTCGCTTGTCAACGGGACCCTGCAGCCGATACTTAGTCAGAAATTTTACCGTTCGCTCACAAATCCGCTCCCATATAAGTCAATAGAAGGATTGGAGAATATCGACAAGGTTGTGACCGTAGACCAGTCACCGCTCGGAAAGTCTCCTCGTTCAAATCCGGCTACCTACACCGGCGTTTTCACAGCCATACGTGATCTTTTTGCCTCGTTGTCTGAGGCGAAGATACGCGGCTATCGTCCGGGCCGGTTCTCTTTCAATGTGGCCGGAGGAAGATGCGAGACCTGTATGGGCAACGGATACAAGACGATCGAGATGAATTTCCTTCCGGACGTACTCGTCCCGTGCGAGACCTGCGGTGGCAAGAGATACAACCGCGAGACTCTCGAAGTGAGGTTCAAGGGTAAGTCGATTGCCGATGTGCTTGAGATGACGATCAATCAGGCAGTTGATTTCTTCTCATCCGTGCCGTCCATCATCAATAAGATAAAGATTCTTCAGGAGATAGGACTTGGTTACATAAAGCTCGGACAGCCATCATCGACACTGTCAGGTGGCGAGAACCAACGTGTCAAGTTAGCCACAGAACTGGCCCGGAGAGATACCGGCAACACGCTTTTCATACTTGACGAACCTACGACCGGGCTGCATTTCGATGATATTAGGGTACTTCTCGGTGTACTCAACCGACTTGTCGACAAGGGTAACACCGTGCTTGTGATCGAGCATAACACTGATATCCTGTCGGCGGCTGACCATATCATAGACATGGGCCCCGGAGGTGGTAAGAACGGTGGGCGTATCATAGCCTGTGGCACACCATCACAGATCGCTGCCGGCGACTCCCCGACAGCTCCGTTTATCAAGGAGGCTCTTGGTGTATAGCTTTCGGTTTTTATCATTTTTTAACTGCAATTTGTTTTTATTATAGACCAAAGGCCGTAAATTTGCACTATATTTTAAAAAATAGTGCTTTATAACATAGTTTACTAACACAGCTAATGATTAAAAGTGCGATTGAACAGGTAATCACAGAAGATCTATCCGAAATATGGCAGGTGCTCAGTGGCGAGGAGAAGAGACTCGTCATTGAGAATTTCCACATCCACAACTATAAGAAAAACCAGATCATATATGCAGAGAAGGATGATCCGGAATTTCTATGGTGTCTTCTTGAAGGAAAGGTAAAGAAATATAAGGACGGCATAGGGGGGCGCGGTCAGATCCTCCGTCTCATAAAGCCTGTCCAGTATTTCGGCTATCGTGCGTACTTTGCCGGCGAACCATACGTGTCAAGCGCAGCGACCCTCGAGCCCTCGACCCTCGGGACTCTTCCGATGGCTCTTGTAGAGGAAATGATATCCAGAAACAATAACCTCGCAATGTTCTTTATCCATGAACTGTCGCGTAATCTCGGATCTTCCGATACAAAAATTGTCAATCTTACGCAGAAGCATATCCGTGGACGTCTTGCAGAGGCTCTTATGGTGCTTCTTGACAACTATGGATATGAGGAAGACGACAATATGACATTGAAAATATATATGGGTCGCGAGGATCTTGCCAATCTGTCGAATATGACGACATCCAACGCTATCCGTACTTTGTCTAACTTTGTCAGCGAGCATCTTATCGTTGTGGACGGACGTAAGATAAAGATTCTGAACGAACCGATGCTCCGTAAAATCTCAAAATTTGGCTAATCATACAAAATTCTCTTCTCGTATAGGCATCATAGCTGCGACTGTCGGTTCGGCAGTGGGGCTTGGTAATGTCTGGCGTTTCCCGGCCGAGGTACAGGCGGGTGGGGGAGCGGTGTTTCTCCTTGTATATATAATATGTATATTCCTGCTCGGGATTCCGGTCATGGCGTCGGAAATGGCGCTCGGGCGTGGTGGTGATTCCGATGCAATAGGAGCGTTCGGAAACGTTACACCCCGGCGGCGACATTGGTGGATGGTAGGTGGTCTGGCCATCCTTGCATCCTATCTTATATTGTCGTTCTATATGGTGGTGGCAGGGTGGACCTTTGAATATCTTGTGCAGTCAGTCACAGGAGATCTCTATTCGTCCACGCATGGTGTTGGAGAGGCTGCGTTCGTAGACAGGATGGGCAGCTATATCACGGGTACGTATCGTCCGATTGTCATGACTCTTGTGATGGTTGCCGGCAATCTGTTCGTGCTTCTGAGAGGTGTGCAGGGTGGAATCGAAAAGATGTCCAACGTGATGATGCCTGTGCTTTTTGTGCTTCTTCTTGTGTTTTGCGGTGTCTCGCTGAGTCTTCCCGGAGCATCGTCCGGCCTTGAGTTCTTTCTAAGACCTGATTTCTCTGCTCTCACTCCGAGGGTGGTTATAGATGCTCTCGGACAGTCATTTTTCTCCCTGAGTCTCGCTATGGGTATAATACTGACCTATGCCAGCTACTATCCGTCAACAACAAAACTTACCCGCACGGCAGTGACGGTCTCGCTTCTTGACCTGCTTGTGGCGCTGCTCATGGGTGTCATAATTTTCCCTGCGGTCATGACCTTCGGCCTTTCGGATGCTGATCTGGCCGGGTCGTCATTAGTGTTTATCACTCTGCCTGAGATATTCGCCCAGATGGGTGGTACGCGTATATGGTCATCGCTGTTTTTCCTGCTTCTCACGGTAGCGGCGTTCACTTCCACCATCTCGCTTGCTGAAGTATCTGTGGCCTTCATGCAGCGGAGAGTCGGTCTGTCCCGCAAGGCAGCCTGTTTTGCCGTGCTCCTTCCCCTTGCGATCCTCAGCCCGGTCTGTTCTCTTTCAGTTGGCCCATGGAGTGGATTCACAATCTGTGGGATGACCATTTTCGATTTTCTTGACAATCTTACCACAAACCTGATGCTCCCGCTCGGAGGTATTCTGCTTTGCGTATATCTCGGATGGATTGCTCCAAAGTCATTCCTTTATGGCCAGTTGACCAATAATGGCACTCTCAAGTCGCGCTTCAACGGAGCGATCCACTTTATAGTTAAATGGATCGCACCTGTCCTGATCGCCCTGATACTTGTGAGCGGATTCTTATAATCCCACGCTGTGCCGGATCGGGGTAAGGGTGAATTTGAAGGTATAGTCGCGATAAGGTATCCGATATTCATCGCGTGGCAATGCCCCCCAACTGTTGATACATCCAAGTCCCATCTGACACAGATCGAGACAGACTTCAGTCCCTTTTATCGGCTCCACTTCCGGGAAGTGTGTATTGGTCTTCTCCTCGCCCCCGTCGAGCGACTCGATCGTATAGTGAAGTGCAGAAGCTGAAAATGGCTCCGAAGCAGTAATTTCCAGTCCGTCCCCTGCCTGATCGGTGATCTGCCAGCGGCGCAGATCAAAACGGGTTCCGGTTTCTTGCGGACGGATGTATGAATAAGGTTGTTCGCTCACACTCTGGCGGTATATCCCGATTCTTGCGGACTCACGGCGGTCGGAGTAATTTTCTCCGGGTCCGCGTCCGTAATACTCAACCGTCTCGTAACCCTGTGGCATGGTCATGCGCATCCCGAAGCGGAACATATCGCTGATCTCCTCATTTTTGTCGGCTGTCATGTCCTCAATTATGTCCACGATTCCGTTATCAGCTATTATATAAGTCAGGGTCAGTCCTGCTTTCACAGTTGGGATCTCACATTCTGCGGTTATTACGACATTGTTGTTTTTGTCAGTATCCGTGACGAGGGATTTCAGCCGTATGTCGGGATTCAGCCAGTCACGGTATTTCTTCTGCAGTTTGGCTCCATAATCATTGTCGGTAGGCGCACGCCAGAAGTTTGGCCGGAGGAAGGAGCCTTCCTCAATCAGCATCTTACCTCCGACATTGTAGGAACAGATATAACCGGTCTGACGGCAAATACTAATGGAGAAGTCTGCACCGCTCACAGTTATTGCCTTTTCATCATGAGAGACGGATGGTGCGTCCTGGCAGCCACGACGGACAGAGGCGACATTCATGTACGGGTGTATGACTATCTGCTCTTCGGCGATTACGTGGCCTGCTGGAAGAAGTCTGTCAGCCTTGTTGGCGGTGTATTCTATATTCAACAGCCATTCTCCGGACTCGTCGGTATCACCATACCCTATGGTCAGGTCTCTGCCGGTCTGCGGTGCTATTTCAAAATTGTCGGTAGAACCGGCGCGCATCGGTCGGCCATTGTGTAGCAGTGTCCAGTGCAGAGTGACATCCTTGACCGGCTTGAAAAAATTCTCGTTGAATATCTTGAGCGTTCCGTCGGGATTTAGGCTTGTAAGGATGTTCTGATATACTTTCTTTACTTCAGCCGCGTGTGGGTTGGGCACACGGTCGGGGCTGACAAGTCCGTTGTCGCAGAAATTAAGGTCAGAAGGATCATAATCGTTGAAGTCACCTCCATAGCCCCAGATGGTCTCGCCTGTTTTGTTGCGCCATCTCACACTCTGATCCACGAAATCCCAGATATATCCTCCCTGATATTTTGGATATTTGCGTATCAGATCCCAGTATTCCTTGAATCCGCCTTCTGAATTTCCCATGGCGTGGGCATATTCGCATTGTATGAGCGGTTTTGTATAGCTGTCGTCAAGGGAGTATTTCTCAGCTTGTGAATAGGTGTAGTACATCGGGCAGAATATGTCGGTCTTTCCGTCAAGGCGTGCTTGTTCGTACTGGACCGGACGGGAGGGATCCTCTGCCTTTATCCAGTCGTAGGCTGCCTCGAAGTTAGGCCCGTAGCCGGCCTCGTTGCCGAGGGACCATACGATGATTGACGGATGGTTGAAGTTGCGTTGCACGTTGCGGCTGTTCCTCTCAAGATGAGCCTTTGAATATGCCGGATTCTTGGCCAATGTGTACTGTCCGTAGCCCATCCCGTGCGACTCGATATTGGCCTCGGCGGTCACATATATGCCATAGCGGTCACATAGGTCATACCATAGGTCTTCGTTAGGATAATGGCTTGTGCGGACTGCGTTGATGTTGAGTTCCTTCATCAGCTTTATGTCCTGCAGCATCCGTTCGGCTGAAACCACATATCCTCCGTCGGGATCAAGCTCATGGCGGTCGGTGCCTTTTATCAGTACCGGCTGTCCGTTGACAAGCAGTTGTGAGTTCTTGATCTCAACGCGCCTGAACCCGACATTGACCGGTATGACTTCAAGTATTCTGCCGTCCTTCTCAAGTGTGGCGGTCAGCCTGTATAGATACGGAGTCTCGGCCGTCCATTTCTTGGGATCGGTGACATCCATCACTGTCGATATTTTACCGCTTGCGTTTTTCTTCTCCCATGACTCAGTTTCGCGGCCGTCGTCATCGCGGAGCACAAGTCTTAGATCCCCCTTGCCTTTTATATCAAGGGATATCGTTAGTCGGCCGTCGCGATAGTTGTCCGTCAGGTCTCCGTTAACACGTATATCCTCTATCCGGTTTTTCTCACGTGCATACAGGTAGCTGTCGCGGGCGAGACCGCTGTATCGGAAGAAATCCTGATCCTCAAGATACGTCCCGTCACACCAACGGAACATCTGCAGTGCGATGGTGTTCTCCTCTCCCGGTCTGATATATTTGGTTATGTCAAACTCGTTCGGCAGTTTGGAGTCTTCTCCGTATCCCACGAATTTGCCGTTGACCCATAGCGAGATGTTGGAGGTGGCTGATCCGAAATGTGCTATGACATCCTTCCCTTTCCAGTCGGCGGGAATAGTGAATGTACGTCTGTATGTACCCACATGATTGTCCTTTGTGGGCACTATGGGCGGGTTGTTGGTGAAATGTCCGCGCCAGGCATAACCGATGTTCACATATATCGGATCGCCGAAGCCTTGGAGCTCCCACATCCCGGGGACTTTTATATTATTCCATGAAGAGTCATCGTAATCCACCGCATAGAAATTGTCGGTGGGCCTTTGGTCTGCATCCGCCACCCATAGGAACCTCCAGGTTCCATTGAGCGGCAGATAATTTGACGAGCCGGTTCTGTCGCCGTCCGCCTCCTTCTCATCAGCGTAAGCGAAATATGAGGAGTGCATCGGCAGACGGTTGATCGCGTTTGTAGCGGGATCAAGCCATGCCGGTGTCTTTGCGCCAATGGTGATTGAGACACCGATGGATACGATTGCGGTGATCAGACCGTGCTTCATGTCATACATTGTTTTTACAGTGCGAGTTTACGGACCATGCGATGTCCGGCTGATGTGACGACGGCGATATACAAGCCACTGCCGGGCATACGATGGCAGACGGTATCATCGAATACGGTCGTGAATATCATTCGCCCGTTTGTATCGAATAATGTCAGCTCTGACTTTGAGCCGCCGGTGGCTACGATCATGTCGCCGGATACTTTGATTGTACATTCCGGTATCTCTATACTGAAAAGGCCGGATGATATGTTGTTTTCCCAGGAGAATACAGGATATCCTTCGGAGCCTGTCGCCCATGTGGATGAACCATTGTTGAGTGATGAGAGTATGGCCTCTCCTTTCATTTCCTCTTCTGTCACGCCGGTTATTCCATTCTGGGAAGTCAACGGGGAGCATCCGCATAGAGCCGCCACATAGTAGCAGTTGGCGGCTGTAGATTGCTCAAGCTCTGCGCATACCGGGCTTTGTCCGGCTATCCAGACGGAGCCTACACTGGCCGAGACCTTTCCTATCGCATAGCATTTCTCTATTTTGGTATTTCTGTAAGCCCATCCTATGATACCGGCTGCATAGAAGGCATCCGGACAATTGATCTCACCTGTGTTGTAGCAATTGCTGACGGTGGTTCCCTCGGTATATCCGGCAATACCTCCGGTCATTGAGGCGGCATCAATTCTTCCTGTGAAAGCACAACAATCAATCACGGATCCTGCGGATGCCATTCCGGCTATACCTCCGGTCTCGCCTCCTCCTCCGATGACTTTACCATGATTGATGCAATTGAGTATGCTGGATCCATTGGCAACGCCGATTATACCTCCGCAGTCATAGGCCTCCAAGGAATTGACTGTGACATTCTCTCCAAGCACGAGATTTTTTATCACAGTGTTTTCGCGTCCCACTGCGAAAAGTCCGCATCCGCCGACATTCAGATCTCCGGCAAATTTGACATTGAGATTGTCGATGCTATGGTAGCAACCGTCAAAAGTGCCAAGAAATGCCTTGGATTCATAGTATTCCTTGTTGTCGAGTGTGTAGTCGTCATATAGCCCGACAGGCGGCATATCAAGTCCGCCCATATCAAGATCGGCGGCAAGACTGAAATATTTGCCCTCGTATGATTCCCCGCCGGTCACGTTCTGTTGAAATCTGGAGAACTGTGCTTCGTTCTCAATGATGTATGGGTCTTCGGATGTGCCGGTGCCTTTTTCCCAATCAGCCTGACTTCCGTCCCATGCCGCGAATGTGCAGGTTGAAGAAAATATGAGTGCTGATGTCAAGAAGTAGAATTTTTTCATTTGCATACAGAATGTGTGGTTATTGGTGTATGCAAATGTATGTAAAAATTCCTATATGGACAAAATTTGTGTGTCTTTTATAGTCGTGTTCATTCCTTTGGCATCTCGCCAGGGTAGGTGATGGATCCGGTGGAGATTGTGTAGGTTATCACGGTGTCGATCATCGTGAGTTTATAATAGAAATTGTCACGTGTCACGGCATATACACCGCCGGTCTGTTCAGTAGCCTGGAGATATGAATATAGTTCGGGCGGTAGCTGATCATACAGCAGTACCTCCGGCAGTGTGCTCCCTTCGCCATCGATCTCGATCCATTTATTGTCATCGTCGAATATTATGGTCGCACTATTGTCGAGCACCGCTTTATGGCCTCCGTCGGATGTCTCGGTATAGCTTTTCACCCGTTGGTTCGGAAAATATTGAGTGATAAATCTGGATACGGCAGTAGGCGTGTCCTCAAGTGCATCACTTGAGCAGGCTCCGAACACGAGTATCGCTCCGAGCAGGACAATCAGGAGGGAATTAACAGGATTTTTCATGAGAATCGTGGTGCTTTTGTTTTATTAACAATCAAGGAGGTTAAAAAGTTTAAATTTCAGACAATTAACTGAAAAGTGGGAAACTTGTGGCAACATGGTCGGTTCTATAATGGAATAAGGTGGATAAATAAGAATATTACTGATACCATGATGCGAAGGTCGTCTTAGCGATAGGACGACCTCTTTCGTTGTAGATCGTATGAACATATCGTGTCCCGTTAACGTTTTTTTGTTAAATGAGTCATAGTCCCGCCTATTTTCGTTATCTTTGCAAACGATATTTGTTTATGAGACATCGCATCACTACAATCCTGTTTATCGCACTGTTGACAGTGTCGGCCATGACCGCCCGGGAGAATCCATACGATGAGGGAAATGCTTCCCGGTTCAGGATAGGGATGAACCTGCAGTTCACCTCCCATAGCTCGTGGCAGATAGATTTCGGCTGTCACTATATGGTCAGCCGTTATGTGGGGTTGGGAGGCAGTGTCGGCGGATGGCGGCAGTATCTCTCGCCGATCTCTCCATGTGGACCTGACTGGTGGGTGTTGAGGAGTGACCGTCATCCTTCCAACGTTTTCATCCGTCCGTCGGTGCTCCTCATGACTTCCGAGCTCGTCAGAATCGGCAAGGCCGGTTTCGGGCTCACTCTGTGTCCGGGACTCCAACTCAATGTCCCGCATCAGAGAGTGACAATCGATATTGCTGATAACTGGAATTACAGTGATAATGTAAAGGTCGGGACATCAAAGGGGGAGTGGCTTGCGGCTGACTGTCGTAGCGGCATATATATGCACGCCGGACCGGTGTATCTTCTTGCAGGATATGTCGCCTCGAGTCTCAATATCTACGGTATGTATCGCAATATTGAATACGATGGTGTCTCGTTCAAGGATTTTTACCCTCACAGCAGTTGGTTGCAGGGAGGTTTTGTGACTATTTCATATAATTTTTAATCATGGGTAAAGCTGATGCAGTATCCTCGTTCTTTTCTCGTGCCGGATCTTCGTTGAAAGGTGTGGTGAAGCTACTCATACAGTCCCGTCGCTCCACGGTTACACCGGTGGCTGACGGTGACGGACGGCTTATAATCATGGGTAACGGTCCGTCGTTGAAAAAGAATATCGAGGAGGATATGGACACGCTGCGGTCGTCAAGGACAATGGCTGTGAATTTTGCCGCAAACGCTCCTGAATTTGTTGAGATAAAACCGGATTTCTACATTCTTGCCGACCCTCATTTTTTTGAAGGCGGCGCTACTGACCGTAATGTGTCGCGGTTGTTCGGACGGTTCAATAGTGAGGTGGACTGGGATATGACCCTGTTCATACCCACCGGCAGGGATGAATCCGCGATAGGTATCACGAATCCTCACATAAAGATAGAGAAGTTCAATCCCGTGGGTATCGAAGGCTTCAGATGGATAGAGGATCTTGCATATAAGACCGGGCGAGGGATGCCGCGTCCGCGCAACGTGCTGATCCCGGCTATCATGGTCGGGATGCAGATGGGATTCAGACACATATATATAATAGGAGCGGATCATTCATGGACGAGGACTCTTGAGGTGGACGAGGACAATACGGTAGTGTCTGTCCAGCCACATTTCTATAAGGATAATTCCGAGGAGAAGTCAAGAGTCACAGATGTGTACCGGGATGTAAGGTTGCATGATATACTCATGTCTATGCACTTGGCTTTCAAGAGCTATCATGCCATAGCCCGCTATGCTTCCGAAAACGGTGTGGAGATCTTCAATTCCACTCCGGGCTCATTTATAGACGCATTTCAAAGAAGAAAGTTATGATAGAGCCAGGATCAAAAATCCCCGACCTTCTCGGCACGGATCAAGACGGTCGTGAAGTAAGACTCAGTGACTATCCGGGAAAGAAAATAGCCTTGTATTTTTATCCCAAGGATATGACTTCAGGATGTACGGCCCAGGCCTGTAATCTGCGTGACAATTATCATTCGCTGATCAGCGCCGGATATCAGGTGATCGGCGTAAGCGTCGATTCTGCTGAGTCTCACAGGAAGTTCATAGCCAAAAATGATCTTCCTTTCCCTCTCATTGCCGATGTAGACCATAAGCTTGTGGAACAGATGGGCGTATGGGGTGAGAAGTCCATGTATGGCAGAAAATACATGGGCACATTCCGTACAACGTTTATCATCGATCCGGACGGGGTCGTGGAGAGGGTGATATCACCCAAACAGGTCAAGACAAAGGATCACGCGGCGCAGATACTTCAGTAGGGCGGGTGGTGTATCACTGCTTATTATAGAAGTCGAGTATCTTTCCGCGTAGAATCATCTCGTATTTGGACTGAACTTGCTGTGACAGAGTGGTGATATAGGTGGAGCGTGTCTGCTCCCACTCTGTCGCATTGGCTTTGCCGTAGGTGTATTTCTCGGTCATTGCGTCGAGCGCGGCTTTTGCTGCCTCCACGGCTGTTTTTGTCGCCTCATACTTTTTAGCCGCCCCTTCCGCCTGGCTGTGAGCCTGTCGGATCGTTTTAAGCAGGTCGTTTTCTACACGGTCAAGCTCTATTTCAGCTGATAGTTTCTGGGCCTGAGCCTGTCTGACGCTATTGCGCGTCTGGAAGGCATCGAAGATCGGGATGCTGACTGATACACCCAATGTTTTTGCGAAATTATCGCGCATCTGACGGCTGAACGAGGTGTTTCTCATGCCTGACAGAGTGTAATAATTGCTGGATAACCCTGCATTGAAATACACCTTGGGGATGTATCCGGTCCGAGCCAGTGATACGGCATAGTCTGCAAGTCCGATATTGGCTCGTGCCGCAAGGATGGAACTGTTGTTTGTGAGCGCATTCCGGTAAACACTTGTATATGTCGGAATCAGACTGCCTCCGGAGGTGGTGCTTTCACTTACCGGTAGTATTTCAAAATCTGATGTGTCAGTGAGTTCGAGGGCACGGGCCAGATCCACCATGGAGAGTTCGTAGTCGTTGCGGGCGTTTATGAGACTGACCTCGTTGGATGCTACCTGCGATTTTGCCTGCAGGACATCGACTTCGGGCACTTTGCCGGCTTCAAGCAGAATCTCCTGACGTGCGAGCTGGGTGTTTGACAGTCGCAGTTCCTCCTCCGCCACGGCCACGAGTTCACGGTTGTAGAGGGCTTGCAGATAATATGCCATGACACTAAGTGTCACCTCGTCTTTCACGGCATCGATCCGGAGATCGAGAGCCTGCAGAGATGCTTTTGCCTGCCTTAACTGTCTCAATGCGCTCAATCCCTGAAAAATCGGAAGTGATAGCTGCGCGTTCCACCCGAACGCCGATGTGTTGCGGTTGGCATACGTGTTGTCCGATGTCAGACCTCGGCCGAAATCCCAATTTTGTGATGCACCTGCACTGAGGGATGGCAGAAAACGGTCTTTGGCCTCCGTCACTGAAAGATCTCCCTTGTATTTGTCGAGCAGGGCGGAACGCACGTCCACATTGTGTTCGATGGCATAGTTAATGCAACTGTCAAGACTCCATGGAGAGGTGGCCGATGCGGTCAGACCCGACAGGAGAATCGCTGAAAGTATTGATATACCGGCAATTTTCATTTTCCCTGTATTGTGATTATCTGTTGATAGCTACGCCCCGGAGTCCGGACTTGTCCGTGATACCGCTGTTGACCTGTATGTTAATTCCGTCGGATGTCCCTGTGGTTATAGCTCTTCTGTCAAATTTCTGGCCGCCGATGGTGTCGGTGAGGACGTATACGAATGTGCTGTCTCCCTGCCATTCGATCACGCTTTCCGGAATCATCAGGACATTGTCGACTTTATTCAGGGAGACGGTGGCGTTGGCACTGTATCCGGCTCTGAGCTGCCGGCCGTCCGGCACATTTATCGCAGCTTTTATCTCAAAGGTGTTCGCACCGTTCGTCTCCGTCCCCTTGGGAGAGATATTCTCGATCACAGCGTTAAGATGGAGATCCGGAAGCGCACCTATCGCTATGTCCATAGGCTGTCCTACTGAGAGCAGTCCGACTTCGGTCTCGTCGACTTTTCCTTTGAATATAAGGTTGCTCATGTCAGCCACGGTGGCTACCGTCGTGCCGTCATTCATGGTATTGGCCTGGATCACGGATGAACCGACCTTGACGGGTACATCAAGTACAAGTCCCGTGATAGTGGCGCGCACAAGTGTGTTGCTCTCTTTAGCATTGTTTTTAGATACCCCTTCCTTAACAATTGAATAGGCATCCTGTGCGGCGGCAAGCTCTGCCTTGGCCTGAGCGAGAGTGGTAGCCGTTGTCTCATGTTCCTCCCGGCTTATCACTTTCTTGTCGAGCAGCATGGTGTTTCGCTCATGTTTGGATTCGGCATCGGCGAGGGCTATACGGGCTGTCTCAATGCGCGACAGTGCCTGTGATAGAGACGCCTCATCGGGGATGATCTTGATGCGGGCTATCACATCGCCTTCGTTCACCATGTCGCCTGCCTCGATCTTTATCTCTGATATTATACCCGATACCTGGGGCTTGATCTCGATTTCGTCGCGTGGTTCGATCTTTCCTGTGAGCACTGTGGCCCTTTCGATATCCCCTGTCGTGGGTGTGACGATCTCATATCTTACCTCAGTAGGTCGGGATTTGATATAGAGGTATACGAAAGTCCCTATGAAGATGATCGCTATAATCACCCATAGCATTATTTTAGCAAACTTTTTCATCGCTCAGATTGTATCTTTGTAGTAGTTATTTATCATTGAGTGCTTCTATCGGTTTGATACGCATGGCTTTAACCGCCGGTATGATTCCGGCAGCCGTACCGAGGATAAGGAACGTGATGAGAATCCAGGATGCCTGCCCGAATGTGAGCTGGAACCTGATGGTGCCCTGCGGACCGGTAAACGCAGATTCAGCTCCCGCAAGTATGGCTGTCGCGAATACGATCCCTGCTATTCCGGCTATGGTGGTGAGCACCATGCTTTCGGACAGTATCTGGATGATTATGTCTCTTGGTTTGGCTCCTATGGCTCGTCGGATTCCAATTTCGTGGGTGCGCTCGCGCACGATTATCCACATTATGTTGCCAACTCCTATGATCCCTGACAGCAGAGTTCCTGCTCCAACGAAGAGTGCGAGCAGACTGATGCCGAGAAACACATTGTCGACCATCTTGAATTGCTCGGAGACATCAAAATATTGGATCGCTCCTCTGTCGTCAGGTGATATGGGATGGTTTGACGCTATGAGCCGGCGGATTATATGCTCGAAGTCGGACGGTGAGTATCCGCTTTTGAGAGTCATCATGAAGATGTGTACCTTGTTGCCGAGATTATAGCTGCGGCGCATTGAATTGTATGGGATGAAGATTGATTCATCCATTTTCGCACCGATGTTGATCACGGAAGTCTGTCCAACCACTCCTATCACCTTGTAGTATATACCGTTTATGTCAATCTCATGACCGGAGGCCTTGCCGGATCCGAACAGTTCCTGTGCCACCTCCTTGCCGATCACGCAGACTTTCCTATAGTTGGCATCGTCGGCATCATTTATGAAGCGACCTTCAAAAATGATAGGCTCGAAGATCTTGTCATAATGGCTTTCCACTCCGGTGAGCTGGATACTTTTCTTGTTCTGCCCGTACATGGCATTGACACGCTGGAAGATTATGGCGGAGGAGTTGTCGATCTGTGGGATAGCTCTGCGGATGTTGATAATATCCTGTATGTTGAGATCCACTTCCATTCCCTTGTTGAATCCGGCATAGCTTATGGTGGTTCGGTTGGGGAATATCATGGCTACATTGGTGGCGAAGCCCTCGAAGTTGAGACTCATGAAATGTTTCAATCCCTCCGATCCTCCTATGAGCAGGGCGAGGATCGCCGTCCCCCAGAAGATGCCGAAGGCGGTCATGAAGGTCCTCGTCTTGTTCTGTGACAATGTGGCTCCGATCTCGCGCCAATTCTCTATGTCGAATACTGGATTTTTCATAATTTCATTCGTCGCGGAGGGCTTCGACCGGTTTTATCTTCAGTGACTTGAGGGCAGGGAAGAGTCCGGCCATCGCTCCGGCGATGATCAGGACTATTGTCACCTGGATGGCAATGGCTATGTCGACAGTCGGATTTCTCATGAATGTCCAGTCACCGCTCTCGGCCATAGAGTTGATGTACTGTGCTGTCAGAAGACCAAGTATAATGCCTACGTATCCGAACAGAGTGGTTATGGCTATACTTTCGAGAATGATCTGCCGGAGTATGGCCAATGGCCGTGCTCCGATGGCTCGTCTGACACCGATTTCATGTGTACGTTCGCGGACAGATACAAACATTATATTACTCACTCCCACTATACCGGACAGCATCGTCAGCAGTCCGATTATCCACACTGCGATCTGCAATGCTCCCATTGCCGAGGATGTGGTGAGATGGTTGTTGAAGCGGTTCCAGATCCATACAGCACTCTGGTCCGTGGGATCAAAACGGTGCTCGCGTCCGAGAGTTTCACGGAATGCGGTCTCGGCTTTCTCACCGTCGGCCACGCTGTTAAGGTTCTTGATGCTTACAGTGATACGGTTCACTTTGTCAGATCCTCCCGACATGGAGCGGGCGGTGGTGTAGGGGATATAGCAGCGCTTGCTCCATTCGTGGGTGTATGTCCCTACCACGGTGAACGATAGTTCTCCTACTTTCACCTGCTTTCCTATCGGATCGGTATCCCTTCCAAAAAGTATATCGGCATTATCCTTGTGCAGGACTATCACGCGCCTGCCGATCCGGATATCATTGTCGTTGATGAATCTTCCTTTGACCATCTTTCCGCCTTCGGAGTATAGCCCTGAAGGATATACACCCATGTATCCGTCGGTCAGATAGTCTTTCTGTGTGGATATCGTGGCTGAATCACTTTTTATATTGGCCGCGACTGCTGATATGACATTGGAATTCTTCGATTGGAGGATGGCGAGATCTCGGTCGCGGAGTGTTATGCTGCGGTCTCCGGGCAGTCCATCGTATGCTTTATGTGCCCATCCTCCGGAGATCGTCATTGATTCATTGTCCCGTTGGGAGAACATATATTCCATCCCGTTGACGAGTCCGCGCGACACACTCAGCAGAACTATGAGCAGGAAGATACCCCAGGAGACGGCGAATCCTGTCAGAGCCGTGCGCAGCTTGTTGGTGCGAAGGGTGGCTAATATTTCGTTGGCAAGGTCTAACATCAGGATACAATCCGGCCGTCGGATATTCGGATTATACGGTTGGTCTGTTCGCCCACCCCCGGATCGTGGGTCACTATGACTATTGTACGTCCCTCGGCGTTGAGGTCACGGAACACCTGCATCACCTCTTTGGATGTCTTTGAGTCGAGAGCGCCGGTGGGTTCGTCGGCGAGGAGTATGGACGGGTTGGTTATCAAGGCCCGGGCTATGGCTACACGTTGTTTCTGTCCGCCGGACAGTTCGCCGGGCAGATGTGTAGCACGGTCGGCCATACCCATTCTTTCGAGCTGTTCCATCGCGAGGGCGTTACGTTTCCGCCGTGAGATACCACGGTAAAAAAGGGGCAGAGCCACATTCTCAAGCGCGTTTTTGTAGTTTATGAGATTGAATGACTGGAACACGAATCCGATCATGTAGTTTCTTAGGTCGGCGGCGCGGTTTTCAGTGAGGTTCTTGATGAGCACACCGTCAAGATGATACTCTCCGGAGTCATAATTGTCGAGTATGCCGAGTATGTTGAGCAAGGTTGACTTCCCTGATCCTGATGCACCCATGATACTGACGAGCTCTCCTTTGCCGATAGAAAGGTTCACATCCTTGAGGACATGGAGCGGGACTATTCCCGGATATGACTTGTTTATGTCTTTCAGTTCGATGATCATGGTGTGTTCTATGGGATATTTTCACGGATATAAGATCCGCCGCATCATATATGACGATGAATGGTGTGAAAAGTTTCATATCACGGTAAATATTTTCACAGATATGATCCGGGTGGTGCAAAGGTAAGAAAATGTTTGCCTGTGATAGGTTTTTTTGTTAAGTTTGCATTATGAAAATGACAGTGCAGGAAGACATAGAACGTGCCGTGGCGGTCATGAAGGCCGGAGGCGTGGTGCTATATCCGACGGATACCGTATGGGGGCTCGGATGTGATGCGTCATGCCCGGGGGCTGTCAGGCGAATCTATGACATAAAGCATCGCTCCGACAGTAAGGCTCTGATTTCACTTGTCGGATCCAAGGAGTCTCTCCGCCGGTGTGTGGGTGATCAGGCTGATATGTATGAGGCTCTGTCGCGGAAATCCGGTGGCCGTCCGCTCACTGTGGTATTCTCCCATGCCGAAGGTCTAGCCGGATGTCTGCTTGCCGATGACGGCAGTGCCGGCATAAGACTTACATCCGAGCTGTATTCCTCGTCGTTGTGTGAGAGCCTCGGGCATCCTGTGGTCTCGACCTCTGCTAATATCAGCGGCCGTCCGGCACCTCGTTTCTACCGTGAGATATCCGGGGAGATAGTGGATGCCGTGGATTATGTTGCGCAGTACAGACGTGATGATGAGAATCCTGCAAGTCCATCAATGGTAGTAAAAATCCTCCCCGACGGGGATATATTGACTCTTCGCTCTTGACAGACAGACAGAAAATCCGGACTATATATGTGGCGGCCGATTATGTGTCGACACTCGCGGGGCTGACGGCGTTCAGCATCGTGCGCTACTTCGTGATTCCTGGCCTGTCAGACAGATATCCTTCGGTCGGAGACTTCCTATGTTCCACCGGTGTTACCATCACATTGGCTATATGTCCTGTTTTCATGATGCTTGTCTACTATCTGTCGGGCTATTATGTGAGGGTCGTGTCAAAATCAAGGGTCAGCGAGCTGCTGAAGACAATTCTTTCGGTCGGAATCGTGTCCATGGTGTTTTTCCTTGTGGTGCTCCTCAACGATGTGCTTCCGCGTCGTCGCTATAACTATGAGGTGATTCTTTTGTTCTTCTCCGTGGTGCTTCCGTTCGTGTATATACCGAGATTTATAATAACCACCTTTATAAAACGTTCATGCAGCAGGCGACCGCCGGTAGATTATATGCTTGTGACTTCCGGTCTCGTCTCCGGAGCGGAAATAGATGGGTGTGACCGTGTCGGCCATAGCTATGGATTCAGGATCAGTGCTGTGTGCAATCTCAATCCTTCCTGTGTGGATGGCGTGCCATCAGGTCTGACAACCGTCAGTCCTGACAGGATGGAGACGTATATAAAGGAGGCGAATCTCGGTGGTGTCATGCTGCATCCGGGAGCGATAGATTCCTCAGAGGCTATGAATCTGCTTTCACGCCTTTTCCCGTTGTCGGTTCCTGTGATGTTGAGCCCTGATGAGAAAGCTATTGTCACCGGACGTGTTAAGTTTGACGCTGTCACGGCCGAACCGCTCACGGATCTCACTGATCCGTATCTTCCGGACTCATTTATGGCAGTGAAAAGGGCTATCGACATAGTGGTGTCCGGAGTGGGGTTGGTTATTCTTAGTCCTGTTATGGCTGTGCTCGGGATGGCGGTAAAAGCCGGATCAAAGGGAGCGGTGTTTTATTCTCAGGAGCGTGTTGGCTATCATGGCAGACCGTTCAGGATATTGAAGTTCAGATCCATGGTGGAGAATTCGGAACCCGATGGACAGCCATGCCTGTCAAGTGACGATGATCCGCGTGTCACTCCGGTCGGGCGCTGGATGAGAAAATATCGTCTTGACGAGCTTCCCAACCTATGGAATGTTTTAAAAGGTGATATGTCGCTTGTCGGACCTCGCCCGGAAAGAAAGTACTTTATAGACAGAATAAGGGAGACCGCACCACACTGTGCGTTGCTTCACCTCGTCCGTCCCGGGCTGACCTCATGGGGGATGGTCAGGTATGGATATGCATCAGATGTCCCGTCGATGGTGGAAAGATTGAAATATGATATGCTATATATCCAGAACCTGTCGCTCGCGGTTGATCTGCGTATACTTTTTCATACGATACTCACAGTGATGAGAGGCGAGGGAAAATGACATATCCCAAAATTGTTCGGAAAAATGATGATCGCAACAACAATACAGACCTTCGGTTCCAAGCTCCATGATGTGTTCATGCGGCTACTCGCATGGAGAGAGAGGCATATCAAGGAGAAGACCTTCGTGATCATACTCGCATTGATGGTGGGTATATTCGGAGGTTTCGCTGCCCTGGTGCTGAAATGGCTCATACATACTATCTCGATACTGCTCACGTCTCATCTTGCCATAAATGGCGGTAACTATCTGTATCTGCTGCTCCCTCTCGCAGGTATTCTGATAACGAGTCTTTATGTCAGATATGTAGTGCGCGATAATATTTCCCATGGTGTGACAAGAGTGCTGTATGCCTTGTCGCAGAACAAGTCGCGTCTGAAGAAGCACAATATGTATACCTCCGTAATAGCCAGTTCCATCACCATCGGTTTCGGTGGTTCTGTCGGTGCCGAGGGTCCCATCGTATATACCGGGGCGGCTATCGGGAGCAATCTCGGGCGAGTGTTCAGGATGTCGCCGCGAATCCTGATGATTCTTGTGGGCTGCGGTGCGGCAGCCGGTATAGCCGGGATCTTCAAGGCTCCTATTGCGGGAATGTTGTTCACTATCGAAGTGCTGATGATTGATCTGACCACGGTCTCCGTGATGCCTCTGCTGATAGCCTCGATCACGGCGGCAACGGTGGCTTACGCGTTCACCGGGTATGATGTGGAGTTCTTCTTCGTACAGAGCGAGCCGTTCATGACCTGGAAGATACCGTATGCTATATTGCTTGGACTATTTTTAGGATTTGTGTCGCTCTATTTCACGCGATCCATGAACATGATGGAAAATATGTTCAGACGGTTTCATTCGCGATGGATCAAGATAGCCATAGGTGGAACGATTCTTGCTCTGCTCGTATTTTTCTTCCCGCCACTCTACGGTGAGGGTTATACCTCGATCATGGGGCTGCTGGACGGCGACACATCATCGATCGTTAACAACTCCGTCTTTTATGCCGACCGTAACAATCCCTGGTGGATCATGGGATTCATAGCGGCACTCGTTCTGATGAAGACATTCGCGACATCGGCCACCAACGGAGGTGGAGGTGTGGGCGGTACGTTTGCACCCTCGCTGTTCGTCGGTTGTATGGCAGGCTTCCTGTTCGCTTACGTTCTCAATTATTTCTTTGACCTCGGACTGTCGGCAAAGAATTTTGCTCTTATGGGAATGGCCGGTGTGATGTCCGGTGTCATGCACGCGCCTCTGATGGGTATATTCCTTACGGCCGAGCTGACAGGAGGATATGATCTTTTCCTCCCGCTGCTAATTGTCTCGACCATATCATACGGCACAATCAAGTTTTTTGAACCTTACAGCATATACACCATGCGCCTTGCCCGTGAGGGCAAGCTCCTGACACATCATAAGGACAAGGCAGTGTTGACTCTGCTGAAAATGGATTCGGTGATAGAGACTGATTTCGTGTCTGTAAAGCCGGAGATGAATCTGAGAGAGATGGTGGGTGCCATATCAAGATCGTCGCGCAACCTGTTTCCGGTGCTGTCGCCGGACAATCATCTCATGGGGGTGGTCATACTTGATGAGATCCGTAATATAATGTTCCGACCGGATCTATATAAGACAATGTTTGTCAATCAGTTCATGTCCATGCCTCCCGCGAGAGTCGAAATAGGGCAAAGCATGGAGCAGGTCATGAAGATATTTGACTCCACTGGCGCATGGAATCTTCCTGTCGTGGATGCAGATGGACATTATGTGGGTTTTGTATCGAAATCCAAGATTTTTAACTCATATCGCAGGGTGCTCCGACATTATTCGGAGGATTGACGATAGACACATTATATATAATATAAATGTCGACCACCCGGGTCTGATAGGAGGCACAGGTGGTCGATGTGTATCTGGCAGAGTCTGTCAAGCCTTGTACAGATAGCGCTTGATAGACCGTTTAGGCGTTTTCTCAAATTCCTCTTGCTGGATCCTGAACGACTGTATCTGTGAATAGGCCGGAAGCGATGCGTTGAGAGTCCGTATATTCTCGTCCATGATTCTGCCGATTTCCTGCTCGTCAAAACCCTGTTTATTGGCATTTTCCATGTCCGGAACGATCAAGGCAAGAAGTCTGCCGTTGCCGGAGTCGATGATGAGAGATTCAGCTACGTATGGCAGATTGTTGAGCTTGTCCTCAATTTCCTCAGGATATATGTTTTGTCCTGACGCACCGAGAATCATATTTTTATCACGGCCGCGTATGTAGAGAAATCCTTCGGAGTCGAGATTGCAGATGTCGCCTGTGCACAGCCATCCGTTCTCCATCGCCGAGTCTGTAGCTTCCTGATTCTTGTAGTAGCCGAGCATCACGTTGTCGCCTTTCACATACAGGACTCCGGGGATATTGGCCGGATCCGGAGATTCGATCTTGGCCAGGACACGGTCGACGATGCGTCCGCAGGATGCCATACGATTGTCATTCCAGGGCGCGAAAGATATGAGTGGCGCACATTCGGTCATGCCGTAGCCCACAGTGTAGGGGAATCCTATGCGACGCAGGAATTTCTCCACATCTCTGTTGAGCGCCGCACCTCCTATGATGATCTGCTCAAGCTCGCCTCCGAATGTCTCCTTCAGCCGCTCAAGAATCCTGGCACGGAGCCGCTCATCGACAAAGGGTACCATCATCATAAGTTTCATCAGCGGTTTCTCAAGCATCGGGAACACGCGTGTGCGGATGATTTTCTCTATGATCAGTGGCACTGCTACGATATGGCGCGGTTTCACCTCTGCAAATGCCGATATGAGTATGTGGGGTGACGGTGTGCGTGTGAGTACCCGGATATGATTGCCACAAACAAAAGGTCTGATCATATCGATGGTCAGTCCGTACATATGGGCAAGGGGAAGCATACACACCACTCCGTCGCCGGGACAGGATGGCAGATTGGCTAAACAGTATTCGACATTGCTCCATAGGGCACGGAATGGCAGCATCACACCTTTGGAGAAGCCGGTTGATCCGGATGTATAGGAAATGAGGCAGAGCTCGTCCCGGGAATCGACGTAATAGTTGACGTGGTCGCGTGTGAATCTGTCGGGATACTCATGTCCGAACAGCTCGTTGAGATGGGCACGGACACCGGTCAGCCTCTCGCTGGCGCTATACAGCAGTGAGTAGTCTTTTGTAGATATCACACCGAAAACTTTGGTGAGGGAGTCGGGTGAGAGTTCTTCCCAGACATTCTCATCGAGTATAGCCAGCTTTGCATCGGAATGATTTATGAGATGCTGGATGTTGTCGGGCTTGAAATCTGCCAGTATAGGGACTATTACGGCTCCGTAGGTCAGTGTGGCTATGAACGACACACACCATAGCGAGGAGTTGCGTCCGCAGAGAGCCACTTTGTCGCCCGGCTTGAGGCCGGTCTCGCGAAAAAGGATGTGAAGTTTGGCTATCTTACGAGCCACATCCTTGTAGGATAGTGTGGTCTGCGTGTTGCCGAGATCTGTGAATGCCGGACGATCCCAGTTTTCGCGTATTGAATCCTGAAAGTACAGATTTAGGCTCTCGCGTGGTATCATATTTGGTTGGTTATAGTTTCTCTTGGCCTTGGTAAGGACGTTAAAAATGAAGTGTGGCGTGAGGAGAATCGGCACAAAAGTACATAAAAAATCGCGGATTTTCTACACCGGCAGAATAAAAAGGTCA
>CAZKIE010000016.1:72012-72175 GCA_964552825.1 uncultured Staphylococcus sp. | reverse complement strand
CACATCACCCCACGAATAGATCGTGGGGTTAGATAGATATATGCGCTCCGCGCAAAGAAAGGCAAAGGAGGCAAGAGAGGCAAAGGAGGCAAGAGAGGGGAAGGAGGAGATGTAACCGCTTCGCGGTAAGACCACACACTCACCCACATCACCCCACGAATAG
>CAZKIE010000016.1:25052-71912 GCA_964552825.1 uncultured Staphylococcus sp. | reverse complement strand
ATCGTGGGGTTAGATAGATATATGCGCTCCGCGCAATTCCTTCTGATCCGCCCATCACTTCCCTTACCTCCCTCGCCTTTCTTGCCTCTCTCCTCCTTCCCCTCCCTTGCCTCCTTGCCCTTCATTGCGCGGAGCGCATTATATAATCATCTCGCCGATCAGTAATGACATCATCATCAACTCGCCAATCAGCTCACGGAGTGAGCGAGGTCATGGTTAGCCCCACGTTTACGTGGGGACGTGGCCCATACAACCCATCGAGGCTCGGAGAGCCGATGTAGTGGTTACGAGCCCCACCTAAAGGCGGGGTTAACAATAACCCCGCGCCCGCCGGGCGCTCCGGCTCAGCCACCTCCTCATCTGATTCCACACCACCATGCTCCGCCGGGCGCTCCGGCTCAGTCACCGCCTTATCTGATTTCCCACCACCATGCCCCGCCGGGCGCTCCGGCTCAGTCACCTCCTTATCTGATTCCCCACCACCATGCCCCACAGACACGGAGAGTCCCCTCGTGCCCGCGTCTCCGGCGCGTACATCCACTTTGCGCGGAGCGCATATATCTGCCTAACCCCACGATCTATTCGTGGGGCTTCCCGGCCCCCGCCCCCACCCCCCATTACCGCGAAGCGGTTACATCCCCTCCCTTGCCTCCTTTGCCTCCCTTGCCTCTTCCCCTCCCTTGCCTATTCCCCTCTTCTCTCCTTTTTATCCTAAATTTATTTGGTTTTCAATGTTTTTTGACTTACCTTTGCTTGCGGGAAATATGTTTTGAAAAAGCCGTAGTGTAACTTTTTCGATAAACCTCAAACTAATCCGACGAAAAAACTAAACAATTATAAACCAAAACATTTCGCTTATGAAGAAATTTTTACTCGCAGCTATTGCCCTGTTCGCCTGTGTGAGCATGGCATCAGCCGCCGAAACAACCTTCACATTCAATGGCACAGAGGAGACCTATCTTGGTCTGACTCGCCTGAGTGGCACACCAGTGAGTGAGTATGTGACCTCCGGCACACAGGTTACACTTGACGGCATCACGCTCACACTTGATGGTGAAAACGCATTCCGTCTTTGGAACAATGGCCTCCGCTACTACAAAAACGGCTTGCTGACCGTGGCCTCATCCGTCGGTAATATCACCAACGTCAAGATCACAGCATCAGCTGATGTCTCATTGAAACTGTCAGAAGGTCAGCCCGGGACTTTCACCGTTGACAGCAAGGAAGCCACATGGACAGGTGATGCTGCAAGCTTCACACTTGAAGCTACCCACACCAGTGGACAAATCGCAATCGCAACTCTTACCGTCACCACCGACGGTGAAGGTGGCGGAAACACCGGAACTGAGACTCCCGAGACTCCCGAGCCCACAGAGACCACCGCTACAATCTACTCCGGTTTGGTAAGCGGCTATAGCGACTGGAATATCGACAATGTAGCGATGCCCGAAGAAGGCCTCACTTACGTATGGTCATGGAGTTCCAATTATGGCTACGCAATGGCAAGTGGTTACTACAAACAGGCTTATGAGACCCGCTCCACCCTCACATCGCCTGTGATCGATCTCACAGACGTCACCTCCACATCCGTAAGCTGGGAGTGGGCAGGCAACTATTTCACCAGCACAGATAACTTCAAGGCTGCAATTTCTGTAAATATCAGCGTTGACGGCGGCGACTTTGAGGATCTCGCTATCGAGACATATCCCGCCGGAACTGCATGGACATTTGTCACCAACACCGCAGACCTCAGCGCATACGACGGCAAGAAGATCCAGATCCAGTTCGTCTACACTTCTACATCAGAATTAGCCGGAACCCTCGAAGTGAAGAACTTCGTGGTTGAAGGTGTCACCAGCGTCACCGACACCCCTTCGGACAACGAAGCCGGCACAAAGAGCAATCCCTACACCGTGGCTGAGGCCATCGCTCTCAATAACCCCGGCACAACCGCTTGGGTAGAGGGATACATAGTAGGTTGGATTGATGGCACTAATATCTCCGGAGCAACCTTCACTACACCGGCAACTGGCAACACAAACCTTCTCATCGCTGACTCCGCCACCGAGACTGACTATAACAACTGTATGCCCGTACAGCTTCCTTCAGCAATCCGCTCCGCTCTCGGCCTTATGGACAATCCCGGCAATCTTGGCAGAGCTATCTCCCTTGAAGGCTCGCTTGAGAAATATTTCGGTGTACCGGGTATAAAGACTGTCACCGACTACGTTCTCGGTGAGGGCGGTTCCGACACACCCGAAGAGCCGTCCGGAGCAATCTACTCAGGACTCTCCTCCAATATGGACGACTGGACTATCGACAATGTGGTGATGCCCGAAGAAGGCCTCACATACGTATGGTCATGGGCATCAGCATACGGTGCAAAGGCAAGTGCTTACACCGATAAGGCTTATGAGACCCGCTCTACCATCACATCGCCTGAGATCGACCTCAGCGGATATACCGACGCAACTCTCACATATCAGGTTGCTGCCAACTTCTTCAAGGGCACTCTCACAGAGTCCTGCGCACTCAACATCAGCGTTGACGGTGGAGAGTTCACCGCTCTTAATACGACATGGCCCGAGTCTGACAGTTGGGCATTCATTGATGTCACCGTCGATCTCTCCGCTTATGTAGGCAAGAAGATTCAGCTCCAGTTCGTCTACACTTCAACAGAAGAATTAGCCGGCACTCTTGAGATAAAGAATCTTGAAGTCAACGGAACAGAGGGCACAACCGGTGTCGTAGAGATCGCCGCCGAGGAGAGCAACGCTCCCACTGAATACTTCAACCTCCAGGGTGTACGCGTAGAGAACCCCACCAACGGTCTCTACATCCGTCGACAGGGTAACAAAGTGACAAAAGTTATCGTAAGATAATAGCTTCCCCCATCGTATAAAAAACCGGGATCGTGCAGATGTACGACCTCGGTTTTTTTATACGCCGGGATGGGAGGAAGGAGGGAGGGGGTAAAGAGGGTAAAGAGGCAAGAGAGGGGAAGAGGCAAGGGAGGGGAGAGAGGGGAAGAGGCAAGGGAGGCAAGAGAGGGGAAGAGGCAAGGGAGGAGATGAAGGTTAAAGGGGTAGTGCGGGATGTAACCGCTTCGCGGTAAGGTGGTGTGTGTGGGCTGGATACCCCACGAATAGATCGTGGGGTTAGATAGATATATGCGCTCCGCGCAATACCTTCGGATCCGCCCATCACTTCTCCTGCCTCCCTTGCCTTTCTTTGCCTCCTTTGCCTTTCTTGCCTCCCTCCTCCTTCCCCTCCCTTGCCTCCTTGCTCCCTCCTCCTTCCCCCCCCCTTGCCTTCTTCTCCTTCATTGCGCGGAGCGCATATATATCATATCTCAGATCAGCTCACGGAGTGAGCGAGGTCATGGTTAACCCCACGTTTACGTGGGGACGTGGCCCATACAACCCATCAGGCTCGGAGAGCCGGCGTAGTGGTTACGAGCCCCACCTGAAGGCGGGGTTAACAATTACCCCGCGCCCGCCGGGCGCTCCGGCTCTGTCACCGCCTCATCTGATTCCACACCACCATGCTCCGCCGGGCGCTCCGGCTCAGCCACCTCCTCATCTGATTCCCCACCACCATGCTCCGCCGGGCGCTCCGGCTCTGTCACCTCCTCATCTGGTTCCACGCCACCAAGCCCCACAGACACGGAGAGTCCCCTTGTGCCCGCGTCTCCGGCGCGTACATCCACTTTGCGCAGAGCGCATATATCTGCCTAACCCCACGATCTTTCGTGGGGCTTCCCGGCCCCCGCCCCCTTACCGCGAAGCGGTTACATCCCACCCTTCACCTCCCTTGCCTCTCCCGCCTCTCTCGCCTACTCAACGCGCTTTTCTTGAACAAAAATCATTTAAAAATTTCATTCTTCGGGGAATATGTATTAATTTTGCAACTTGGAAATAGCACGGCGACAGCCGCGCCCCACATTATCAACAGAAAAAAACATCCAAACGCAATGGCAGAAAATAAAAATCCCAAGGACGAAACACGCACCTCCATCGACGAGGTCAACGACACCCTCACCGGACTCGGCGAGAAAGTACAGAACAACCCCCGCTTCATCGTGATCGGCAGCATCGTGGTTGCCGTGGTCATAGCGCTGATACTCATCTGGGTCTACGCTATCCGCCAGCCCGGCATCAACGCAGCCAACGAGGCTCTCTCGCAGGCCGATATGGAGCTGCTCATGGGCAACGACTCAGTGGCTCTCGCCAAATACAAGCAGGTGGCAGCCGACCACGGCTACAAAGCCGGCGACCTCGCCGCGCTCAACGCCGCCATTCTCCTCTACAAGGACAAGAAGTATGAGGAAGCCCTCGGCTATCTCAAGGACTACTCCGCATCGGAGAGCATCATCGGTGCAGGTGCAAAGAGCCTCGAAGGCGACTGCTATGTCAACCTGCAGAACTACAACGAAGCCCTCGCCTGCTACAAGAAAGCCGTAAGCATCTCCGACAACAATCCGGCCTACACCCCCGCGTTCCTCCTCAAGGAAGCCACAGTGCTCCGCGAGATGAAGAACTACAAGGAAGAGGCCGCCGTCTATGAGGAGATCATCAACAAATATCCCACCTACGGTGCCGAGATCGGAGTTGATCTCAAGAAATACCTCGAGCGCGCCAAAGCCGCCGAGTGATCAAGACCCCACCACTATCCCTCCCCGCCATGAAATCCATTCTCACCCTCGCGCTTGCGGCGCTGACAGCTCTATGCGCCGCCGCCACTGACACCACTGAAAAAGGGTTCATCGAACCGTCCGACACCATATTAAAGGCATTCCCCACGGCCGAAGGCTTCGGCAAGTTCGCCCCCGGCGGACGCGGCGGAAAGGTGGTGAAGGTGACATCGCTCGCCGACGGCGACAAGACCGACGAAGGCACTCTCCGCTGGGCTTTCAGCCAGTATCCCGACGATCCGATCACCATCCTCTTCGAGGTGAGCGGCGAGATAGTGCTCAAAAGCGATCTGCGCGTCAAGCGCGACAGATGGACCTTAGCCGGACAGAGCGCGCCGGGCGACGGAATCGTAATCACCCACAATAAGTTCAACGTGGGCGGATCCACCAACTTCCAGATCCGCAACGTCCGCTTCCGTGCCGGACACCTCGACACAAGCGGCAACACCCTCGAGGAGAACGCCATCGGGGCGGAAAACTGCACCAACTTCATCTTTGATCACTGCTCGTTCGGATGGTCCACGGAGGAGAACGTCAATACCCAGGACTCTCACTTCCTCACCATCCAGCACTCGATCATCCACGAAGGCCTCTACAACGCCGACCATAAGAAAGGCGCCAGAGGCTATGGAGCACAGCTCGGAGGCTCGCCCGCCACGTATCACCACAACCTCTACATCCACAACTACTCCCGCTCGCCGCGCATCAACGGCGCGAGAGGCGACAACGACAAGGTGGTGTTTGTGGAGCACATCAACAACGTGAACTACAACTACGGCAAGCGCGGCGGATGCTACGGAGGCGAGAACACGGCCAACATCAGCACATACAACGGTCTCAACTCCGCCCACGAGTGTAACTTCATGAACAACTACTACAAGCCCGGTCCCATTTCCGACAAGAGCAAGGTCGAATTTGTCAACTCCTCCTACGCCCGCTCGGGAGCCACTTCCTGGGGTCCCGCCAAATGGTATATCGACGGCAATATAGCCGAAGGATTTGATGCAGCCAACGCTAACAACTGGACAGCCGTGGCCGTGGAGACTTATCCGCTCGATTCGATCCGCGTGGACGAGCGCATCTTCCCCACGCGCAACTACTACACATACTCCGTGCTCGGCCACCGCGGCCTATATACTCCTGAGAACTATATGCTCTTCGGTATCGAGACCGCCGAGGAGGCATTCGAGTCCGTGACCCGCAGAGCCGGAACCGTCAACCCCGACAAGATCGAGCTGCGCCTGCGTCAGGAGGCAATCGACGGCACTGCCGCCTACGGCAACAGCGGAATCATCGACACCGAGGATGATGCGGAGGGATTCTTCGAATACTCCACGGACTATGTGGTTCCGGCCGACACTGACAACGACGGTCTGCCCGACGAATGGGAGCTTGCCCGCGCAACATCTCTCGACGAGATCGACAACAACACCATTCTCCCGGAATTTGACGGGTACACAGCTCTCGAATACTATCTGAACAGCCTCATGGGCGAGGATTTCACCTCTGCTGTCACGGAGATCACTGCCGATCCGGCTACCGGTACACCTGAATATTACACCCTCCAGGGCATCCGCCTCGCCGGCACACCCTCCACGGCAGGCATCTACATCCGCCGCCAAGGTTCCGTCACGTCAAAGATCCTCGTAAGATAAGATTTTAACCCATACATAATGGAATCATAAAGGGCAACCCGGTCAAGGCTGCCCTTTATGATTTCTATTATAATATATGTATGGACCGGATCACTCCATCAGCTTGCGGTAGCGGCGGCGGGTAGGCTCCTTGCCGTCATTGTGGGCACGCTTGTACTCCTCGTAGTCAGAATAGGAACCTTCGTAGAACACGACATTTCCATCACCCTCAAACGAGAGTATGTGGGTGCAGATACGGTCGAGGAACCACCGGTCGTGGCTCACGACAACCGCACATCCGGCGAAGTCCTCAAGACCCTCCTCAAGCGCACGGAGCGTATTGACATCGATATCGTTGGTGGGCTCGTCGAGCAGCAGCACGTTGCCCTCCTCCTTGAGCGCCATAGCCAGATGCAGACGGTTGCGCTCTCCGCCGGAAAGCACGGCGATCTTCTTCTCCTGGTCTGCTCCGGTGAAATTGAACCGCGAGAGATAAGCGCGGGCATTGACATCGCGTCCGCCCATGCGGAAACTCTCCACGCCCTGCGAGATTACCTCATATACGGTCTTGTCAGGAAGCAGATCGTGATGGGTCTGATCCACGTAGGCCACCTTGACGGTCTCACCGACCTCAAACGATCCGGCATCGGGCTTCTCCTGACCCATGATAAGGCGGAAAAGTGTGGTTTTTCCGGCTCCGTTGGGCCCGATCACACCGACAATACCGCCCTGCGGCAGCGAGAAAGACAGATCCTTGAACAACTGCTTCTTGCCGAACGCCTTGGAGAATCCGCTGACGTCGATCACCTTCGAGCCGAGACGCGGACCGTTGGGGATGAAGATCTCCAGACGTTCCTCCTTCTCCTTCTGATCCTCGTTGAGCAGCCGGTCATAGCTCGACAGACGCGCCTTGCCCTTGGCCTGACGTGCTTTGGGCGCCATACGCACCCATTCAAGCTCACGCTCGAGGGTCTTGCGGCGCTTCGAGGCCTGCTTCTCCTCCTGAGCCATACGCTTGGTCTTCTGATCAAGCCATGACGAATAGTTGCCCTTCCAGGGGATCCCCTCGCCACGGTCAAGCTCAAGAATCCAACCTGCCACGTGGTCCAGGAAGTAGCGGTCGTGGGTGATGGCGATCACCGTGCCCGGATACTGCTGCAGATGCTGCTCGAGCCAGTCGATGCTTTCGGCATCAAGGTGGTTGGTAGGCTCGTCGAGCAGAAGGATATCGGGCTGCTGAAGCAGGAGACGGCACAGAGCCACACGGCGGCGCTCACCGCCCGACAGTGTAGTCACCGGCTGATCATCCGGCGGACACTGGAGCGCATCCATGGCACGCTCGAGCTTCGAGTCGATGTTCCACGCATCGGCGGCATCAAGCTTGTTCTGAAGCTCGGCCTGACGAGCGAGAAGTGCATCCATCTTGTCAGGATCTTCCAGAACGTCCGGATCGCCGAACGACTCGTTGACCTTGTCAAACTCAGCGAGGAGATCCATGATGGGCTGCACGCCCTCACGCACCACCTCGATCACCGTCTTCGACGGGTCAAGCTGAGGATCCTGCTCGAGATAGCCCACGGAATATCCGGGCGAGAACACGACCTCACCCTGATAGTTCTTGTCAATACCGGCTATGATCTTGAGCAGCGACGACTTTCCCGATCCGTTGAGACCTATGATGCCGATCTTAGCTCCATAGAAAAATGACAGGTATATGTTCTTCAGTACCTGCTTCTGCGGGGGGTAGGTCTTGGACACTCCCACCATCGAAAATATCACTTTCTTATCGTCTGCCATATCTGTTATCGTTTTTTCGGTGCATATTTGGCCGGATAGTCGCAACGGGTGCGTCCGGTCACAATAGCGTTGAGTTTGCCTTTGATGAGCTGGCGGCGTATCATCGATATATGGTCGATATACAGCTTGCCCTCGAGATGATCGCACTCGTGTTGCACTATCCTCGCCAAGAAGCCCGAGATCTCCTCCTCGTGAGGCTGGAAATCCTCGTCGACCCACCGCAGGCGGATGTGTTCCACACGCTTCACGTCCTCCGACAGCCCGGGCAGGCTCAGGCAGCCCTCGCTGCGGCTCACAGGCTCGCCGTCGAGCACCTCGATCTCCGGATTGATCAGCGTCAGCTTCCGTCCCTTACATTCGGGGAACGTGTCGCCCACAGGATCGGCATCGATCACGACGATGCGGTGGTTGAGCCCCACCTGAGGGCCTGCAAGCCCCACCCCTTCCGAGGCATACATCGTGGCATACATATTTTCCACAAGCTCCTTCAGTCCCGGATAGTCCGGGGCTATCTCCGTGCTCACTTTCCTAAGCACCGGATGCCCGTAGAGATAGACTGGTAATCTCATATATACTTTTTCTTGTTTTTGCTTAATGATCGGTCAGATTTTCGACTGCGGCGAGTCGAGATAGGAGTTCAGGATGATCACCGCCGCCATCCGGTCTATGGCTTCCTTGTCCTGCCTTCCCTTCTTCCTCACACCGGCATCTATCATCGCGCGGTGGGCAAGGGTGGAGGTGAACCGCTCGTCCCACATCACGATCGGCATCCCCTCGGGCAGAGCCTTGCGCAGTCGTCCGAGAGCCGGGGTGATATAGCGCATCGATTCCGACGGATCGCCGTTCATGGTCGTCGGCTGTCCCACGACTATCGCGTCAACTTCCTCGCGGCTCACGTAGTCACAGACGTATGCTGTCAGCTCCGCGGCCGGCACCGTGGCAAGCGCCGTCGCCACGATACGCAACGGATCAGTCACGGCTATACCGCAACGTTTCCGACCGTAGTCTATGGCAAGGAGTCGTCCCATATTCCGGATGCAAAGTTACTAAATTTTAGTCTATTCAGCCCCCGAAGCCAACAA
Organism: uncultured Staphylococcus sp.; assembly: GCA_964552825.1. Lineage (GTDB taxonomy): Bacteria > Bacteroidota > Bacteroidia > Bacteroidales > Muribaculaceae > Duncaniella. Next base: position 62,706 of record CAZKIE010000016.1, on the reverse strand, counting down.
AAATTTGCACGAGAGGGAAAAAGTCACTACCTTTGCACAGTGTCTCTCTTAGAGCCACTCCTCGGGGCGTAGCGCAGTCCGGTAGCGCACCTGGTTTGGGACCAGGTGGTCGCAGGTTCGAATCCTGTCACCCCGACCCAATCCCCAAGCAAAACGGGTTTAACTCACTGAGCTAAACCCGTTTCTTTGTATTTCTTTGCATTACCGCAGTACCATCAATTATATCGCACAAAAATTTGTCATTAAACGTTTTATTTATACCTTTGCTGACGACGAACGGCACATGACGCAACAGATATGAAAATCATAGAACTGAACATATCAAAAATCATAGAGATCTGCCAACGATTTCATGTCCGTAAACTATGGGTTTTCGGGTCAATTCTCACCTCCCGCTTTTCCGACAAAAGCGATGTGGATCTGTGTGTTGACTTTGACTGGGACAATATTCCGCTTCTCGAATCGGCCAATAATTTCTTTGATTTTCAGTTTGCCCTTGAAGATCTGTTAGGCCGTAAAATAGACTTAACCGATGATAGTGCCGTTAAAAACCCATATTTTCGTGAAGAACTCAACGAAACGCGCCAACTGATTTATGGATAGAATAGATCTTCCGAAACTCAAGGATGAGATTTTGTCACTACTCCACTCCACAGATCATAGTTTGTAGACTTCCGTGCCGGCGAGGAGGAAGCATCCGGTACCGTAGTCGTCGAAATCCGGTTTGGAATCATACGTGACAGGCTGTCCGTCGCAGGGCTGTTTGCCTGTCCCCTGCACATAGCCGAGTGTTCCGTCAGGCCTCACGGCATCACGAACCATCGCGTTCCAGGCCTTGGCTATGACAGGAACATACGTGGCGGAATCAAGAAGACCGTTGCGCACACCCCAGGCCATACCGTAGACAAACAGAGCCGTTCCTGTAAGCTCCTTACCACCGTAGTCCGACTCATCGAGCAGATTCACATTCCAGAATCCGTCCTCACGCTGGCATTTGCGCAAAGCCTCACACATCATTTTCAGATCTTTTTCATAGAGCACACGATCCGGATCATCGGCATCAAGCTCGTCGAGCACCCTGACGAGAGCCGCCACGACCCAGCCATTGCCACGCGACCAGTAGCAATTCGTTCCATTTGGCGACTTATATGGAGCCACGAAGTCTGCGTCGCGCCACCATAGTCCCTCCTTGGTGTTGAACAGACCGCCACCGATGGAATCACGCGTAGCTACATACATCCTGCGGGCCTTCCGGGCATAACGCCGGTCGCCCGTCACAGCTGACAGCTTGGCGAGAACAGGCATACCCATCTGCACGGCATCAATCCATGTCCAGTCGCCGGTCTGAGGCGTATTGACGAGCATATTGGCCAACGATCGCGTCTTGGTGAGTCGTCCGGGCACCGGACACAGCCGATACAGGTCTATATACGTCTGCGAGCAGCAATAATTGTCGGCATTGCGGGTGGTAGTGTCATCCCTTCTCATACCCCAGCCGAATCCCTCGGCCCAGTCTGTGGCATAATCCAGCAGACGGTTGTCCGGATAGATGGAATGTAGAGCCATCAGCCCCTCGAAATATACCGCACGGGTCCACAGATTGGCTTCATAGACCTTCTTGCGAGAGTAATACGGTATCGGTTGCAGCGGATCGGGATGATTGTGCAGATACCGGTCATTGACCTTGATGAGCGTCGACAGCACCTCATTCCTCTGTGGCAATACATCCGGGGCAGATGCTGATGCAACAGCAGCCGCCACGACCGCAACAAGCACGATCAGAAATCTTCTCATCAACATCATATCCTCGAGAGACGGGCAAGATACTTGCCTATTATATCAAACTCTATATTGACACGTGTGCCTACCTTTATGTCCTTGAAATTGGTGTGCTCAAACGTGTAGGGGATGATGGCCACGCGGAACGACCGCAGCTCCGAGTCGCACACCGTCAGACTCACGCCATTGACCGTCACCGACCCCTTCTCGACCGTCACATATCCCTCGCGGGCCATGGCCGGATCCACGTCGTAGACAAACTTGTAGTATCGGCTTCCCTCGACCTCCTCGATGCTCTCGCATACCGCCGTCGTATCGACGTGACCCTGGACTATATGACCGTCAAGCCGACCGTTCATCAGCATCGAACGCTCGAGATTCACCTCATCGCCCACCTTGAGATCACCGAGGTTGCTCCTGTCGAGAGTCTCCTGAATGGCCGTCACCGTATATGATCCGTCGTCGTGAAGCGACACCACAGTCAGACACACACCGTTGTGGGCCACACTCTGATCAATCCTCAGTTCGTTGGCAAACGAGCACTTCACTCTCAGATCCACATTGCCGTCCCGGCGTGTAACGCCCGTCACACGGGCAGCCTCTTCTACTATTCCTGAAAACATATTTGTCACTGTATTTTTACATTCGTTTTTGACGTGTTGCAAATTTAAATATTTTTCCCGACATTTGCCTTATGAAGAAAAGCTTTTTATACACCCGTACCGGCGATGCAGGCCAGACATCACTCGTAGGTGGGACACGTATCCCCAAACACGCTCCCCGTGTATGCGCATACGGCGAGATAGACGAACTCAACGCCCACATCGGCCTGCTGCAGGCCTTCTGCGCGCCAATGGATGACACCGCCCCAGACGCAGCCCTGCTCCTATCTGTCAGCTCGCGTCTCTTCGACATCGGCGCACACCTCGCCACGCCCCTCACCCCCGACGACGAGATGCCCGGTGTGGTGCCCGAAGCCGCCATAACCGCACTCGAGGACCGCATCGATACCCTCGATGCCCTCCTGCCCCCTCAACGCTCCTTCATACTCCCCGGAGGCACCGTAGAGGCAGCCCACGCCCACGTGGCCCGCACCGTCTGCCGCCGCGCCGAGCGCGCCATACTCTCTTTCATAGAGGAGACAGGCGAGAGAGTGGATCCCGATGTGCTCCGCTATATCAACCGCCTCAGCGACTACCTCTTCATACTTGCACGCCGCCTCAACCACCTCGCTTCCATCCCCGATATCAACTGGGAAAAGAGCGATGCGTGACCGTCTTGCGGATCGCCGCAGGATCAGTCGAGGAAGCCGGGAGCGAGGATGAAGGTGCCGATAGAGATGCCGAAGTTCCAGCCGCGTCCACCGGTGGCATAATTGCCGTATGCGGCGATGGTGCCGAACGGCAGTTTCAAAGCAGCATCGACCTCTCCGAAGAATTCGGGGTCATGCAACCATCGGCCGTAGCGGGCCGAGACGCCGTCGGATCCGCGCTCGATCTTCCGCGCCGGAAGAAAGCCGTTGAACGAACCCCGGACAGCGAACGATTTGGACAGCTTCAGAACCGGCATAATTCCGGCTGTGACGAAGGAGTTGGCCCGCAGGGATGATGAGAAAGTGCTGAACGTCACCGGAGTGGGATGGATGGTCGGTGCGGCCACGATCGAGGCATCATAGGTCGGCAGCAGCTTGCGGGAGGATATCAGAGCACGGATGTCGCCACCTATGGATATAAGTTTAGAGACCGAAATATAATGGGTGATACCGAGGTCGGCCTGCAGCCAGTGGACACTACGGGTGGTTTCGGCGGGATTGTCGTTTCCGTCACGGTGATGGTATTTTCCGGCCACGGCCATTGCCCCGAGCGCGATTGAGGTTCCCTCGGTGGGTTCAGTGGAGGAATTAAGCGTGTTGCGCTCCCATTTCAGCGAAATCTGCCCGAGATTGAATATTCCTCTGATCTTATCGTCGGGGTCCGAGGTGGAAAGTCCGGTGTGGTATGAGTCCGTGAGGTGTCCGAATCCGATACCGGCATCAAAGCGTGTGCGCAGCGTGGGTCCTATGGTATAGAACGTCTGAAGGAACGCTTCGGAGTGATGTATGAAGTCCGGAGCCGAGACCTGGTAGAAAAGCTTCTCTGTCTCGTGATATTTTTGCTGCGATACCACCACCCGGGCCGTATAGGCCGACGGGCTGTATGTGTTGAACAGGAATTTGAACGATCCCTCGGCGGCCATGTAGCTCTGGCCGAGCCAGGTGTTGACATCGGCGTTCAGACTCTTGAATCCGAGGGAATTGTAACCTCCATGGAAGAAGAGCATACTGTTGGTCGACGATGAAATATAGCCCCCGATGCCAACATTGTAGTCCTCCTTCACCACTGCCTTGTAGTGGAGAGCGAAGGCACTGTCGGTGGGATTGTAGACGGGATACGGAACGAAATTCTGCAACTTTCCGGATGAGATGGCGCGGTAGTATGCATCCTTGGCCTCCGGAAATGTCGACACGGTCTTGCCTTTCCTGACGAAAAGCGACTCAAGATAACGGTTCTCCTTATCGGTGCCACCCTCGACAGTCACGGTGTCGATCCGGATCTGAGGTGTGGCGGTCTTGAACCGCGCGCGCCGATCCCCTACCTGTGCAGACGGGACAGACGAGCGTACTTTCATCTTCACGGAGTCAACCATCTCCAGACCCCTGCGGTAGCCTATATCATAGATCTCCTGATATTTCCCGAAGTCAAGCAGCGAGAATTCGTCGAGGTCTATGCGTATGCGCACACCTTTATCGTAGGGAAACGGATAGTTGTCAGGAATCTGAATCATAGCCTCAAGCTGCGACACTGGATTGCGCGTGGAGGGCGGTGCATCCTTCGAGCCCACGTCGATTCCCACGAGTGCGTCGGGATTGAACACCTCCATCATCACGTCGACAGGAAAATTGTCGTAAACACCGCCGTCATACATCGGTACCCCGTCAAGCTCGATCGGCTCGAACACCATCGGGAAGGACATGGACATCCTCACGGCATCAGCCAGCGATCCGCTCCCGAGTATGACCTTGTGCTTGGCATAGACATTGGAGGTGACACACCTGAACGGGACAAACAGACGGTCGAAATCTCCGGAGCATTGGGCTGTGTAGGGATCGAAAATCTCCGGAAACGCCATATTCATGGGTATGGGGTTGATAAGACTTGCCGGAAGCACGGACGTGACGCTCGTGGAGTCCTTCCCGAGGTTTATGGTGACAAACGAGGGGGTCTCCGGTGTCCTCAGAAAATAATAGGTGTCATCCGGATCGATCGTACCGGTTGACCAGTAGCCGAAGCCCGGCGATTTGATCATGTCGATCATCTCGGCCGGAGTGAAGCCGGAAGCATACAGTCCGCCCACGATGGCACCCATCGATGTTCCGGTGATGTAGTCTATGGGGATATCGTTTTCCTCGAAAGCCTGTATCACACCTATATGGGCGATGCCTTTCGCACCGCCACCGCTCAGCACGAGTCCCACTGTGGGTCGTCCGTTGCCGTGGAGAGCCACCGCTCCCGTCAGTGCCGCCAGAATCACGGCTATCCCTTTAGGTCTCATAAATAAATAGTTGTCCGGTTGTGATTTACTGATATAACAACCATAGTGATGCTTTGGATTGCATACTTGATTGAAAAATCGTAACTTTGCCACGTGATGAAACCGATTTTTCTAATAGGATATATGTGTAGCGGGAAGACCACGCTCGGGCGTGCGCTGGCCGTAAGGACCGGTCTGCCATTCGTGGATCTTGACGATCTTATAGAGGAGCGGGCGGGATGTCCGGTGAAGGAAATCTTCGCCACAAAAGGAGAGAAAGCGTTCCGCGAGATGGAGCGCGAGGCTCTTGCCACCGCTGCGACACTGCCCGACGGAGCCATAATAGCCTGCGGCGGCGGAACCCCATGCTACGGCGACAACATGGAGTTCATGAACGGGCGCGGACTGACTGTCCATCTCGTCGTGTCCGACAATGACCGGCTGCTCACCCGCCTGCGCGAGGGCAAGGCCAAGCGTCCGCTTATCGCACACCTGTCTGACGGAGAGATCGAATCCTTCATCACCGGACAGATGGCCTCACGTCGACCCTACTACACGCGGGCGGCAGAAGAGTTTGACAGCTCAAGGCTTGAGAATGAAGCCGAAGTAGAGGAGACTGTCAGTATGTTTATCAGCAAATTCATAGACTCATGAATGTTCCGACTCCGCTTGAACAGCCCTGCGAGACCGCAACCGCGCGCAGATCGCTCACCATAGGCCTGCCATCGTGCTGCGATCAGGCAGAAAGACGCTTCCCCCTCACTCCGGAAGGTGCGGGCAGACTCATTGAACGCGGATTCAGGGTGAGGATGCAGGAAGGGGCTGCAACCTCGATCCATTATTCAGACGCGGCTTATGTCAGAACCGGAGTGGAAATAGTGTCGCGCAAGGAGGCTCTCGCTTGCGACATCGTGATACATCCTGCATCGCTGTCGCCTGCCGACATATCGTCCATGCGGCGCGGGGCGATGCTTCTGACTCTGCTCCGTTCGGCTTCGTCAGACAGTATGTCCATACGCCAGCTCCTCAACAGGCATATTCTGGCCGTGGCTCTCGATCTGGTGGAGGATTCCGAGGGTAATACGCCGTTTTCCGACATTCTGGCCGAGATCGACGGCAGAGCTTCAGTGGCCATCGCCTCGTCTCTTCTCGCAGATGCCCGCAGAGGCAAGGGGATACTCCTCGGCGGCGTGGCCGGAATCATCCCCTGCGAGACTCTGATAATCGGATCCGGCATCTCGGCCTGTGCAGCCGCCATGTCTGCCATGGGACTCGGCTCGACCGTGAGGATATTCGACAACGATGTCTATTCACTGCGCAGGGCTGCCCGGCAGCTCGGCGGAAATGTGATCACATCCTCGCTGCACCCCCGCACGCTCGAAAGCGCGCTCCGCTCTGCCGACGTGGTGATCGTCACCCCTACACGCGATAAGTTCATGCTCCACAGCGACACCGTCGGGATCATGAAGCGCGGGGTTGTCACTTTTGATCTCAATCCTGATGCTGACGGCTCGGCCTTCCCGTCGATGTTTCCCGTGGATCTCGCCATGGCATCGGCCGTAGAGGCAAGCGAGAGGATCAACGGCCGTATATGCTTCGTCCATGCCGGAAATGCAGTGGCCCGTACCGCCGCCATGGCTCTCAGCAACACCCTGCTCACATTCATGGAGAGCATACTCAACTGCGAGGGACCCACCAATGCCCTCAAGCTTCATCCCGGTATGCAGAAGGCCACACTGACATTCTTCGGCAAAATAGTCAATCCGCGCATAGCCGCCACAATGCGTACACGCAGTGTCGACATAGCCATATACCTCACTCTGTCCTGATGGCTCCAAGAAAGAAATTCTACGTGGTCTGGGAAGGGTATGCCACCGGTGTGTTCGACTCATGGGAGGAATGTGAGCTTCACACCAAGGGATATCCCGGCGCGAAATTCCGCAGCTTCAACACCCAGGAAGAAGCCGTGAGAGCCTTCAGAGGCGATCCGGCCGACCAGATGGACATACTCACGGCCATAGCCAAGCATCGCCCGGAACCGGTAAATTACGCAGCCTTTCCGGAAATAAAGCTCGACTCGCTTGCCGTGGATGCGGCGTGCTCGAAAAATCCCGGCCCGGTGGAATACCAGGGCGTATGGGTGAGAACCGGGGAGAGGATATTTCATGCCGGTCCTTTCGATGGGGGTACCAACAATATAGGTGAGTATCTCGCGCTCGTCCACGGACTCGCACTGCTGAAAGCCCAAGGGCGTCCGGATACGCCGATCTACACCGACTCGCGCACCGCACGGTCGTGGGTGAGAAACCGCCAGCCCAAGACATCGCTGCAGCGCACTCCGCAGAACACCGGACTCTTCGAGATGCTTGACCGGGCCACAGCCTGGCTCCATGCCAACCCCACCACCAATCCGATACTTACGTGGGACACCCCGGCGTGGGGCGAAATCCCCGCCGATTTCGGCAGGAAATGATCACAACGAGTCCCTGCGGCGGATCCTGATGGGGATCACACCCTCCTCCGGCATCTCGTCGACCACAAGGATGAGGTGTCCGCCACCTCCGGCACCAGCCATCTTCCACGCCAAAGCCCGGTCTTTCCACTTGTCGATATATGGCTGCACTTCCGGTATCATCATGGCCGGAAACATCGACACCTGAGCTTCGAACGAATCCCTGAATGCCTCGGCGAAACCGTTGAGATCACGACTCAGCACGGCATCCCAGCATCGCGAGGCTGCCTCTGTGAGACGGCCTACTTTTTCGGGTGTTATGTCCTTGCCCTCCACTACCGAGCATCCAGGACGGCGGGGGAACATTGGCACGAGACACAGATGGCTTTCAAGCCATGACAGCACAGCCTCATCCTCACACTTCTCGATCTTGACGGGCCAGTAGTGGCCGTCGTATAAATGACGCGACAGACCTGACACACAAATACCTATTGCATCCTGTGCGCCTGAGATATGCTCATTATGCTCCGGATCATTCTCGAAGCAGAAAAGCAGGCGCGCCAGAGTCTCCTCGTCGCCGTTGGGAAGCTCGTAGGGCCATATTTTCTTGGCCGCGTTGCGGGTCGATGTCGACATTCCGCCCCTCTCCATAAATTCCACCGTCGGCTCGAGCGAGAGAGTCAGCGCCCATCCGTGGCCATGCTCCGACACGTATGGCTGATCTATCCATGTCCCGGCTATGTCTATGCGATAAGGCAGATGCGACCTTACATTGGTGCGCAGCGATGTCGTGGAGCGGGCTTCAAGCCCATCGTCGGGGAGCCGTTCGAGCACGACATACCTTATCCCCCTCTCCTCACAGAATCGACGCTTCACGTCAGAGCCACCGTCGGAATTGACCACAAACACATCAGGCTTCACCCGGTCCACGGTCTCTATGAAGTCCATCATGCCCGATCCGGGATTAATGAACGCATCCTTCACGTAACGGATGGCCTTGACCATATATAACCTCTCCTTTTCGGAATATACGGTGCGGCGGTTCTTCAACTCCTCGATGGTCTTGTCGGAGCCGATCCCCACATAAAGATCTCCAAACTGGGCGGCCTGCTTGAAAAAGGCCACATGGCCGCTGTGAAGCATATCATAACAACCGGAAACAAAGACTTTCATGCTGCATTGTCTGTATAGAATCTCCTGCAAAGGTATGATTTAAATCACGATTATGCAAAAACCGCACGTCCTGCAACGGCAAAGGAAGGATGATTTGACATACCTACATTTATATAATGGTGAGAACGACCGTGCTTGACCTTCTGCACTAATCCTGTTTCAATAAGTTCATTTAAATAGCGAGTTGTGGTACAGCTAAAAAAGAAGATGTCGGAAACTACCTGCGTCCCCAACATCTTGTAAATCAGTTTGTATTTCAGCGACTTTCGTCGCGTTTTTTAGTTAGTATTCGTCTTCGTTGAACCAAATATAGAATATTGATTTTCAATGGTATAATGTAATTTTAGAAGTATTGGGGGACGTGTATTAAACCATAAAACACTATAGATAACCATTATACCATCGACGAGGTATTGAAAATAGGGTAAATTCATCCTCTTTCAAAAAGAGGAATATTCGTCTTTTATCTATCCTCGTTCTCGTTGACTGAGGTAGATTTGCGCCCTCGGTTTCCGCTCTTGGTAATTAGGACTCCTTTACGTATGATGCAATGCGAGTTTTGATACGACTTATCTTCGCTCAGACCATAATTGCGGAGTGAGCCGTAAGAGATACCTAACTGCTGAGGTGTGAAATAATCGTAAATGCTTGCGAGGCTTCCGAAATAATGATGCTTTCCGTCAACCTCGACGTGAATAACTGTTCTGTCCATGCTGATGAGGTGTTTGTTTTCGGCAAAGTTACTTCTATTATTGCAAATATTAAAGAAGTGTCATATATTTAACATTCTTTAGCTATCTAAAGTTGCATATATTGAATATATGTCATAACTTTGCATTGTCAAACAGAAATAATAACACTTAACACTTCAAAGATATGATAACCGCTATCGTAATCAACAACGCAACTGCCAACCGTGCCACAGTAATCGCCACTCGTACCGAATCTGCCGAAATGGGCGTGATGAAGGCAATGCTCATTGATACCCTAAAGGTGAAACTCGCCAACGGTATCGCACACTTCGTATTTAAGAAAAAGGACGGCTCTTTCCGTGAGGCTTGGGGTACAACTCAGAGTAATTTCGCCAAAGCGAAAACCAACGGTCGAGGTGTGAGCCGTGAATGTTTCAAGACAACGGCTTATTTCGATGTTGAATGCGGAGAATGGCGGTCGTTCAGATGGGAGAACATAGTGCAAGTCTTCTAACAACGGTAAGAGGGGCGGTCAAGCCATCGCCCCCCAATATTCACTTTCTTTGAGATTTGAATATCGTCATAAAATCAAACAATTAATCAACCGACACAATACGGTATATACATTAACCTAAACAACAATACAAAAATGAGCGTAAAAGGAACAAGAACTACAGCAGACTATATAGAATGGAACACAATGCTAACTCTCATCCGTAGGCTCTACAAAGATGGTGATTTTACAATGTCGCTTTTCATTGGATGCGGCTGTTTCTTCGGATTGCGAGTGTCTGACCTCCGTCGGCTCACATGGAGAATGTTGCTTGAGTCTGACCGCTTTGTCCTCAACGAGCAAAAAACGAATAAGCGTCGCGTTGTAAAAGTTAACATTGACTTCCGTAGTCATATCGAAAAATGTATGTTTGCTTTGGGAGTTGAGGATATGGACAAACCTTGCTTCATGTCAAGAAAAAATATGGTGATGTCAACCCAACGCATCAATGTGCGTCTGAAAGAGATTAAAGAACGGTATCACATCAAGGTTGACAACTTTTCCTGCCACTCGTTGAGGAAAGCATTCGGGCGCAGGGTGTTTGAACAGAGTGGTGAAAATGCACAGTTGGCACTCGTGAAATTGTCCGAACTTTTTAACCATTCATCAGTTGCCATTACCAAAATTTATCTCGGATTACGCGAAAAAGAACTACTTGAAACCTACGATTTGCTTGATTTTTAAGACGCTCAATTAAATACTCATCGAGACAAGGGCGTACTTTCACGAAAAATTGCTATCTTTGCACCGTGATTCCGAATGGGGTCACGGACATATTAAGGAAGCGTTTTCGCATCGTTCCAAATTGCTGAAACTTCGACAACTTCACAATGAAATACGGAATGGTGGTGAAAGTACGCTCTCTTTGGCTTGTAATATCACGACATTTCATGATATACGGTCAAAGCGGAGCTCTATCACTGGCCGTATTTCAAGGAAGTCGAAGTCCTCAGCAATTTGGCAAGTGAAGAAGGACTCCGCTTTTCTGTTATGCTCCTTAAATGTACTAAAATTTTGCTGTGTCGATAGAGTCCTCGCCACAAGGAACAGAAATGCAAATGAAGAAGTATCTTTATTTCTTGTTTGTGGCGATTTTCGCTACAATGTCGGTCGCTCTCACATCTTGTGGAGACGATGATGATGAGCCTTCAGCAGGAGGCAAGTATTCATGCAATCTTACAGTGAATGGTACTAAATTCCCTGCAAAAACAATCGCAGGAGAGGTGTGGAATCACAACGGATTCGATGCACTCACCGTATGGGTTAATGATGCAACCAATGACAACTACCTCATCTTTGAGACAACAGAGATTGATGGTCTTACTAATGGAGTAAATATCACAAATGATTGCTCCATTGACCTCAGTCTAAGCGATGATACCTTTGTGATGGGCGCGGAGGTGAGAAGTGGTAATGTGGCGGTTACAGATGTTGACCTCAACGGAAAGACAATCACAGTACAGTTCAGTAATGCTAAATTCAATTCCCCTATGGGAGGGGATGTAACTCTGAATGGTACATTTACCTCACCTCTAAACGGTTCTGACAACAAAACTAAACTCTAAAAGCCATGAAGCAATACATTTTTCTTATGTTGGTAATATTCTCTTTGATACCAATGACATCCTGCTCCTCCTCATCTACAGAGAAGACAGAAGCGTCTGAAAGCGTTCAGACCAATCAAGCGGAAATCGATGCTCAGAGACAACAAGACTCCATACGTGAAGCGCAGGCTACAGCGGAAAGATTAAAAAGAGAGGAAGAAGCGCGTATAGCAGCTGAAAAAGAAGCTAAGAAATGGAAGGGCGTTGCCACCCTTTCTGAATTAAAGGATAAACTTCCTGGCACTACATGGGGAGCAACAAGGAAAAGAGGCGACTTCTACTTCAAATTTCACTTTACAACAAACAGTGTCATTATCACATCTTATACAAAGAGTGACTTCAGCGAAGATTCTCGTTTTGGAGGTACAGAAAAGGAAAAGATAGAGGATTGGAGACCAATGAATAATGGCTCTGGGTTCATGGTGGTATCTTGCGAAGAAGGGATAGACCGAAATTCCATTGAATTCCAAACTGGATTCGCCATTTCAAAATTCGTATTTGCTAAAAATAGTCCTACCGTCCAATGGATTCCTGCTGGAGACAATATACCCCTAAAACAAATAGAAGACTAATATGAAAAATCTACTGATGTATTGCATGGCATTTTTTGTCATGTTTATAACGTCATGTTCGGGTAATGGTAACAATAATGCCAAAGAATCCGAAGAAACCGTGGCTGAAGACACGATACCATATTGTGATAGTGTAAGTGTTGCGGTTGCTACTTCCAAGCCTTCAAAATGGGAGTACACATCCAAAACAGACCCAATGAACGATGCTGTTACCCACATGGCGCATCTCAAAGCGGAAGAAGTCCGTACTGTCAACGGAAAGAAATTACAAATGATACTCCTTATTCATTATGTGGATGGAGGCGAAAGTGCAACTGTATCTTTGGGATTGGATGAGGGATGCTCGATTGACAAATACGCACAAATTAAATATCGTTTTGATAAGGGAGAAGTAGAATCTACCAGTTTCGCCACCACTATCCCCCACCTTATGTTTGTCGCTCATGATGCAAACACTTCAAAAAAGTGGATAAATCGACTCAAACAGTCAGACAAACTTGCCGTCCAAATTCCAACTGACGATGGGTCAAGTGTGACTTATACTTTCCAAACAAATGGTCTAAATTGGGATTATTCACCAAGTGTGACAGAAACCTCATCGAAAGCACCTGCCAAAGAAGAACAACAAGTACCAAAGTGGTTGATTGGCAGATGGGTTAGAGAGCGTATTGATTATACCTATTCAGAAATAATTTATGAAATCATGGTATTTAATGAGAGTACGTTCACCTTTAGCGAGAAATCAAGTGATAGCGGACGAGCCACAAAAGGAGTACCTATCCCATATTATGTAAAAGACAATGTAATATATAATAGCAATAATAATGAACCATTGCTCCGTATTAACTCCTCAAACAAAACCTTGTCACGCTATCAATATCCCGACGATGTGTATAAGAAGAAGTGATAGCCCGATATTCACTTCGGAATATTAGTGAATATTGCAAATATGTGTAATTGTGTGATTATTAGAAAAATCGGGTCGTTCAATACAATTCCACCTCAACACAACATTCACTTGTGATGAGGTGGAACCTTTTTTGAATGTCCACACGTTAGTATTTAGGCAACTCGGTCGAGAATATCATTCAACCATGTTAAATCTATCGGATGGAGTGATTGGCTTAGCTCACGATATACGGCTATGGTTTTATTTACACTATTCCGATTTTTATAGAATTCAAGGAATAGTCCTTTAATTTTGCCTATATTGTAATCGAAATGCTCTAACACGACACTTTTCTCAAAGTCTCGCAATTTCTTGACATCCTTTTTGCCCTTTGGCAATACGATTCCATCCAAAATTGTCTGCCTAATAGGGTTTGCTTCAGCATTAAGTACTGTTGGCAGGGATGTGTCTGAAATTTTCAGAGCGTCACGGATAGCTTTCATCGTTCTTAGATTGAGTTCAAAGCGTGTCATGCCTTTGAAATAATCCAACACTCTCTGTTTATTTTCAGATGTAGTGATGAAATCCGTGCTGTTCTTTTTACCCATTTCGGTTTCCTTATTATAGATGGAAAGCCTACGCTGGTATTTCTTTGATTTTACCGTTTTGTAAAGCACGAGACCATTGGTTTTGTATTCCGCAACAGCCCAGTTGGGAGTGTTGATATTTGCCGTTATAAGCCTCGACAACTTGTGAATATCAATATCATCCACATCAGTCGTAACATCGCATAACCCTACTTCGCCGTGGGTCAAAAGGATATTCTCATTAAGATTGAATATCCCCATGCTATTTATTCTGTCGATGCAAACACTGAATGTCTCGGCATTTATAAGTTCTGGATAACGTTCCCCAAGAATCTTTCCAGTAAACTCGATGCTTACGGTCTGTTCCTTCGGAGAAACGTTCACATGAAGTGAGGGACTATCTTGATTGAATACAAGATGTAGTTCCCCATTGACGGTGTTTTGGTCAAATTTGTTATTATCCTCATATCCGTTTATTGCGGATATTGGGGCAACAATGAGAATTTTATCGAATTGTATCATTGCATTGTTGATTTTAGACTCCATTTTGGAGCGGTTTATCACTTTGAGAAGTAGGGATTGTAGGTTCTGTAGGCGTGGAGGTCGGTTTGTTTGGGATTCCTTTCCAATACTCCTTCAACCCATTGGATATTGCCTCCTTGTGTGTCATGCTCTTGACTCGTCCTTTGAGTGACTGCGAAATCTTCATCTTTGTCATGTCCGACAATTCACGATAGTGTCTTTTAGAGTTATTCATTCCTTTATTATGGTTGCTACCAATAAATAGTATGGTAAATCTGAAAAGATAAAACCATTGAAATGTCTATAGTGAAATTTTCACTCGGCAAAGGGAGTAGAGGTTACTAACGCTTAGTGAGATAAGCGTAAATAAAAGGCGGAATACGGTGATTATATCGTTGGGTGATAGGGGGTAGTGGTTGGTATTATGGTGGAATTTACAAACCAACCCTTTTCGTGGGGATTGTGGTCATGCCCTTCGTGGATTAACTATCGGCTCTACCTTGCAGAGAGTCATGAAATTTTGAATATCTTCGGGAGTGTACCAGTATTTGTCACCTACTTGATGGAAACCCAACAATCCATCATCGCGATACTTCTTTAGCAGTTTGTCTTGGATTCCAAGCACATCCTTTACCTCTCTATTCCCATAGAGTTTGGTCGGTGTGATATGGTTACGTAGGGAATTGACCTCATCAATTAAGGTCTTTACTGTGTTGGTGAGTACGGTTAAGTCTCGGACGCTCACCATCGCCATCTCTGTCAGAGATTCGTTAAGGTTATTTTGTGTTACCATTTCAACCCTCCTCCTCGAGGGGTTGCGCATCTTTCGGGAGAAGCACCTTAATGGTGAAGGTTGCTTATCTCCTAATGTCGATTACTCGACTCAACCTGCTTAATTGCAGGGCAGCTCGATGTCGCTTATTGCTTAACTGCGATGCAAAGGTATAACGTAGAACACTCCCTTGTCAAGTTATCAGTGTTAAATTATGTTTAGTTCTACAAATAGCCATGAATAACCATAAAACACTCTTCTTATATTTGACGAGATGCTAAAAATTGAAGTTTAGTCTCCCCATAACCTCATCCTGCAATGTTGATGGGAGGAATTGAGCATAAACCTTTTCAGTTACCATAATCGAACTATGCCCCATCAATCGACTAATCACATGAACATCCACACCCTTGTTAAGAGCAAGAACGGCAAAGGTGTGTCGGGCGACGTGCATCGTCAGATTAAATCGAAGTCCTATTTTATCCCCAAGTGTTTTGAGCGATGTTATGATAGCTCTGTTCTTGTTTAACCTCATCCGTTTTAATTCACTTTCATCGCTGAGGTCAAAGTTGTCAGATAGCAATCCGAACACAAAACGCCCTTGACTGCGATTCCTCCACCGCTTCAGTATTTCCATCGCTCCATCGTTCAACGGAATAGTGTGGATGCGGTCTGATTTGTATATAACCTTTCTGATTTCTCGATTTTCAAAGTTTATTGATTTCCATTCAAGTGTAATAAGGTCGGAGATGCGTAGTCCGCAGGCATAAAATGAGAATAGGAATAAGTCTATATAGTCACGCGTGCGTGGGTATTTGACAGTATTAAAGAGGTCTGCGAACTTTCGTAATTGTTCCTCTGTCAGATAATGAACCTCCGAAGCATCCTCCTCGCCCTGCTCTAACCGTGAGGGAAGGTACATCCGTGTTAATTCATCGTAAATTGAAGAATCAATGAGTTTTTCTGATGAAGCACGTCGGGCTGCTTTGATGATTGGTGTCAGAGCCTTGTTAATTGTCTCGTTTGTATTTCCGTTTCCTTGCCTCCAAAATATGTAATCACGGATGAGGTCAATCGACAACTCCTTTATGTATAAGGAATCCTCGCCATGTTGTTGACGAAGGAATTTACGAAACATATTGAATCCGCAAAGGGCATTATCGCGGACGCTTACCCCTATTCGTTGTAATTTGTATTCCTCATTGATTACCTTGATGGCAAACTCAATAAAATCGTCGGTATTTCTAACACCTTTTGGCACGACACGACCTTGAGCCAATGCTCTCAACGCATCTATGGTTAGACGATGTTTTTGCGAATAGTCAAACACACGCTCGTCTATTTCCCTCCGCATTACATCCAGTTGTCGGTTGAGCTTAGTTGCAAACGGATGTGAAGTAGATATTTCCTTCTTCTTTTTATCGAAATATTTCTCCTCGACCCATACCTCGGTTGCTACCTTAGCGTGTTTGGATTGAAGCACATAATCTATATACACACAATAACGCCCATTAGCATCGGGGTTGCGGTCGGTGCGGAGGATGAGGTTGCCTTTTATCTTTGTCGGCTTAGGTCTGCCCATGTTAACTTGATTTACTATCCAAATTTTAGGAATATTTTCTGCAAAGTTAACAATTTTGGGGACGCGAACCAAGCTATTTAGGGATAAAAAAGAAGATGTCGGAAACTACCTGCGTCCCCAACATCTTGTAAATCAGTTTGTATTTCAGCAACTTTTGTCGCTTTTTAATTTAGTACTCATCCTCGTTGAAGAAGAAGTCTTCTTTGGAGGGATAGTCGGGCCAGATGTCTTCTATACATTCGTAGGTGTCGCCTTCATCTTCCATTTCCTGAAGGTTTTCTATCACTTCGAGCGGGGCGCCCGAACGTTGGGCGTAGTCTATCAGTTCCTCCTTGGTTGCCGGCCAGGGGGCGTCCTCCAATTTTGATGCAAGTTCCAGAGTCCAGTACATGGTGTTTCGGGATTATTTCTGTGGGTTGTTTGTTTTGTTTCGTTTTGGGTGCGCAAAGATACGCAATTTCTTTATAATACAACTGAGAATGTAGGTGGTTTCGTATAGTATTTGCTTTTTTTATTCCTTATATGTTATTTTATGTTAATATACGGATCTTTTTGTAACATCGTTGTGGAAGTTTTGTAACTAAGTTGTAACTTTGTCGCTTGAAAACGCAGGTATAATACCCACAATTAACCATATTCATGAAAAAGTATTCATTGATTCATTGCCTTGTTGGTGTGTCGTTTGCGCTCGTAGTCGGGTGCAAGGCTGCCGGATCGGGAGATGCAGCGTCGGTTGCTGACAAGTATCCCCAGGCTATCAACGAGTCAGTGAAATTCAATAGCGACAGTGCCTACTCCTACGTGGAGCAGCAGGTTGCCATGGGTCCCAGGATTCCAGGGTCTTCCGGCTCGGCACGTTGCGTCGACTACATAGCTTCTGAGCTCCGCCGCCACAAGGCGGATACCGTGGTGCTCCAGCACGGAAAGGTCAAGGCCTTCAACGGTGAGGAGCTTCCCATTACCAATATAATGGGGTCGTTCAATTCGTCCGCACGCAAGCGTGTGCTTCTCGCTGCTCACTTCGACACACGTCCCTGGGCCGACAATGATCCGGTGGAGGAAAACCGCCATGATCCTATTCCGGGTGCCAACGATGGCGCGAGCGGTGTGGGAGTGCTTCTTGAGGTAGCACGCCAGCTCGGGGGTAAAACTCCTGAAATAGGTGTGGATATGCTGTTTGTCGATGCCGAGGACTACGGACAGATGTCCGGATTCTCCAATCATGACGAGACATGGTGTCTCGGCACCCAGTACTGGACGGAAAATATGCCATATACGACAGATTCACTGCCCGTCTACGGTATACTCGTGGACATGGTAGGCGGAATGGGTGCGAAATTCCACCGTGAATACATCTCCGACAGGATTGCACCCGAACTTGTGGACAAGGTTTGGGCCATAGCCGACAAGTCCGGCTTCGGTGAAAAATTTGTCAACAAGCTTGGTGGCGGCGTAGTTGATGATCATGTGTTTCTCAACAGAGCCGGCATTCCTACCATTGACATAATCGAGTCAAAAAATGACCAGACCATGTCATTTCCCGCCAACTGGCACACCACCACCGATGATATGAACCATATTGATCCGGCCACACTCAAGGCCGTCGGTCAGACGGTGCTCAACGTGATCTACAACGAGACAACCTGACTATTGTTTTTACATACTTATCCTATTCTCAGAGAGTCTGCGTGGCCTGATGGTGACGCAGACATTTTTTTGCCACTAAACCTTTCGCAAAAAGACCGGTCAAAATCCAGGGCCGTTTTGTAAAGTGAGGATAAATCGCTAACTTTGCGGTAAAATAGACCATTTCTTCTATCACAGATATGCGTTTTGATGAGTTAGAGCTTAGTGACGATGTGCTTGACGCGCTTGATGCGATGCGTTTTGGCGACTGCACCCCCATCCAGGAGCAGGCCATACCGGTAATCTTTCAGGGGCGCGATCTTATAGCCGTGGCCCAGACAGGCACCGGAAAGACCGCCGCATATCTGCTCCCGGTGATAGATATGCTCGCCGACGAGCCGGAGCCTACGGCCGTGAGCTGCATAGTGATGGCTCCAACCCGCGAGCTCGCCCAGCAGATCGACCGCCAGCTCGAAGGATTCTCCTACTACCTCCCCATCTCAAGCGTGGCCATATATGGCGGTACTGACGGCAAGGAGTTTGCCCGCCAACAGAGAGGCCTGAAGACCGGCGCGGATGTAGTGATCGCCACTCCCGGCCGGCTCATAGCCCATCTGCAGCTCGGCGGTATAGACCTGTCGAAAGTGAAATACTTCATACTCGATGAGGCCGACCGTATGCTCGACATGGGATTTTTCGACGACATAATGCAGATAGTCAAGCATCTGTCTCCAGAGCGTCAGACTCTTATGTTCTCGGCCACGATGCCTCCCAAGATCCAGCAGCTCGCCAAGGCCATACTCCGCAATCCGGCAGAAATCAAGATCGCCGTATCCCGTCCGACGGAGAAAATATCACAGAGTGCCTGCATCTGCTATGAGCGGCAGAAAACACCGGTGCTCAAACACCTCTTCAAGACCATTGGATCCAAGAGAGTGATAGTGTTCGCATCCTCAAAACTCAAAGTTAAGGATCTCGCCAAGGAACTGCGTTCAGCACACTTCAAGGTGGCCGAGATGCACTCTGATCTCGAGCAGGATCGCCGCGAGCAGGTGATGCTTGACTTCAGGGCAGGACGCACCGACATACTCGTGGCGACCGATATCCTCGCAAGAGGCATCGATATTGACGACATAGCACTTGTGGTCAACTACGATGTGCCACGCGAAGCCGAGGACTACGTGCACCGCATAGGCCGCACGGCAAGAGCCGGAGCCGGAGGTGCAGCCGTCACCCTCGTCGGAGAGAAAGAACAGAGATGGTTTGGAGACCTTGAGAAATTCCTCGGCTACGAGGTGGCCAAACAGACGCTACCTGAATCAATCGGAGAAGTGCCTCCCTACAATCCCGGCAGACGCAGAGCTTCCGGACCCGGACGGGGGAGAGGCGGGCAGAGCCGCGGACGCAGATATGGCAACAAAACCGGCAAAACCGGCAACAAAAACAAGAAACAAAAAACCAATCATAAATCTTGACATCATGACCATCAAGCAGCTTCTCGCTTTCATACCGGTTCTTGCCACATTCGGGGCAGGCGCAGAGGTGACATCGATACTGCCTCCACAGGAACCACGAAACATAATCTACAATTATGTTCCTGTCGACAGCACCGCCTTGATCGCATCCAATGACAGCACCATGATGAATCTCAACGAGGCAGGGGAGGAGATCAACGAAGCCTTCTTCGACGACTTCACAGCTCCCTCAGGTTCATTGGCCGAGGCAGAGGAGATGTTTACGCCAGTTGTCACCACCATACTTCCGGAATATAATTTCCGCCCCACAGTCTTCGACAAGCTCCACATACAGGACTCGCTGCATCTCTCCACCACACCCGTAGTCGAATTAGTGGCAGGCGATCCGGAAATAGGAGCATGGATCAACGAGGACGCGTTCCGCAACGACATGATGAACCGTGTGAGACAGAACTACTTCGTCAACAATCCCAACCGTATTCTCTACAACGAGTCACACCTTCCCGAACCACCTAAACAGTTCACAGCCACAGTGGATCCGGAGACAGCCAAGATCGTGATATCCGAGGTCATACCTGAATTCAAGGTACAGCCTAATCTCGAAGTCGTGTTCGGCAAGACACACTGGCTGAAGGAATTCAACATAAACCTGCAATTCTCACAGGCATTCGTGTCGCCAAACTGGTATCAGGGAGGTACCAACAGCATCAACGCCCTGGCCAACATATACTACAACGTGAAGCTCAACCCCATATATCATACCGATCTTCTGTTTGAGAACACTTTCCAGTACAAACTCGGTCTGATGAACGCTCCTGACGACGAGCTACGCAACTACTCCATATCCGAGGACCTCTTCCAGTGGAACATGACCGCCGGCTACAAGTCCACAAAACGTTGGTATTACTCAATGACGGCACAGTTGAAAACCCAGATGCTCAACAGCTTCAAGAAAGGCACCAACGACCTCAAGGCCGCCTTCCTCTCGCCGGTGGAGCTTAATGTCGGTATAGGTATGACCTACAACTACACCAATCCCAAAAAGACACTCACTTTCGATGCATCCATATCGCCGCTGTCATGGAATATGAAAGGCTGTACAAGCCGGCGCATGGATGTTACATCCTTAGGTATAAAGACCGGCCACAGGACAGTCCACGAGATCGGTTCGAGCGCGGAAGGCAAGCTGTCATGGCAGATAAGCGAGAACATAGCCCTGCGTTCACGTCTGTTCATGTTCTCGGACTACAGCTACGTCCAGAGTGATTTTGAAAACACATTGATGTTCACCATCAACAAATTTCTCACCACCCA
This sequence comes from uncultured Staphylococcus sp., assembly GCA_964552825.1. GTDB lineage: Bacteria > Bacteroidota > Bacteroidia > Bacteroidales > Muribaculaceae > Duncaniella. Next base: position 41,544 of record CAZKIE010000016.1, on the reverse strand, counting down.
GATCTACGTCCATCTCCGCTACGATTCATCCACGGATGACAGTGACGACACCGACTGGAGCAAATTCATGATGAAAGAGATTCTTTCATTCGGTTTCACCTACAAATTCTCCACCTGATCCGGGTAAATGAAGACTCTCCTATCTCTCCTCATCCTGCTGACCGGAACATATCTTCCTGCCGCTGCCCGCAGACCGGTACTCGACAATGTGCCGGCCACTTCTGAGTTGCTTCCGGCCTATCGGGAAGATTCCGTCAGGGTCCGTATGTCGTCTCTACCCCTCCATGAAATAGAAGGAATATGGGAATTTGCCGGCGAGGGTACGTATATGGCCATCGAACGAATGCCATCCTCATCCGGAGCCTCCACTATTTACCGCATGGTGGCTGTCAGAAGCTCGGATCTCTCAACACGACCGGGAACCGTGATGGGCTACCTCACTCCTTCATCCCGGCGTGGTGTATATGACGCACGTATATACACAACCCATACCGATGACGGTACACTTCTGTTCAGGCCTGAGACATTCACCGTGACCCTCGGCGACGGTGGTACACGGATAACGGTCAGGCAGTACGGAAAAAAATTCCGTTTCAACTGGTGGCGGCTCATCATCCCATATATGTACCGCAGCGTATTAACACGTGTCGAGCGTCCGTCGGGCGATATAGACGGATGTGTGAGGATATATCCCGCTCCTGCAAAACCTCTTAATCCCCGCTATCTGTGAGAACACTGTCATTAATACTTATACTGCTGACTGCAGCCTGTCTCACGTCCATGGCCGACAACACTCTGAGAGGCAAAAGACTCAAGGTGGCGGATCCTGAGCTTTTAAAACCTTCATACGTGACAGACAAAGACATTGTTCCGGACACGGTGTTCAATCCCTCCGGACAACAGATCACACTGTCGGGCTACGACAAGCCTCTCAACTCCTCGAAAGAGACAATGCTTGTCACCAACAACACTGACCGGACAATCTCCTCCTTGCGTATGGAAATAACATACATGGATCTTTCCGGACGTGAACTGCACAGTGCCACCGTCGACATAGACACATCCATTCCGGCAGGAAGGACCAAGAAGATCGTATTCCCTTCATGGGACACACAACTATCATTCTACTACCATCTCGGCAAGAAACCGAGAACAGACAATGTCACACCCTACACCATAGGATGCGACATCATATACTTCACCACAATAACAGAACAATAAAAATGTCAGAATATCTCTCATCCCATCATCTTCTCGGTCTCGCCATCGGACTGTGTACATTCCTGATAATAGGAATATTCCATCCCGTGTGCATCAAGTGTGAGTATCACTTCGGCACCGGATGCCGGTGGTGGTTTCTTCTTCTCGGGCTTGCAGGCATAGCCGGAGCCGTATGTATCACTGATCCTTTCTGGTCAAGTCTGCTCGGTGTCTTCTCTTTCAGCTCATTCTGGACGATAGGGGAGATTCTGGAGCAGCGCAGGCGCGTGGAGAGAGGTTGGTTCCCCGAAAACCCCAAAAGAAAGAAAAAAACTATGGTCACAGACTAAAAAAAGGTGCCTCTTGAAGGAGACACCTTTTCTTTCTCTTTACCACGTTTGTTTCTTTGTGTAATTTTCAGTTCCAGTCTGTTGAAAAGTCAGCCGTGCTGGCCGAAGTAGCGTTGTCTTGTGTGGGAAGCCAGTCAGAAATGTATTCGTGTACGGTCTTCACCAATTCGGTTGCTGCGGATAAAATGGTTCCGTATCCAAAGTAATCGTTAGAGGAGTTTTCCATCGTAATCTGTGTTTTTTTTTAAGCGATTATGTCTCTTTGTTTTTTAAACAAAGAAAGCCTTTTAAAGTTTACATATTCAATATATTTTAACTAATTTTAATATCAAGCATTAATCTTTATCTTACTATATGCAAATTAATCACAATTTTATCAGCAAATATCGCATCTTTTAGTTACCTTTGTTGTATCTCACCTGTAAATCTACTTATGGATCAATACATAGTATCAGCAAGAAAATACAGACCTTCCACATTCGAGAGCGTAGTGGGGCAGAAAGCCCTCACATCCACTCTTCGCAATGCCATAGCGTCAGGCCGTCTTGCCCACAGCTATCTGTTCTGCGGATCCCGTGGGGTAGGCAAGACCTCATGTGCGCGTATTTTCGCCAAGACAATAAACTGCCTTAATCCCACTCCTTCCGGCGAGGCTTGCAACGAATGTGATTCATGCCGAGCCTTCAACGCCGGTAATTCAATGAACATAATAGAGCTTGACGCCGCCTCCAACAATGGTGTCGACTCCATACGCGAACTCGTCGATCAGGTTCAGGTGCCTCCATCCATGGGTAAATATCGCGTGTTTATTGTCGATGAGGTCCATATGCTGTCAGCCTCAGCCTTCAATGCCTTCCTCAAGACACTCGAAGAACCGCCATCATACGTGATATTCATTCTCGCCACCACCGAGAAACACAAGATCATACCTACCATCCTTTCGCGATGCCAGATCTACGACTTCAACCGAATCACCATCCGTGACATCATCGACCATCTCGCCTATGTGGCGGCTCAGGAAGGATTCACAGCCGAACCTGCCGCCCTCAACGTCATAGCCCGCAAAGCCGATGGCGCGATGCGCGATGCTCTCTCAATCTTTGACCAGGTGGCCGCTTCATCGAGGGGTAACATCACATATCAGAGCGCCATTGATAATCTTAATGTTCTCGATCATAGATACTATGACAGGCTGCTCGACTGTTTTCTCGGCAACAAGGTGCTTGAATCATGGCTGATCTACAAGGAGATCCGCGATCATGGATTTGATTCCCATACCCTCGTTACCGGACTTGGCGACTATTTCAGAGATCTGATGGTAGCCCTCGATCCTTCCACCATATCACTTCTTGAAGCCGACGATGAAGCCCGAGCCGCAATGGCACAGGCAGCCTCAAAGTGTCATCCGGAATTTATCTATCGGGCCATGAATCTCTGCAATGAAGCGGATCTTAACTATCGGGTAGCTTCAAACAAACAATTTCTTGTAGAGCTTATGCTCGCCAAGATATGCCAATTGTTAAGCCCCTCTCCCGGTAATAAAAGTGGCAACGGAGAGGGGCAGTTACAGAAAATAGACACTGCCGCTCATACCTCCTCAGAATCTGCTCCTACTCAGCAGAAACAACCCTCTGCTCCTTCCTCTGCATCATCCCGTACTGTTGCAGCCGCTCCTCCTCCCCCTGACTACAAAACCAACTTATCAACTCTTAACCCAAAAGTAAAATTAACAGGAAAAACCCAACGTTTTTCCATCTCAAACCGTAGCTCGGAGGTATCCTTGCAAAATTCCCGTTCCGCTGCAATGAATGACACTGTTGAAAGAAGAGAAAATTCTTTCACACTTGAAAGTCTTCATACAGCCTGGAAGGAATTCATCAAGGCAAATCCATCACGCCATATTCTCTCAAACACCATGAGAGCTTCATTTCCTACACTCGTGGAAGGAAATATTTACAAAATGCTCGTAGAGAATGAAAAGCAGTATCAGGAAATGACAGAAGCCATGCCGGCAATACTCAGATATCTTCACGAAAATCTCAAAAACGACTATGTAGAGATAAAAGTGGAAATTAACCAAGGCGAAGCCTCCCCTCACACATGGAACGAACGCCAGGTACTTTCCCACATGATGGAACAACGCCCCATCCTGAAGGATTTCATTGATACTTTCGGACTCACTCTCTGATTTATATTTTCCTTATCACATACATAAAAAGTAGATGCTTCTGCAAGTGAGAAGCATCTACTTTTTATGTTTAAAACAGTGTTGATAACTGTTGAAAACTTTTGAATAGATTTTTAAAACTTATTATTGACTTGTATCACTCATTATGTGTATAGTCAAATACTCTCCTTGTCCAAAATAGTTATTATTTATGTATCAAAGTGTTCTCAATACCCTTTTCAACAAAATAAGGTTGTGTAACAACTAAAAAATTTTTAACTTTGCACACTGTTAACACAATGTTTATAAACTTATTAAAAGACTGATATTCAAATAATGATGATGTAGATAACTATGATGAAAATGTAAATTGCATATCAATAAGTCAATTATACAAGTATATATACAGAAAGTTATCATACATATCAACATCCTTTGATCTTCTTCTTTTATATTTTCTTTTTTAAAAAACTTTTTTCAAAAATATATATCAATGAAAATTGACAAGGGATATGTGGAAGCCGCCATACCTGAAGGTACGGATCTCAAGGCTGAAATTATCAGATTGAAGGAAGAGAAAAATGCTGTGATCCTGGCTCACTACTACACTCTTCCCGAAATCCAGGAAATAGCGGATTTCATAGGCGATTCTCTTGCCCTTGCCCGTATAGCCGAAGGACTCGACAATGATATAATAGTGATGTGTGGTGTCCACTTCATGGGTGAGACCGTGAAGATCCTCTGTCCTTCCAAGAAGGTGCTTGTTCCAGATCTCAATGCAGGATGTTCGCTCGCCGACTCATGTCCCGCTCCTGAATTGGAAAAATTCATTGCTGAACATCCCGGCCACACGGTGATTTCCTATGTCAATACTTCTGCGGCCGTCAAGGCTCTCACTGATGTGGTGGTGACTTCCGGAAATGCCATGAAGATAGTCAATGCAATGCCTGAGGATGAGAAGATCATATTCGGTCCCGACAGAAATCTTGGAAATTATATTAATTCAGAGACCGGAAGGGAGATGGTTCTGTGGGATGGAGCTTGCCATGTACATGAGAAATTCTCTCTTGAAAAAATACTCGATCTGAAGAAATCCCATCCGGAAGCCAAAGTGCTCGTCCATCCTGAATGTACGGCTCCTGTCCGTCTTGTTGCAGACAAGGTGGGATCGACGGCTGTTCTTTTGAATTGGGCTGAGCAGAGCGAGGCTCATGAATTTATAGTGGCTACCGAAAGCGGCATTCTTCACGAGATGCGCCGCAAGTGTCCAGGTAAGACTTTCATACCGGCTCCACCAAATGATTCCACTTGTGCCTGCAACGACTGTTCATTCATGAAGCTCAACACTCTTTCCAAGCTGTATCTCACGCTCCTTTATGAAGCTCCGGAGATAGAAGTAGATCCTTCTATAATAGATCGTGCCCGCAAGCCCATCACCCTTATGCTCGAACTCAGCAATTAAGAAATATCACATCATATATGGAATATAACCATAAAGAAATAGAATCACGCTGGCAGCGACGCTGGAGTGAAGAAAAAGTTTACAAGACTGAGATTGATAAATCCCGTCCTAAGTTCTATGTGCTCGATATGTTTCCGTATCCCTCAGGTGCAGGTCTGCACGTGGGACATCCGCTCGGCTACATAGCTTCCGACATATATTCTCGCTACAAGCGTCTGCGTGGCTTCAACGTGCTTCATCCCATGGGCTACGATGCCTATGGTCTGCCTGCCGAACAGTATGCCATACAGACCGGCCAGCATCCCGAGAAAACCACTATGCAGAACATTGCCCGCTACCGCGAGCAGCTTGACAAGATTGGTTTCTGCTACGATTGGGACAGGGAGGTGCGCACCTGTGATCCTAAGTTCTATAAATGGACACAGTGGGCATTCATGAAGATGGTAGAGAGCTACTACAACACCGCCGCTGACAAGGCTATGCCGATAGCTGATCTTGTGAAGCATTTCGAGGAGAAAGGTACTGATGGTATTCATGCAGCCTGCTCCGAGGAGCTTTCATTTACTGCCGGAGAATGGAATGATATGTCGGATAAGCAGAAGAGCGACACTCTGATGAACTACCGCATAGCCTATCTTGGCAACACTATGGTCAACTGGTGTCCGGAACTTGGCACTGTACTTGCCAACGATGAGGTGAGCGAGGGTCTTTCCATCCGTGGTGGTTATCCTGTAGAGCAGAAACTCATGTATCAGTGGTGTCTGCGTGTGTCTGCTTATGCAGGCCGTCTTCTTGATTCTCTCGACTCTCTCGAGTGGACTGATTCCCTGAAAGAGACACAGCGCAACTGGATAGGCCGTTCGGAAGGTGCTGAGATGAAATTCCCTATTGCAGGATCGGACGTTGTGCTTGATATTTTCACTACACGTGCCGACACCGTGTTCGGTGTGACATTCATGGTGCTTGCTCCGGAGAGCGAGTATGTGGATAAAGTCACCACACCTGAACAGAAAGAGGCTGTGAAAGCTTATCTTGACTCCATCAAGCACAAGACTGAGCGCGAGCGTATGATTGACAAGAAGGTAAGCGGTGTTTTCACCGGAAGCTATGCTGTCAATCCACTGACAGGTAAGAACATTCCTGTTTATGTCAGCGATTACGTGCTTGCCGGATATGGCACCGGTGCAATCATGGCCGTACCCGCCCACGACAGCCGCGACTACGCCTTTGCCCGCCATTTTGATCTTCCCGTGATACCTCTTATTGAGGGATGTGATGTGTCGGAGCAGAGTTTTGATGCCAAGAGCGGCAGGATGATCAACTCTTCGTCGGAACTGCTCAATCTCAACGGACTTGAAGTGAAGGATGCCATTGCTGCAGCCAAGAAATTTATTGAGGAAAAGGGGATAGGCCGTGTAAAGGTCAACTATCGTCTCCGTGATGCCATCTTCTCGCGTCAGCGCTACTGGGGAGAACCGTTCCCTGTGTATTATAAGGATGGAATCCCCACGTTGATGGATGAAAGTGATCTGCCTCTTCTTCTTCCTGAGGTGGACAAATACCTTCCCACTGAGACCGGCGAGCCTCCTCTCGGAAGAGCTAAGAACTGGGTGACGAAGGATGGATATCCTATTGAACTCAACACTATGCCCGGATTTGCAGGATCTTCGGCATACTATCTCCGCTATATGGATCCTCACAATGATGAAGCTCTTGTGAGCCGTGAGGCAGACGAGTATTGGAGAAATGTAGATCTCTACATAGGAGGTACCGAACACGCCACAGGTCACCTGATTTATTCCCGGTTCTGGAATAAATTCTTGTATGACCTTGGTTATGTTGTTGAGCCCGAGCCTTTCAGGAAACTCATCAATCAGGGCATGATACAGGGACGCTCCAACTTTGTCTATCGTATTCAGGGTACCAACAAGTTTGTGTCTCTCGGACTGAAAGATCAGTATGATACCACCCCTATCCATGTGGATGTCAACATAGTGTCAAACGATATTCTCGATCTTGACGCTTTCCGTGCTTGGCGTCCTGACTATGCGGATGCGGAGTTTATCCTCGAGGATGGAAAATACGTGTGCGGATGGGCTGTGGAGAAGATGTCCAAGTCTATGTTCAATGTTGTCAATCCTGATGATATTGTGGAGCGCTACGGTGCGGACACTCTTCGTCTCTATGAGATGTTCCTCGGCCCGCTCGAACAGTCCAAGCCTTGGGATACAAACGGTATCGACGGCGTGAACCGCTTTTTAAAGAAGCTGTGGGCACTTTTCTATAAAGGTGATACTTGCCTCGTGGATGATGCCAAACCGTCGGCAGAGGCTCTCAAATCAATCCACAAGCTCATTAAGAAAGTGACGGGCGATATTGAGACTTTCTCCTACAATACTTCTGTGGCGGCGTTCATGATATGCGTCAACGAACTCACCCAACTCAAATGCCACTCACGTGTGGTTCTTTCCGATCTTCTTGTGCTTCTTGCTCCGTTCGCACCTCATATTGCCGAGGAGCTGTGGCATTCTGCTCTCGGACACGACACCACCATCAATGATGCCAACTGGCCTGAGTGGAACGAGGAATATCTCAAGGAATCCACTGTCAACTATGCCGTGTCGTTCAACGGTAAGGCACGTTTCAATATACAGCTTCCTGTGGATATGCCGCGGGAGGAAGTTGAGAAAGCAGCTCTCGCCAACGAGGGAGCTGCCAAGTGGATTGAAGGTAAGACAATCCGCAAGATCATTGTCGTACCCGGCAAGATTGTCAACATTGTGGTAGGTTGACCACACTTTTTATAAAATTTTTATGAGCCGTGTCATATATTTATATCGACATGGCTCATATTTATATATTAAAAAATATTAAAATCAATTTCAGTATTGCTTGTTATTAAATTTAGCTGTAATTTTGTATTCTCTCACTATTTTTACGGGACTGACTGGCTTTGACAGCGTGTAGAGGTGGTGAGTAAGCATGCAGAGTGATGATGCCCACACTCTTTAATCAGAGACATCAAAAATTTAAATGGCGAAAACAACTACGCTCTCGCTGCTTAATCGAAGCACAGTAGATTAGCTTTATCTCCGCAACAGTTGCAGAGACGAGACATCACTCAATTGTCCTTTTTCCGAGACGGATTGATCAAGTGGTGCAGGTAAATCGGAAATATGGCGGCGAAAGCCTCGATAGCCGCCGAGATTCTTAGGGGATAAGGATGGAATTGGTAGTCTCTTGCCTGTTCCTTCACGAAAATCAAGTAGAGACTAAGCATGTAGAAAGCTCATTAGTTCCACGTTTGGACGAGGGTTCAAACCCCTCCAGTTCCACATTAGATTTACCTCGCCATAATTCGGCAGGAACATGTAAAACCTCAGACAATCATCTGTTCTGAGGTTTTTTTTATGTTTCGTCCTATCGGATTCAGGAACGATTTCAGACCAAGTTAAGACCTCTTCCTTTCACCGATTTATTTTGTTTGACAAGTTGGATAATACTCACAATAATATAATTACACTTTATTATTTTAAAAATTTTTCAACTGTTAATTTGGTCATTTCAAATTTATATTGTAATTTTGTAGTTGATATTTTATTAAAATAATAAAATATGACTGTAGAAACAACATCAAAACTCAACCGATTGCTTTCGGAACTAACCCCCGGAGGACTATTGTTTTCAGAATGGTTGGCTAAAAATGGCTATTCGGCACAACTTACGAAAAGCTATCGCGATTCGGGTTGGCTCGATATGCTTGTACCCGGTGTGATGTATAGACACAATGAGAAATTGTCTGCACTCGCCGCAGTCAGTTCATATAATCGTCAGCTTGTGGAATCAGCAAGAATTGCCGCTCATTCGGCACTCGAATTGCAGGGATTCAGCCATTATGTTCCTATGGGTAAGCCAAATCTTATGGTTACCGGTGCTAAGTCAGGAATATTGGCATGGATGAATTCCGATAAATTCGATGTGAATATGATACACTTCAAGACATCGATATTCAATTCACCAATGACGATTGACCTGAAAGTGGGAGAGTTGGAAATACCTGTATCGTCACCGGAACTTGCATTTACGGAGTGTTTGTATCTTGTTCCGAAATACTACAATTATATGGATCTGTACTACATAATGGAGCAACTGACGGCTCTTGACCCGGAAAGAGTGCAACAAACATTAGAAAATACAAATTCCCAGAAGGTAAAGAGGATGTTTCTTTATATGGCGTCTAAAGCCGGCCATTATTGGGTTGATATGCTTGATTTGAATAAAATCGGATTGACGACATCAAAGTTACAACTTGTCAAAGGTGGAGTCTATAATTCGACTTATCGTATAACCGTATCTAAAGAATTGGAAAGCTATGAATGATGTTTATCGCCGCCAAGTGGCGTTGCTGATTCGTATAATGCCTCTTGTGTTCCGTATAAAAGACTTCGCTGTGCATGGAGGCACTGCCATCAACCTGTTTTATAGAAATCTCGAACGACTGTCGGTCGATATAGACTTGACTTATATCCCATTGAAAGGGCGGGAAGAAAGCCTAAATGAAATTAACACCCATCTTTCACGATTAAAAAAGGATATAGAGCAAGCGGTGCCCGGAATTAAGGTTATTCATAAGTCAAATGTCTGGAAATTGGAATGTTTCAAAGAAGGCACAAAGATAAAATTGGAAGTCAATGGCACAAAGCGTGGAGTGATAGAACCACCGATTATAATGCAATTATGCGAAACCGCAAGGGACACATTTCATCTCAATTGCTATGCCAATATCGTGTCGTGGGGTCAGCTGTTCGGAGGCAAGATTTGCGCTGCACTTAGCCGGCAGCATCCACGCGACCTCTTTGATTGCCGGAGAATAACTGACGAAGAATTTAATTCTGTCAAGTCCGGATTCATGTTCTGTCTGCTCGGTAGTGACAAGCCGATAGTGGAAACTTTTGCTCCTAATCCAATAGATCAATCGGAGGCTTTGGAAAACCAGTTTGATGGAATGACCGACACCCCATTCTCGTACCATGATTATGAGGAGTCGAGGATAAATCTCATTTCGATAGTGAACGGCAGTCTTACTGAGGAAGACAAGCATTTTCTCATTAGCTTTGAGGAAGGAAACCCGGATTGGTCGAAATGCTGCGCCGGTAATCTTGAAGACTATCCCTCGGTAAAATGGAAGTTGCAAAATATCTGTACTCTGAAAAAGAAAAATCCCGAAAAGCATAAAGATGGTGTTGACAAGCTACGCAGGCATTTCGGATTGAGCGGTAGAGGAAGATGCTTGTTATAAATCGTAAAAACGTATCGCCGTCCGATTTTTAGTAACTTTACACTACGGTTGGACCGCTGAGAAGTCAGGGTCGAGGAAGACAAAGGCAATAAGTCGATTATTTGCCGCAATCAAGTTGCAGCGAGCTAAAGGTTGTCACCAAATAGTTTATTTAGCCGATAGCTAACTTTCTGATAAATTTATATTTGTAGTATTAAGAACAAGTCTCTCCAGTTCCACTTCTGGATACCCTGCCATAACGGCGGCAGGAACCTGTAAAACCTCAGACAATCATCTGTTCTGAGGCTTTTATGTCATTTTGAATTTGCTCTGCGGCGTTATCGCACTTTTTCGGCTTTTTCTCACTGTAATTTTGCAGTAAAAAAGCCATGCAGAAAATCATTGCCAACACCCTGATCCTTCTTTTCACCGAATACATCGGTGTCACCGTAACCATCCTTGCCGATCTTTTCAGCGGATTGAGAAAATCGCAAAGGGAGGGACGCAAACTCACTTCCCGTGGTCTTAGGAGAACTGTCCGCAAGCTCGTCTCCTATTTTCTCGCCTTGTTCTCACTTGGAATTGTTGATGCTATGGTCATGACCGCCGGAATCGTCTATAATGAGAGCGGACATACCTTTCCCATTGCAACTTTCCCGTTTCTTTCGACATTCGGAGCCGTTTCTTTAGCTCTTATAGAGATCAAAAGTATCTGTGAGAATTCCCCTCACAGCGATATCTTCCGCCAGGCTTCCGGGATCATGAGCCGTATCCTCAGACGTTTCTCTTAGGATTACATTACTGAGAATTCAGAGCCGCATACACTATCGACGCTTTGGCCGGGCCTATCAGTTCGGCTATGGCGTCGAGATCGGCCTCTTTTATCCGCTTCACGCTCTTGAAATGACTCAGCAGCTTGGTGCGTGTTTTTTCGCCTATGCCCTTGATTGCGTCTAATTGCGACACGGCCTGACCTTTTGATCTCTTGTTGCGGTGGTGTGTGATGCCAAAGCGGTGAGCCTCGTCGCGCAGATGCTGCACCACACGCAGAGTCTCTGAATTCTTATCTATATAGAGCGGGATGCTGTCGCCCGGGAAGTAGATTTCCTCTAATCTCTTTGCTATTCCCACCACCGCTATTACTCCCCTCAGACCCATCTCGTCAAGAGCCTCCACAGCGGCCGAAAGCTGCCCTTTGCCGCCGTCAACAACCACGAGTTGAGGTAGAGGTTGATTTTCTTCCATCAGGCGCGTGTAGCGCCTCGTAAGCACCTCTTTCATTGAAGCGAAATCATCCGGACCGACGACCGTCTTGATATTGAAGTGTCTGTAATCTTTTTTAGATGGTTTTGCATCCTTGAATACCACACACGATGCCACCGGATTAGTCCCCTGTATGTTTGAATTGTCGAAACATTCTATATGGCGCGGAAGTTCCGACAGATGGAAGTCGCTCTTCATGCGTTCGAGAATCCTGTCGGTGCGGACGGTAGGATCCCTCTTCTCCATTGTCTTTATCTTGTCGACACGGTGCTGGCGTGCGTTTTTCTGCGACACCTCAAGCAGTTTTGCCTTGTCGCCGCGCTGTGGTATGGTGAATCTCACGCCTTCCATCTCAACATCGGGCAGTTCGGCCGTGATCACTTCATCATAGTTGATGCCTAAGGTTCCGGCTATCTCATTCATCGCATAGCTGAGAAGTTGCGACCGTGTTTCGTCGAGACGGCGTTTATACTCAAGAGTCACGGACTTCACTACGGCCCCGTGTCTGACGTGCATATAGTTGATATTCACCTCATTATCCTCGTCGTAAATACCAAATACATCAACATCCTCTATGGTCTGTGATACGATAGAACTCTTTGATTGATAGCGTTTTATCATATCATACTGATCCTTCAGCTCCTGCGCTTCCTCAAACCGCAGCTCCATGGAAAGCTTTTCCATCTCACTCTTCAGATACTGGAGCAGCTCCGATATATCGCCACGCAGGATTGCACGCACGCGATCTATATCCTCACCGTATTCTTTCATGGATATAAGACCTGTACAGCACCCCTTGCATCTTTTCAGATGATAGTCCAAGCATAGTCTGCCCTTGCCCTTGTCGATATATTCCTGAGTGATGAGATGACGGCATGAACGGATCGGATAGATGCGTCGGATCAGTTCGAGTGTTGCCCGTGCAGCTCCGGTATCGGAATACGGACCATAATATTTCGACCCGTCCTTGATCTTCTGCCTGGTCATGAACACGCGCGGATATGGTTCGTTTGTGACGGTTATCCAGGGATAACTCTTGTCATCTTTCAGTAGCACATTATAACGTGGCTGATACTCCTTGATCATTGACGCTTCAAGATTAAGAGCATCCTGTTCAGTCGGAACCACTATATATTTCATGTCCGCGATGGCGCGGACAAGCAGATTAGTGCGTAGGGAGTCGTGAGTGCGGTTGAAATACGAACTAACTCTCCGCTTGAGATTCTTTGCCTTGCCAACATAGATCACCGTCCCCTCGGAATCGAAATACATATATACTCCCGGGGTGTCAGGCAGGATAGAGATCTTCTCCTCAAGTTCTGATGATTTTCTATGTTTAGCCATGTAAAGTCGTTATTTCAATCCTATGCGATTATGCGGAGCGTATCAACCTGCAGACATCCCACAACCCTTTGTGGCAAGCAAATTGACACGCCCCCGCCAAATTATCCTTTTTAGCCTCTTTAGCCTTTTATCCTAATAAGCCTTTATAACCTTCTTAGCCTATCATAGCCTGATAATCCTAATACGTGATCAGCGAAGTGACATCAGCCTCAGCCGGCAGGTTCTCGCGCCCTTTGAGTTGTGAAAGCTCCACAATGAAATTGATGTAGACCTTCTTGGGATTCATCTGTTTCACCAACTCATATGCGGCAGCCATCGTGCCTCCGGTGGCAAGCACATCGTCATGTATCACCACAACATCGTCGGGTGTGATGGCATCACGGTGTATTTCTATTATATCCTTGCCATACTCCTTGTCATAGCTGATCTTGATGGTATCGGCGGGAAGTTTGCCGGGTTTGCGTGCCGGCACGAATCCTGCACCAAGCTCAAAGGCAAGTATCGAACCGCCTATGAAACCCCTGCTCTCGATGCCCACAACTTTTGTTACCCCCTTGTCGCGGTAGAGTTGTGAGAGGTCCCAGCCTATGATATGGAGGCCGCGGGGATCCTTGAATAGTGTTGTCAGGTCGCGGAACATGATTCCCTTCGAGGGGAAGTCTGCCACGTCGCGGATGTGTGATTTGAGGTATTCCATTTATCTATTTATAGAAATTTAAAAATGTTTCACGTGGAACAATTATTCTGTTTTCATCTTCCGAGAAGTAGAAGTAGTATGTTTATATCGGCCGGGGATATGCCTGGTATTCTCGAAGCCTGGGCCACCGTCTCCGGATCAATCTTCTCTAATTTCTGCCTTGCTTCCGTTGACAGTGCATGGACGTTTTTATAATCTATCTTCCCTTTCAGGGAGAGATTTTCGAGCCGGTGGAGCTTATCCACATTTTGCTTCTCGCGGGCTATGTAGCCTTGGTATTTTATGAGTATCTCGGCGGCTTCCAATATCTCTTCTCGACGTTCATCTTCGATATTTTCCTTGATGAAACTCGACAGTGGTTCTATGGCCGGGATAAGTTTTTCAAAGTTCATGGCCGGACGTGTCAGCAGTGTCTGCAGTTTCACTCCCTGTGTCAGCGGTGATTCTCCCTCCTTTTCAAGGAAAGGATTTATTATGGCCGTGCGGACTGTGAATCCCTCGCAGAATTCGATTAGTTTATCCCTCTGCTCCCTCTTGTTCTCCATCAGCCTGAACCTTTCATCATCGGCCAGTCCGATCGAATGTCCTTTGGCGGTAAGACGCATATCAGCGTCGTCCTGCCGGAGCAGTATGCGGTATTCGGCTCTTGAGGTGAACATCCTGTAAGGCTCGTCCACACCTTTGGTCACAAGATCATCTATCAGTACACCTATATAGGCTTCGTCTCTGCCGAGTGTCAGAGGTTCGCGGCCCATTGTTTTCAAGGCTGCGTTTGCGCCGGCCACGAGTCCCTGTCCGGCCGCTTCCTCATATCCCGTGGTTCCGTTCACCTGGCCTGCGAAATAGAGCCCTCCCACCTGTTTTGTCTCAAGTGTGTGATGCAGCTGTGTGGGATCGAAAAAGTCATATTCTATCGCATATCCGGGGCGATATAGTTGGACTTCCTTCAGTGCCGGGATTGTTTCCAATGCCTCAAACTGGATGTTGATGGGAAGCGACGAAGAAAATCCGTTCAGATAATATTCTTTTGTCGTCTCACCCTCCGGTTCGAGGAAAAGCTGGTGCTCTTCCTTGTCGGCGAAGGTGACGATTTTAGTTTCTATGCTCGGACAATAGCGTGGTCCTATGCTTTGGATCTGACCGTTGTATAGCGGAGAGTCCGGAAGTCCTCTGCGGAGTATTTCGTGGGTTTCTTTGTTGGTATATACCGTGTGGCATGGGCGTTGTCTAAGTTCGCGCTTCACGTCGGGGAGATAGCTGAACTTATGATAATCGTTGTCGCCCTCCTGGAGCGTCGTCAGTTCCCATTTCACCGACCTTCCGTCTATTCTCACCGGTGTTCCGGTTTTCATCCTGTCTGTGGTGAATCCCATATCGCGCAGTTGTTCGGTGATCCCGTGGGCGGAAGGCTCGGCCACACGGCCGCCCTCGATCTTCACCGGTCCCGTATGCATCAGTCCGTTCAGGAATGTTCCGGCGGTCAGCACCACGGCCTTAGCCTTGAATTCCACTCCTAAAGCCGTCCTGACACCTCTCACTTCTCCATTTTCGATTATCAGTGAGGTCACGGAATCCTGCCACATATACAATCCCGGAGTATTCTCCATACATTCACGCCATAATGCCGAGTATTTCATCCGGTCGCTCTGTGCTCTCGGGCTCCACATTGCCGGGCCTTTCGAGCGGTTGAGCATCCTGAACTGTATGGCCGAACGGTCGGTGATGATTCCCATCATTCCGCCGAGTGCATCAATCTCGCGTACAATCTGACCCTTGGCTATTCCGCCCACGGCCGGATTGCAGCTCATTTGCGCTATCTTGTTCATGTCGATAGTGATGAGCAGCGTCCTTGCCCCTATTTTGGCCGAAGCGTGCGCAGCCTCACATCCGGCATGACCGGCTCCTATCACTATTACGTCGTAATTGAAAAACATTCCTATGTTTTCTGGTTTTTTTTGCTATCTTTTTAATCTCCGGGAAAAGTCATTTACTCCCCGGCTTCGAGCATCGCGAGAGCCTTTTCCTCATGACACTCCATGATTTCCCTTTCGCCGGGACCTTTATCGTTGATTCCGCAGAGATGCAGCACTCCGTGGATTATCACCCTGTGCAGTTCCCTCTCGTATGGCTGGCCCATCATTTCAGCATTGCTTCTCACGGTGTCCAATGAAATGAACATATCACCGCTCACACGGCGTCCGCGTGTGTAGTCGAAGGTTATGATGTCGGTATAATAGTCGTGTTGTAGAAACTCCCGGTTCACCTTGATGATTTTTTCATCATTGCAGAAGATATACGTCAGAGGGCCGGCTATCTTTCCGTGGCCGGCAATCACTCTTCCTATCCACTCCTCCATCTTGGCTCTATCGATTCCGGGCATAGGAACAGCTCCGTCTGTAAGCCATTCTACAGTCATCATGTCTACAAAGTTAGAAAAAATTCCTTTTTTGGTCAAAATAATTTTTCTGAACAAAAACACCCGACAAAAAATATGCAAATAATATATTGATTATCAATAAATTAATTAAAATAATACCTTTTAAGAATCAAAAATTCCCTCCCGCACCCTCCACCACCCCGAAATATTTACACCCTTAACCCTTCCCACCCTTACCTCCCTCACCTCCCTCACCTCCCTTGCCTCCCTCGCCTCCCTTGCCTTAATACCCTCTTTATCCTCCCTCACCTCCCTCACCTCCCTTGCCTCCCTCGCCTCCCTTGCCTTAATACC
>CAZKIE010000016.1:0-24952 GCA_964552825.1 uncultured Staphylococcus sp. | reverse complement strand
CTCTTTATCCTCCCTCACCTCCCTTGCCTCCCTTGCCTCTCTCGCCTCCCTTGCCTTAATACCCTCTTTATCCTCCCTCACCTCCCTCACCTCCTCCCATTGCGCGAAGCGCATACATCTGCCTAACCCCACGATCTCTTCGTGGGGTACCGCCCCATACACCCACACCCCATTACCGCGAAGCGGTTACATCCCCACCCTCGCCTCCCTCGCCTCCCTCACCTCCCTCACCTCCCTTGCCTTTATACCCCCTCCCCTACCCTCTTGCCTTTCTTGCCTCTTTAGCCTTTATAGCCTTTATAGCCTATTTACCAGGTTTGCATCCGACAAGAAAAATAATTATCTTTGCGGATATGCAAACCGTACTATTCCACTCCACAATTTTCGGTCCCATCCGGTCTCGACGTCTCGGCGTCTCACTCGGAGTGAACCTCTCACCCGACGACGGCAAGATCTGTTCGTTCGATTGTCTGTACTGCGAAGCCGGATTCAACTCACAGGGTCCCGGAACCACCGGGCTACCTTCGCGCGAGCGTGTGGCCCGTCTTCTCGAGTCAAGACTTAAAAATATGAGCGATGCCGGCGAACCACTTGATGTCATCACTTTCTCCGGCAACGGAGAGCCAACCCTCCATCCCGAATTTCCGGCGATCATCGACGACACCATCCGTATCCGCGACAGATACTACCCTTCAGCCAAGGTCAGCGTCCTCTCCAACGCCACTCACCTTGACAGCCCCGCTGTGTGCGATGCCCTCCGACGGGTTGACAACAACATCCTCAAACTCGACTCCGCCATCACATCTACAATGCGGGCCATCGACCGGCCGGCATCCCCATCATTCACCTGCGAAAAGCTGATCCCGCAGCTCGCATCCTTCGGTTCCGACTGCATAATCCAGACCATGTTTCTACGCGGTGAATATGACGGCATCCGGATTGACAACACCACTCCTGCCGAAGTCGATGCCCTCATCGAAGCTTACAGGATCATACGTCCTGCCGAAGTGATGATCTACTCCATTGACCGCAAGACCCCGGCCGAACACCTTGAGAAAGTCTCCCGTGAGGAGCTCGACAGAATAGCTGAAAAAATCATTGCCGGGACCGGCATCCCTGTTCAGGTAGCATGATGGAAACGCTCACCCCACGCCCGCTGCGCCACGGCGACCGCATCGCCGTCCTCTCTCCGGCTTCGATCATCAAGCCGCAGGTCGTCTACGCCGCTCTCCCGGCCCTTACGGACCACGGATGGACCGCCTACGTCGGACAACACACTTTTGACCGCTGGGGCACATACGCCGGAACTGATGAAGACCGCTACTCCGACTTGGAGACTGCCCTTCTCGACCCCGCTACACGTGCCATCATCTGCTCGCGCGGAGGCTATGGTGCCGTCCATCTCCTCGACCGCCTCAACCGTCTCCCCCTGCGCGACGATCCGAAATGGATCGTAGGCTACTCGGATATATCCGCACTCCATGCCCTCATGACAGCCCACGGCATCCGTTCCATCCATGCCCCTATGTGTAAGCATATAGGTTCATCCCAAGGCAAGGATCCGGACTCCCGCCGCCTCTTCTCCATCCTCTCGGGCAGTTTTGATCCGGTAGGGATCCCGGCTCATCCGCTCAACCGCCAAGGCTCCTCCACAGCCCGCCTCACTGGCGGCAATCTCGCTGTGATAGCCGGATTGATATCCACGCCTTTCGATGTCATTACCCCCGGCTCCATACTGTTTATCGAGGACATAGCCGAACCGATATATAAGATAGAACGCATACTCTACAACCTGCGTCTGAGCGGCATCCTCGCCGGTCTGCGCGGACTGATAGTCGGACAGTTCACGGAGTACACCCCTGACCGCGACAACGAATCCATGGAGTCGATGATCTCACGCCTTGTGGCAGACTACGACTATCCCGTGGCCTTTGGTGCACCCGTAGGACACGTTGATCACAACACCCCTCTCGTTTGCTCATCTACAGTCACACTGACAGTCGACTCATCAGGAGCGACAATCTCCTACGTCTGACGCATAACCATTAAAAAAAGACCGGCACGATCAAGATGGTCGCGCCGGTCTTTTGATAGCTTGTTTTCCGGAATCACACGGTAAGAATCTCTTTCTCCTTGGCAGCGAAGAGATCATCGATCTTCTTGAGATACTTGTCGTGAAGTTTCTGCACGGAAGTTTCGGCATCCTTCTCGACATCCTCGCTCATGCCCTGCTTGACAGCTTTTTTGAGACCCTCTATGGCATCGCGGCGCGCATTGCGCACGGACACCTTGGCATTCTCAGCCTCAGCTTTCGACTGTTTCACTAATGTCTTGCGGCGCTCCTCGGTCAGAGGCGGGATGCTCAGACGGATCACCTCTCCATTATTTTCGGGAGTGATGCCAAGCTCGGAGTTGATGATAGCCTTCTCAATCTCCTTGAACATACTTTTCTCCCAGGGAGTGATGGCAATGGTACGCGCGTCGGGCACCGACACGTTAGCGACCTGCGACACCGGAACTGTGGAGCCGTAATAGCTCACCTTCACTGAGTCGAGGATTTTGGGATTAGCCTTCCCCGCACGGATATGTGCGAGAGCTTCGTCGAGATAAGCCACGGCGAGTTCCATTTTCTCCTCAGCCGGGTTCAGATAGTCAGACGGTTCCATAATATTGATTTATGTTGAAATTGATATATCTTCAAACTAAATACTTAATACTTAATACTTAATACTAAATACTCAATACTTAATACTAAATACTTAATACTCAAAACACCCTCGTCCCTACATTCTCTCCCTTTATCACCTTCAGGAGATTGCCGGGAGTGTCCATGTCAAACACCACGATGGGAAGATTGTTTTCCTTGCAGAGAGCTGTAGCCGTTATGTCCATCACCTTGAGACCGCGCTTCAGTACCTCATCGTAAGAGATCTCGTCAAACTTTACCGCCGTCGGATCCTTCTCCGGATCAGCCGTATAGACACCGTCCACACGTGTACCCTTGAGCATCACGTCAGCCTCGACCTCAATGCCGCGGAGCGCGCTTCCGGTATCGGTGGTGAAGAACGGGTTGCCCGTGCCTCCGGCTATGATAGCCACTTCCTTCCGCTCTATCGCCTCGATGGCCCGGCGGTTGGAATAATGCTCCCCGATGGGAAACATATTGATAGCTGTGAGGACTCTGGCCGGCTGGCCTATCGCCTCTAAGGCCGACGAGAGGGCGAGCGAATTGATCACCGTGGCGAGCATACCCATCTGGTCTCCCTTCACACGGTTGAAGCCCTTGGCCGCTCCTGACAGTCCTCTGAAGATGTTTCCGCCACCGATCACTATGGCCACCTCTACACCCATGTTGACTATCTCCATGATCTGACGCGCATAGTCGCCGAGACGATCGGTGTCGATCCCGTAGCCCTGCTTGCCCATCAGCGACTCTCCGCTGAGCTTGAGAAGCACTCTCTTATATTTCGTACTCATGATTCTTGTTTTTATGATCTTTGCAGACAAAGATACATATTATCCTCCAATATCCGGCTTTCAAGGACCGAAAAATAATCCCGTAATGACATTTTTATTTCAAAATATCTACAATTCGGTTACAAACTTTTTTATTCAGAATATAGTTTTTATATTTGCCATAGGCAAACGCAGAATATCCGGCACACCCGTTTTGCTTATTATGAATAAGTAAGAGAACACAATGCAATTACAAAGTGATTCACAGCACATCCTGCTGGTTGATTCGGATCAAGGAATAACGTCAATGTTGAAGGAGAATCTTCAGAGCGAGGGATACACCGTCGAGGTGGCATCCACGGCTGAGGAGGCTCTCGTCATGCCCATCGATACGTTCAATCTGGTCATCTCCGAGATTGACCTGACGGGTGAGATTGACGGTTTCGAGCTGCTTGAGCGCATCAAGGAAGACCGCATGACTGCTCATGTCCCGGTCATATTCTGCACCGTGCGCGACAGCGAGAACGACATCATCGCAGGTCTCAACTCCGGTGCCGACGACTATGTGACCCGCCCGTTCTCTCTGCGCGAGATGCTTGCACGTGTGCGCTCCGTCCTGCGCCGACACCGCAACATGGCTCCTGTGGCCAACAAGCGCGTCATCGAATACCGCTCACTCACTCTCAATGTCGACACCCACGGTCTGCTTGTAGAGGGCGAGGCAGTGCCGCTCACACCCACGGAGTTCTCCATCCTCCGCCTGCTGCTGCGTTCGCTCAACCATCTGTTCTCGCGCGAGGAGATATTTGCCAACGCCTGGGAAGGCGAGGAGCTTACCAATCCGCGTCTTGTAGACGTCAACATCTCGCGCCTGCGCAAGAAGCTCAGTGTCTACGCCCGCAATCTCGTCAACCGTTCCGGCAAAGGCTACGGATTCTTCGACGACACGAATATCTGATTTGTGCGATCGGCAGGTATTCATTACCTTTGTAGTGTAAAAGAACGACCTGCATGAACCGTATCACCACACTCTTCTTATCCATCCTCTTCGCTGCTTCTATCGCCGCATCCACGTCCACGCGTCACAGGGTGCTTGTCAGCACGGATATAGGTGGCACCGATCCTGACGACAACCAGTCGATGATTCACCTGCTGATGTATGCCAACGAGTTTGATATCGAAGGTCTCGTGTCCTCCCCGTCGTATGGCGAGGGCTCCAGGGATGAGATTCTGAGGATGATAGACGAATACGAGATGGATTATGTCAAATTGCAGCGCGGACTTGCCTCTACGGGTAATGACAGCCGTTTTCCCACCCCTGCATATCTGCGATCGATTTCCAAACAGGGCAGACGGACTGCAGCTTCTTTGAGAGGCTATGACACACCGACGGAAGGCTCGGACTGGATTGTGAGATGCGCGAGAGGCCGGCGCGATTCCCGCCCTCTATGGGTGCTTGTCTGGGGTGCTCTCGAAGATGTGGCCCAGGCTCTGCATGACGCGCCCGATATTGCCAATCATATACGTGTCTATTGGATAGGCGGTCCCAACAAGAAGTGGGGATGCAATGCCTATAATTACATTGTCAGCAATTTTCCCGATCTCTGGTTTATAGAAAACAATGCCTCTTATCGCGGATTCATCGGCAGCGCCAAGGATCCCTCCCCGCTCCAGGGCGGCTACTGGCACACGTTCATGAACGGCGCCGGCATGATGGGCAATGATTTCAGGAACTATTACGACGGTATCGCAAAGATGGGCGACACCCCGTCGCTCCTTTACCTTATGTCCGGCGACCCCGAGGATCAGACGGCCGAGCATTGGGGAGGCCGGTTTGAATCGTTCGACATAAGCCCCAAATATATAGTGAGAGGCCCCATGTCGGCCGCCGACACCATTCCGGTATATTCCCTGATGGAATGGCGTCTAAGAGGTCCTGAGATCGATATACCGGCCGACAGTGCCTGCTTCGTCATGACTGTCGACCGCCAGAAATGGCTTGGATACCATGAGGGAGACGGTGTCTATGTGGTGAGATATGCTCCAAAGGCTCCCGCCACACTATCCTATACGATCACGTCTGACGTGCCGGGATTCCCTGTCCATGAAGGTGTATTCACTGTGGCAAACGAATGGCCTGCCGTAGGCCGTTATGCCGTCACCAACCATGCCATTGAGTTCGTTCCCATTATGGTCAATCCGGAAAGATGGTTCACTGACTGTGGGGATACATCCCTGATGGAGGGAGAATCCGACTATGAGGACTATCGCGATGTCAACGGCAAATGGCAGGGAGCAGCGACCATAAGTCGATGGCGCAACGATGTGATGATAGACTGGGCCAAACGTTTTGACTGGCTGAGATGACGGCACACCTTCCATCCTCCACCACTCCGTTCATTCTTGAAGCCGGATGCGACGAAGCCGGACGCGGATGTCTGGCCGGACCTGTCTGCGCGGCGGCCGTGATCCTTCCTGACGGCTGGACCCATCCTCTGCTCAATGACTCCAAGAAACTCACCGAAAAACAGCGCGATCTCCTGCGTCCGGTCATCGAGGCTGAGGCCGTGGCCTGGGCCGTCGGTTGGTGTTCGCACGAGGAGATCGACGAGATAAACATCCTCAACGCATCTATCCTGGCCATGCACCGCGCCCTCGATGCCCTCGGTGTAATCCCGGGTCAGATCGTGGTTGACGGAAACCGGTTCAAGCCGTATCGCGACATTCCCTGGCAGACCATCGTGAAAGGAGATGGCAAGCTTGGCAACATCGCTGCCGCCTCAATCCTTGCCAAGACCCACCGCGACGAGTTGATGCGCTCTCTTGATGCTGAATATCCCCAATATAACTGGGCTGTCAACAAGGGCTATCCCACACGCGATCACCGCGAGGCCATAGCCCTCCACGGCCTGTCGCCCTATCATCGGCTGACATTCCGTCACTCTGATCGGAACAGTTCGGTGGAAAGATAGCGCTCGCCGGTATCGGGAAGAAGCACGACGATGTTCTTACCCTTGTTTTCCGGGCGTTTCGCTATCTGTGTGGCCGCATGGAGAGCCGCTCCTGATGAGATACCGACAAGGATTCCCTCCGAGTGTGCGAGCGAACGGGCGGCTGCGAACGCCTCCTCTGTCGACACGGTGACAATATCATCAACCACACTTCTGTCCAACGTGTCAGGGACGAATCCCGCTCCTATGCCCTGGAGCTTGTGGGGACCCGGATTGCCTCCGCTCAGCACCGGCGAATCTTTAGGCTCCACGGCCACAATCTTCACACCATCGATCTTTTCCTTGAGATATCGTCCGACACCCGTGACGGTGCCGCCGGTTCCGACACCGGCCACGAAATAGTCTATCTTTCCATCGGTGGCATTGTATATCTCCGGTCCGGTGGTGGCATAGTGTGCCTCCGGATTGGCCGGATTGACAAACTGTCCGAGTATCACGGCACCCGGAGTCTCATCCCTCAGTCTCTCGGCCTCTGCTATGGCGCCTTTCATCCCTGCCGGGCCGGGTGTGAGCACTATTTCGGCTCCAAATGCAGCCAGAAGCTTACGGCGCTCGATGCTCATGGTCTCCGGCATGGTGAGGATCACCTTGTAGCCGCGTGAAGTTCCTACGAAAGCGAGTCCGATACCGGTGTTGCCGCTCGTCGGCTCAATGATTGTACCTCCGGATTTAAGGATACCATCCTTTTCCGCGGTGTTTATCATGTTGAGAGCTATACGGTCCTTCACTGAACCGCCGGGATTGAAAGCCTCGATCTTGGCTATCACATTACCCTCCGTGTTCTCTTTCCTGTCATAATTTTTCAGCAATACGAGAGGGGTGTTACCGATAGCTTCTGTGATGGAAAAGAGCAGATTTGCCATAGCGAATAAAGTATTTTTTTGATGATTAGAAATTGGACGCGATGGCGGAGCGGATCTCCGTCATCGCGCTGGATATTGTATTATTGGAAACGTCGGTGAGAGGAGAATTGTTTATACCTTTTCGAGTGCCTGGTCGAGATCGGCAATGAGATCGTCGATATGCTCGGTGCCGATGCTCAGGCGGATGGTCGACGGGGTGATATGCTGTGCCTCCAATTCCTCGGGCGAGAGCTGCGAGTGGGTTGTGGTGGCCGGATGTATCACGAGGCTCTTCACGTCGGCCACGTTGGCCAGCAGCGAGAATATCTTGAGCGAGTCGATGAACTTCCATGCCTCTTCCTTGCCGCCCTTGATCTCGAACGTGAAGATGCTTCCGGCTCCGTCGGGGAAGTATTTCTTGTAAAGCTCGTGGTCTGGATGCTCGGGGAGCGACGGATGGTTCACCTTGGCTACTTTGGGATGCTTGGCGAGGTAGTCAACCACTTTAAGTGCGTTCTCCACATGGCGCTCCACGCGGAGCGACAGTGTCTCGATGCCCTGAAGCAGGAGGAATGCGTTGAACGGAGAGAGCGTGCTGCCGGTGTCGCGGAGGAGGACGGCGCGGATGCGGGTCACGAACGGTGCGGCCGGAGCCATGTCGGCGAAGATTCCGCCGTGGTAGCTCGGATCCGGTTTGGCAAGGGTCGGAAACTTGTCGGCGTTGGCCTTCCAGTCAAACTTTCCTGCGTCAACGATCACTCCGCCAAGGGTCGTACCGTGGCCGCCGAGGAATTTTGTGGCCGAATGGATCACCACATCAGCCCCATGTTCGATCGGACGGATCAGGTAGGGGGTGCCGAACGTATTGTCGACCAGAAGCGGGATGTTGTGACGGTGGGCTATCTCGGCGAGAGCGTCGATGTCGGTCACGTCGGAATTCGGGTTGCCGAATGTCTCGACGAAGATTGCCTTGGTGTTGGGGCGTATGGCAGCCTCCACGGCAGCGAGATCCCTCACATCGACGAATGTTGATTCCACTCCGCGGGGTTCGAGGGTGTGGGCTATGAGGTTGTATGATCCACCGTATATATTGTCGGCCGACACGAGATGGTCGCCGTTCTGAAGTATGTTCTCGAACGCATAGTTGGTGGCTGCGGCACCGCTCGCCACCGCAAGGGCTGCGACACCACCTTCGAGCGCGGCCACACGCTGCTCAAGCACATCCTCCGTCGGGTTGGTCAGGCGTCCGTAGATATTTCCTGCATCCCGGAGCCCGAAGCGGTCGGCTGCGTGTTGGGAGTTGTGGAACACGTAGGAGGTTGTCTGATAGATAGGTACCGCACGGGCATCGGTAGTGGGGTCGGCGTTCTCCTGTCCGACATGGAGCTGGAGGGTCTCGAAGTGTAGTTTGTTTTCTGACATATCGTGAAATTTTTTTATTATTTTTCTTTCTGTTATTTCCGATGCAAAGTTACTGTCGGTGAAAATATATTCCAAACAGTTTTGAAAATAAGGAAAATTTTACTTTTAGATAGTATTTTTACAGAAAATATGGCGGAAATTTGTTAAATTTGCGCCGCATGACAGAAAAATATTCTTATGTCCGTATCCATCGATTCCACTGACCGCGCCATCCTACGCCAGCTCCAGGAAAATTCCCGTCTCACCACCAAGGAGCTTGCCGGCAAGGTGCATCTCACCGTGACGCCCACGTTTGAGCGCATGAAACGCCTTGAACGCGAAGGGTATATAAAGAAATATATAGCTGTTCTCGATGCCGACAAGCTCAACTGCGGATTCATAGCTTTCTGCTATCTGAGGATGAAGCAGCACACCTATCAGAACAGTCTGCGCATCATGGAGGCCGTAAAGGATATCGACGAGATCGCCGAATGTTACAACGTGTCCGGCGACTATGACTTCCTGCTTAAAATATATGTTGAGGACATGAAGTCATATCAGAACTTCCTCCTGCGCATACTCGGCGAGCTCGACTGCATAGGCTCGTTGAGCAGTTCATTCGTGCTCGGCGAAGTCAAGAATACCCACTCCATCCCCCTGCCGGAGTGATCCCACAGACTTTTCTTTCTTTTACCTCCCCCCTCGATCATCAGCCATATCTTTCCGGGTCAGATTCTTCTCGATGCGCCTGTTTCTGAAATCTCAGGCTCACTGCAGAGTTCACTTATCAGCTTTAGGATTGTTATTGTAATGAACAATCGCCAATCTAAATTTGTGTATATAGTATATATTATATATCTTTGCGGAATAAAGATAAGAACTATGGCGACAGCAATAAATATCAAACGTAAAAATATTGATCTCCCGCTCGATACCCTGCAGAAACTCTCTATCATGGCGGTAGCACAGGGTAAGAGTCTCAAAAACTATATCGAGACAATTCTTATATCCAAGGCGGATATGATCTCCGTGGATGTGAGTATGAATCCATCTCCTTCCGGTGACAAGTGGTTTGATGATCCGCAAAATATGGCCTCGGTGCGCCGGGGGATGTCAGAAATGAAAGAAGGAAAGGGTAAGTCCTACGATATGGATGAGATAAGGGCGGCCTTGGGAGGTATGAGTAGCGATAAATAATCAGACATAAATTGACTCACGCAATGAAGATTCATCAACTCACACTTCTGACGCTGCTCCTGATGGTTGTCGGGCTGTCGTCATGTACGAAGCGGGCGCAGCTCCTCGACACCATTCCGGCTGATGCCGACGTGGTGGCGATAGCCGATGCCGGAAAGATATGTGCGGATCTCGGGATAACATTCTCGGAGACCGGTGCTGCGATACCCGGAGAAATAAAGGCCAAGCTCAACCTCAACGAGGAATCCAACGGTCTGCTCGATCTGCTCGGCCGTATGGACGCGGCCGGAGTGGCCGATATCTCGGCGGTGGCCGTGGTGTATTGTGACGACGATGTGCTGCTCACGCTTCCGGTCGAGAGCTGGGACAAGCTGAAGGCTCTTGATTGCCCCTGGCTGCAATGGGGCGAGGATGCCGGCGGATATCACATCGGGACACTTGGTCGGGACATCAGTGTCGTGGCTTCCGGATCGCAGATATGGATGCTTGAACAGTCGCCCAAGGCTGTCGTGAAGGTAAGGGATCTCCTGAAGAGAGCCGACAAGCAGCCGCTCAGCGGCATCGATGCAATCGCGCAGGCTCTTGCGGCGGATAAATATATCAATATCGCTATCTCCGGAGGTGATTCCGGCGAGAAGGGGAAAGACAAAGATGATCATGCCGCCCTGCTCGAATCCACATGGTCGGTGATAGGGGTCAGCGTGGCCGGACAGACGCTCGTGGCCGACATATCGATGGTCAAGGGTACCGGTGAGGAGATTCAGGTGGATGGAATGCAGCCCATAAATGATGCGGTGCTGTCCTACGTCCCCGGAGCCTGCAATGTGGCTTTCGCCGCAGGTCTCACTCCGCGGTTCAACTGGGATTTCATAAAGCTTCTCGCTGCAGCCGGTGGTGATTTCCAGACCCGTGCGGCTCTCGATGTGGCCATTCCGTTTCTGGGCAGCATTGACGGCACAGTGCTCCTCGCGGCCGCTCCGGCCAACGAGGATGCGTTCGGCGATCCCACGCCGGGCAACTGGAACTTCATCCTCATGGCCCGCATGAGCCAGGAGAAGATCAACCAGCTTCTCGGCATGATACGCACCATGATCTTCACCTCCGGAATGTCGCCGCGGGCGGATGAAAACGGTGTGATGATGGTGCCGCAGTACGGGACGAATCTCTACATAGGCAATGTTGACGGTTATTTTGCCGTCGCCACCTTCCCGTTCCGCAACGACCGCGACAATTCCCTTGCCCCGGTGTTTGAAGGAAAGGATGCCGCAGCAGTGTTTTCCATCCCTTCCCTCTCACTTCTCTCCCCCTCGGCTCCCGCGTGGGGTGTCGATGTCAAGGCTCAGTTTGACGGCTCGAAGGGTCGGTTTGAACTCACGCTCCCCGGCTCACAGGGTCCGGTGCTCGTAAATCTTCTGTCGCTTCTATGATTGATCGCATAACCCTGCGTCGCGTCCTTCCGCGTGTGTTTCGCGGCAGCGAGCACGAGGCTCCCGTCAAGGACTCGGAGGTATGGCTGCGAGAGGAGGTGGATTTCCGCCGCCCTGACAGCTATATAGTGGAGGCTGAGAGCGGGACCGGGAAATCGTCGCTATGCTCGTTTATCTACGGCGCGCGCACTGACTACGACGGCGAGATACTCTTTGACGGCAAGCCGGTCCGCGACTTTTCCATAGAGCGGTGGTGTGAGATCCGCTGTCGGGCCATCGCATATCTGCCGCAGGAGATGCGTCTCTTTCCTGAGCTGACAGTGATGGAGAACATTGATGTGAAAAACCGCCTGACCGGTTATCGCACACCGGCTCAGATCCGGGAGATGCTCGACCGCCTCGAGCTTGGCGACCGCCTGTCTGACAAGGCCGGAATCCTGTCCATCGGACAGCAACAGCGTGTGGCGATAGTCCGTGCTCTCTGCCAGCCTTTCGATTTCCTGCTTGTCGACGAGCCTGTGAGCCATCTCGATGCCCGCAACAACGCGTCCGTGGCAGCCCTGATAGCCGAAGAGGCTTCCGCCCGGTCGGCGGCGGTGATAGCCACTTCCGTGGGCAACAAGCTAACCCTCAGTGACTATAAACTCTTAAAGCTCTGAAATGTCATCTCATCCACTCAGCCGCCTGCTGAGGCGCAATATAAGCGCGGGGCAGATCGTAGGATATGCTCTCGCAAATCTCGTGGGGCTGACCATAGTCCTCACGGCATTGCAGTTCTACCGCGATGTCACGTCGGTTGCGTCGGCCGACGACTCTTTCATCTCCTCCGACTATCTGATAATCTCCAAGAAGGTCAACGGACTGGGCGGATTCTTCGGGGCGGATCCATCGGCCACACGCTTCACGGCCTCCGACCGGGAGGATATCAAGGCGCAGCCGTGGGCCTCGGCTGTCGGGGAGTTCACGGCGGCCGATTTCAACGTGGCGGCGAGTGTGGACTTCGGCGGTGCGCCGCTCTCGACGGCTTTGTTCCTCGAATCCATTCCCGATGAGTTCTTCGATGTCTCCCCCCGGGGGTGGACATACGTCCCCGGTTCAGGCAAGCCGCTGCCGATAGTGATATCCAAGGATTATCTCACGCTGTATAATTTCGGCTTCGCCGCATCGCGCGGGATGCCGCAGGTCTCCGAGGAGCTGATCGGATCCATACCGCTCCGCCTCTCCGTCAGCGGTGGCGGACGGCAGCAGTGGATCGATGCGCGGATCGTCGGATTCTCCTCGCGGCTCAACACCATAGCTGTCCCGGAGGAGTTCATGACGTGGGCCAACAGCGAGTTCGGTGACCATAGATCGTCCGGGCAGCCCGATCCCTCCCGGCTCATAATAAAGCTGCGACAGGCCGGCGATCCGCAGGCCATGGCCTATATGTCCGATCATGACTACGAGATTGCCGGCGATAAGGATGCCGGAGGCAAGACGGCTTATTTCCTGTCCATTGTCACCACAATAGTGGTGGCCGTGGGGATAATAATCAGTCTTCTCGCATTCTTCATCCTGCTCCTGAGCATATATCTGCTTCTCCAGAAGAACCGTGATAAGATCTATGACCTGATGCTGCTCGGCTATACTCCGCGCCGTGTGGCGCGCTACTATCAGACCCTCGTCATCGCGGTCAATGCCGCCGTGCTTGTCATTGCGGTCGCTGTGATGCTTGCGGCATCGTCTGTGTGGAAGGATTCGCTTGTGACGCTCGGTGTCGACGGTGCATCGCCATGGCTCACCATTGCCGTAGGCATCTGCATAATGCTTCTCATATCACTCGGCAACCTCCGGGCCATCTCCATCAACATCCGCCGCAATTTCAGACGGTAAATTTTTAATTACCGAAAAATTTCCTTAATTTTGCACAAAAGAATAATCATCAACCCAACTAATCAATAGATACTATGTCAAAGGTAACAGTAGTAGGCGCCGGCAATGTGGGCGCCACTTGTGCAAATGTATTGACTACCTGCTCCATAGCAGACGAGGTAGTGCTTCTTGACATCAAGGAAGGTGTCAGCGAGGGCAAGGCGATGGACATCATGCAGACCGCCGCTATCCTCAACACCTCGACCGTGCTCCGTGGCGTGACAAACGACTACTCCGCTACAGCCGGCAGCGATGTCGTGGTCATCACCTCCGGTATCCCCCGCAAGCCCGGCATGACCCGCGAGGAACTCATCGGCGTTAACGCCGGCATCGTGAAGAGCGTCACCGAGCAGCTTCTGAAGTATTCTCCCGATGCGATCGTCATCTGCATCTCCAACCCCATGGACACCATGACCTACCTGATCCACAAGGTGAGCGGTCTGCCCAAGAACCGCATCATCGGCATGGGTGGTGCGCTTGACAGTGCGCGTTTCAAATATTTCCTCAGCCAGGCTCTCGGCGCCAACGCCACAGAGGTCGAAGGAATCGTGATCGGCGGTCACGGCGATACCACCATGATCCCCCTCACCCGCTATGCCGCATATCGTGGCGTGCCTGCCACAAACTATCTCGACGCTGATACCCTCGGAAAGGTGGCTGCCGACACCATGGTGGGCGGTGCGACCCTCACCAAGCTCCTCGGCACCTCCGCATGGTATGCTCCCGGTGCGGCCGGAGCGCAGATGGTCAAGGCCGTGCTCCACAACGAGAAGAAGCTTATCTCGTGTTCCGCTCTGCTCGACGGTGAGTATGGCGAGAAGGATCTCTGCATCGGCGTTCCTGCCATCATAGGCCGCAACGGTATCGAGAAGATCGTCGAGTTTGATCTCAACGAGGAGGAGAAGGCTCTCTTCCACAAGAGCGCGGAGGCCGTCCACAAGACCAACGATGCTCTCGCGACAGCTCTCTGATACATTATGGCGACATCACAGCCGGGATGGCCTTACGGGTTGTCCCGGCTGCTTTTTTTGAACCCACCGCGTCAGCGGATTGTTAGAATGAAACTATGAAACTGTCAAAACTGATCATCGGTATTGCCATGGCTGCCATAGTGGCCGCCTGTGGCAACGCATCGTCAGCCAAGGCTGACGCGACATCCGGCACCGGAAGTGCCGTCACAGCCGCAGAGATCCAGCCCGTCATCGAATGGACAGGCGGCAAGATATCGCCCGACAAGGATCTCCCCACCGTGATAGACTTCAATGCCGACTGGTGCGGGCCGTGCCGCAAGTTCGCCCCCGTCTTCCATGAGGTGGCCGGAGAGTTCAAGGGCCGGTTCCGGTTCATTTCGGTCAACGTCGACAACTGCCCTGAGGCTGCGGCCCAGTTCGGCGTATCGTCCATCCCG
Organism: uncultured Staphylococcus sp.; assembly: GCA_964552825.1. Lineage (GTDB taxonomy): Bacteria > Bacteroidota > Bacteroidia > Bacteroidales > Muribaculaceae > Duncaniella. Next base: position 10,299 of record CAZKIE010000016.1, on the reverse strand, counting down.
CAGATCACCATCCTGCGCCCGGACGGCTCGCGCAACTCCGCCATAGGCTACATGACCGCCGACGAGCTGAAAATGTTCCTCTCCATGTAGACTCCCTCGCGAAAATTTCGTATTTTTGCGGGGCAGTTATGATTCTGAGAGATTTAACAGTCACTAATTTCAAGAATATCCCCGGAAGCAGTCTGGAGTTTTCGGGGAAGGTGAACTGTTTTCTCGGCAACAACGGGATGGGGAAGAGCAATCTGCTCGACGCCATCTACTTCCTGAGCTTCTGCAAGAGCTTCTCCGGTGTCAATGACCGCCTGCTGCTCCGCCGGGGCGAGGATTTCGCCATTCTCCGGGGCCACTATGTGCGCAAGGGGGTTGACGAGGAGCTTATCATGGGGCTATCCTCCGGCCGCCGCAAGAGCCTCAAGCGCGGAGGCAAGGAGTATGGCCGCCTGAGCGCGCATATAGGCAGCTTTCCGCTCGTGATGGTGGCTCCGCAGGACATCGACCTGATACGCGACAGCGGCGAGGAGCGCAGGCGATGGATGGACATGGTCATTTCCCAGAGCGACGCGCAGTATCTCGACTGCCTGATCCGCTACAACAAGGGGCTTGAGCAGCGCAACAGGCTGCTGCGCGACGGAGTGGTGGACCACAACCTCTACACAGCCTTGGAGCTGATGATGGAGATGAGCGCTGACTATATCCACCGCGTGAGAGCGGGATGGATCGGCGAGCTGACCGGGATATTCGACCGCTATTATACAGCCGTGTCGGGCGGCGAAGAGCACGTGGCTCTCTCATACCGCAGCCATCTCGGGGAGCCGGGCGTGACGCTGTCCGCGCTCTTCGACCGCGAGAGAAGACACGACGAGATCGTGCGCCACACCACCTCCGGAATCCACCGCGACGACATCGAGATGACGCTCGACGGTATGCCCATGCGGCGCACCGGCAGCCAGGGACAGTGCAAGACCTTCACGATAGCCCTCCGACTGGCTCAGTATGATTTCCTGAGGCGCACCACGGGTATGAAACCCCTCCTGCTGCTCGACGATATATTCGACAAGCTCGACGCATCGCGCGTGGAGCGCATCATGGCTCTTGTCACATCCGAGGATTTCGGCCAGATATTCGTGACCGACACCAACAGGACACACCTCGACGAGATCATGAGCCGCACCGGTGGCGACTACCGCCTCTGGAGAGTTGACCACGGAACATTCACGACGATATGAAGCGGACCTATCCCAAGCATATCGCCGCGATAATCGACGAGGCCATGGCTCGCGCCGGACTCACCGACACCCTCAATGAGCAGCGGGCGTCGGCGGCATGGCCTGATGTGGTCGGGCCGGTCATCAACCGCCTCACCACACGCCGCTACGTGGACCACGGGGTGCTTCACGTGTATCTCACGTCGGCTCCGCTCAAGAATGAACTTATTTTCAACAAATCGCGTCTCGTGGAGGCTATCAACAGGATTGTCGGCACAGACGCGGTCAAAGACATAGCTTTCCACTGATATGGCAAACCGTTGCGACGTATCAACCACGGCGGTGCGTTTCCGCCACCACATTCCGCTGCAGATGCGCTTCATCGACATCGATATGCTCGGACATCTCAACAACAGTGTCTATTTCACCTTCATGGACATGGCCAAGTCCCGCTACTTCCAGGCCGTGCTCGGCGACAAGCTCGATTTCAGCCGCTTCGGAGTGGTGATAGTCAACATCAACTGCGATTTCTTCGCCCAGACGTTCTATAACGACACGATCGAGTGTGAGACGGCTGTCGTGGCCATAGGAGAGAAGAGCCTCACCATAGAGCAGCGTATATTCTCGCCCGACAGCGGTGAGGTGAAATGCCATTGCCGCACCATCATGGCGGGTATCGATGTCAAGGCCAAGACTTCCGCGCCTATCACGGACGAGTGGCGGAAGGCTCTCGAGGAATACGAAGAAAGAAGCTTCTGATCATGGTGAGTCTGCCACGACGGTTTGTGGAACTCATGGAAGATCTCGGACTCCATGATCTTCCGGCAGCCCTGAGCACCGGGGAGCCGGAGGTGTCCGTGCGTCTCAACCGCGACAAGAAGCCTTGCCGGTTTGAAGACCCGGAGCCGGTCCCATGGTGTCCGCGCGGAATCTATCTGCCCTCGCGGCCGTCGTTCACCCTCGATCCCTCCTTCCATCAGGGTCGCTACTATGTCCAGGAGGCATCCTCGATGTTCCATGGCCACGTGGTCGGATCGATCGTGAGTATGCTCGGCTCCGCGTCGCCCCTGCGTGTGCTTGATGCCTGCGCCGCGCCGGGAGGCAAGACCACGGCGGTGATCGACGCGCTCCCACGCGGATCGGTGGTCGTGGCCAACGAGTATGTCCCCTCCCGTGCGGCCGTGCTGCGGGAAAATGTGATAAAATGGGGCAGTCCGGATGTGATAGTGACACGTGGCGACACGGCTTCCCTGTCGCGCCTGAAGGATATGTTCGACATAGTCGTGGCCGATGTCCCGTGTTCGGGCGAGGGGATGATGCGCAAGGATCCCGAGGCCGTGGCCCAGTGGAATCCGGGGCTCGTCAGGGAATGTGCGGAGCGGCAGCGTGAGATCGTCGGTAATCTCTGGCGCGCCCTGCGTCCTGGCGGCTTCATGATATATAGCACCTGCACCTTCAACCGCCTCGAGAACGAGGAGATCGTGGAGCATATCGTCAATGATCTCGGCGGAGAGAGCGTGGAGATACCCGTGGAGACTTCATGGATGATCACTGACGGCCTTTCGACCGACTGCAGGTGCTACCGCTTCATTCCGGGCCGGACGCGAGGAGAGGGCCTGTTTGTCGGCGTGATCCGCAAGCCGGGCGATGCTCCTTCCGAGAAGGCTCCCGCCAAGGAGAGAAGGAAGAAGGGTAAGGGTGGCGCCGCCGTGGCGGTCCCGCCGGAGGTGAAAGGCTGGATCCGGGAGCCGGAAAAATACCGTTTCACCTCGGCATCCGACCGTATCTCGGCCTTCCCGGAGTCCCATCTGCCATTGCTGAAGGCTGTCGGAGAGGTGGTGGACGTGATCCACGAGGGGGTGACGCTCGCCACCGTCAAGGGTCGCGATCTGATCCCCGCCCATCAGCTTGCCGTCTCGACCGCGCTCAATCCTGCGGCTTTCCCGGCGGTGGAGCTTGACCGCGAGGCGGCTCTGCGCTATCTTCGCGGCGAGAATCCCGTGCTGCCCGACGGCACACCTCACGGCTATGTGGCTGTCACATCCGACGGTGTCCCGCTCGGATGGGTCAAGAACCTCGGCCGGCGCTGCAATTCGCTCTATCCGCAGCCCTGGCGTATAAAGATACAGATAACCAATCATTGAAATCACTGAAATGCGAATCGACATACTCACCGTGCTCCCCGAGATGCTGGAGTCACCGCTCAACTGCTCTATACTGAAACGCGCGCAGGCCAAAGGTCTGTGTGAACTCGTGGTCCACAACCTACGCGACTATTCCGACAACCGCTACCGCAAGGTCGACGACTATCCGTTTGGCGGCGAGGCGGGGATGGTGATGCAGATCGGCCCGGTGGATCGTGCCATAGAGCATCTGAAGTCCGAGCGTGACTATGATGAGGTGATCTTCACCTCCCCCGACGGCGAGCAGTTCTCACAGCCCATGGCCAACAGTCTTTCCCTCTGCCGGAACCTGATCATCCTGTGCGGCCACTACAAAGGAGTGGACTGGCGTATCCGCGAGCATCTCATAACCAAGGAGATATCCATAGGCGACTATGTGCTCACCGGAGGCGAGATCCCGGCTGTGGTGATAGCTGACGCCGTGGTGCGCCTCATTCCCGGGGCGATCGGCGACGAGCAGAGCGCGCTGAGCGACTCGTTTCAGGACAATCTCCTCGCTCCGCCGGTCTATACCCGTCCCGCCGAATATAAAGGCTGGAGAGTGCCTGACATCCTCCTATCCGGCCATGCGGCCAAGATCGACGAATGGCGCTACGAGCAGGCCCTCGCCCGCACCCGCGCCCTCCGCCCCGACCTCCTTGATGAGAAATAAATAGGCACATCAAAAATTTTATGTCATGAAAAGATTTCTTGCATCTTTATCGTTGGTCTTAATGGTTGCTCTGGGGGCTTTAGGGCAGGCTGACCATGGATATAATATTTACGGACAGTTGTTCGGGTCGTCGACGGTGGTCGGCGTTGGGATTGATTCGCGGTTCAGGACGGGCGGTGTGCTCGGCTATTCGGCCGGAGTTGGGTTCACGAGTGTGTCGTGTGACAATGATCCGGTAGGTCCGCTCTCTACCTATAAGGATGTCAAAAGCCGCGGACTCAGCATACCGTTGGAGGTCAATGCGATATTGGGCAGCCGGGCCAGTAAGTTTGAGGTCGGTGTCGGTTTCACCACATTCTTCGTCAACCGCGACGAGACGAGCTTATATGCCGTGATCACACCCGACGATGAGGGGAATGTTGAGGATTATCATTTCGAGATGGATCAGAAGAAGGGGTTCCGTCCGAATATAATGGGTACTCTGAATCTCGGCTACCGTCTGCAGAGGAAAAGCGGATTTTTCATGAGGTTGGGACTGACATTCCTTGTAGGGGACCTGAAAATCTCGCCTATCGATGGCCTCGTGGCTCTGCCGAATATCTGTCTCGGATACACCATCCCGCATTTTTAGGATTTTAGACTAAGCGGCGTTATCGCACCTTTTCGGGGATTTGGGGTCGTAACTTTGCGGAAAAAATAGCAAAGTTATGAAGAATCGTCTGCCAATTTCAAGAAAAGTCAACAAGGATCTCAATGAGCGTATCAGCTCTGTACTTTCGTTTGCTCCCGCTTCGGAGGCGGAGGCCAAGCGCCTGTTTAATGCATATCTCGAGGGTGTGGAGCCTGTGAGCGGGGATCAGTCTGCCATGATCGCGTTCTCGATGATCCGCACAGAGATAGATCGTGCCATGGAGCGGTCGCGCCGCGCAAGATTGAGGGCGGGGCAGGCGAGAAAGTTTAAAGAGGCGAGAGAGGCAAGAGAGGTTATGGAGGCGAGAGAGGTTATTGAGGATAAAGAGGTTATTGAGGTTATAGAGGCTAATCTGGGTAATCAGGCTAATCTGGTTGAGGTTCGTCCGGTTTCTGAGGAGGAGCGGGAGGCGGAGAGGCTGCGGGTGCTTACGGTGACGGGATGGAGCCTGCGCGAGAATCTCGCCGAGGTGCGCCGCCTGCTGTTCCGCGAGGCGCGACGCGATTATAACGCCCTCACGAAGAGGATGCTTGAGAAAGCTCAGGCGGACAAGATAAAGTATAAGCACGAGCATCTCTATTTCAATCCGCCGGAGTTCAGTGACTATACCTCCAGATATGTCAACCGGCGGCTGAAGGAGATCAGCTCTGGATTGTGAGGAGTTTGAGCGGTCCGGTGGCCCGGAGCGAGGTCATGACTGCGGGAAACAGCAATGTGTCGCCGCATCGGGTGGGAAAGCTGTTGCCTGACAGGGTGTCGACGATGGTTCCGTCGCCTTCCGTACACATAGTGATGGTGAATGAGTCGCGCGGATGAGCTATCATGCGCGATTCGCCGTCGGCCAGGTCGAGGCTTCTCACGTCGAAGTAGTCGCAGGATGCGAGCACCCCGTCGGCATCCGGAACGGTGCGGTAGTCGGGGCTTACGGAGTAGTCTATGGCATCGCGGGCATAGGCTGTGTGTAGTTCACGCGGTTTTCCGTCCTTGTCGCGACGGTCGTAGTCGTAGATACGGTATGTGATATCGGAGGTCTGCTGGATTTCAGCCACGAGGTTTCCGGCTCCGAGGGCGTGGATGCGTCCTGACGGGAGGAAAAAGGTGTCGCCGGGGGCGGAGTCGTATGTAGCCACGACATCCATTATCGATTTGTCGGCCACACGCCGCTCGTATTCCTCTGGGGTGATGCGTTTCTTCAGTCCGGTGTAGATCTTTGCACCGGGTGCGGCATCTATCACCCGCCATATCTCTGTCTTTCCGGGCGAGTTGTGGCGCCGGCGGGCCAGATCGTCGTTGGGATGTACCTGTACCGAGAGGTTCTCCTTCGCATCGAGGATCTTTATGAGCAGCGGAAACGCCACGGAGTCTTTCCCGATATTATTCTTTCCGACGAGTTCGGCTCCGAATCTCTCGACGAGTTCGGTCAGGGAGAGACCCTCGTAGGGGCCGCGGTCGACCACGGAGACGTGGCCGGGCACAGCCGAGATCTCCCAGCTCTCGCCGATGGATTTGCGTGAGGTGCTGATTCCCTTGAATGGTGCGATGCGGTCGCCTCCCCAGATGACGGATCTGAAGATAGGTGCGAAGTGCAACGGTCGGTCAAGCATGATGAATTGATGATTAATGTGATGGGTCAGGCAGATGGTGGAACCCGGAATCAGAGCATATTGAGCGCGGCGAGCTGTTCGATCACATCGTGGCGCGAGAGGGATCGGCGCGAGAGCAGTGTGGATGCGAAATCGTGGGCCACGGACTGCACTCCGTGATGACTGAACACGCGGGTGAGATAGTTGTAGTTCTTGTCGAAGAGCTTGTTGATCTCATCCTCCTCCAGCTCGCATGAGTCCTTGCCTTCGCCGCAGGCAAGCGAGCGGAGCAGGGAGAGGAGTGGGTCGGGGACAGCGGTCCTGCGCCCCACGAGATGACGGCACAGCACGTTGGCAATGAGCATGGAGATGCCGAGATTGTAGTTCTTGAGCATCTGGTTCCATGCGGCCTTGGCCGAAACCCCGGGATTGCCGGCGAAAAAGAACTCGGGAGAGAGCGCGACCATATCGTTAGGGCTGTCGTCGATATTGATTGAGGTGAGCATATCCTCACCGTCGTATATGACGAGGCTGATGGCCATTCCGGTCGCGCCGTAGGCCCGGTCTGATTCAGAAGTGTATTTCAGTTGTTCCATATCGTATTAATAACACACGAAGAGGTCTAATTGATTACAAGTATTTTTGTCACGACATCGCCTGACGAGGATGTGTCGGTCGATGTGGATGCCACCACGTAGTAGACGCCGGAGCGGACTCGCTGGCCGTTCATGTTGCAGCCGTCCCATTGGGCCATGCCGCCCTCGCTGTAGATCTGGCAGACGGTGTTGAATCCGGCATCGACGATCTTTATCAGGGAGTTGGCCATCAGCCCCTCGATGGTGATAAGTCCGGAGAAGTCGGGTGTCACCGGGTTGGGATAGGCGTAGACATCGGAGTAGTCCGGACGCGCCGGGCCGGATGCGGAGGCGAATTCGAGAAGTCCCGCCATGGTGCCCACGAATATCGATCCGGAATAGGGATCAGGATAGATGGCCGTGATGCAGTTGGTGGGCAGAGGGGAGTTGGATGTGTTGTAGCTGGCCAGAATCTCGCTGCCGGTGGCGTTGGTGAGGAAAAGGCCGGAGCTTTCGGTGCCGAACCACTTGCGGTTGGAGTTGTCGACGGCCACCGCGCTCACCCGGTCGCTCTCAAGCAGATAGTCGGCAAGGTTGGTGCCGTCGTTGCGTGGCACCTTGACGCGGTTGATGGTGAAGTCGGACGACATCGTGCGGAGAGGGTTAGGGATAGATATGACACCGGAGGTGGTTCCGACCCATACCTGTCCGTTCTGATCCTCGACCATTGAGAGGATGAATTCCGGCGAGAAGTCCTTGCCGTCCTGATCGGTGAGCCTCGACCATTCCATGCGGGCCGATCCTGACAGGTTGGTGGGATTTCCGCCATGGTAGTAGGCCATGAATCCGTGGTAGGCCGTGCCGTCGTAGGCGAGCACTATGTCCGATTGGGTGCAAGGCAGAAGGGTGACATCCTTGAAGGTGAGGAACGATCCGAAATCGGGCTGCAGCCAGTCCTCCTTGCCGACGGATGCAATACCGGCCTTGCGCTTCGCGGCGGGGAGCATCATCACGGTGGTGTGGGCTGAGCTGAGGGTCACGTAGCCCACCCAGAAATTCCCGTCCTTGTCGAAGGACAGGGAGGTGGGAGAGAGGAGCCAGCTGTCCATCTTGGTGATGGGAGAGTTGGACTCGTCTATCAGGGCTATCTGCTCGCCGTCGCGGAAGACGTAGATGCCGCGCGAGGTTGAGGCCACGTAGACGATCGACGGATCGTCGGGGTCCTCCACGATGGCTGTCGGGGCAATGACGGTCTCTCCTCCGGCCGTGACGGGGTGGAATGGGGTGAAGGTGTCGTCGTCGAGCATGAGGCAGGCCTCCATCGGCTCGGTGTAGCGGTCGCCGGTGCCTATGGGATGAGTGTGGGACTGCCCGATGTTGGCCGTATAGAAGCCGGACCCGTCAGCCGTGGGGTAGATACGGCAGATATTGGTCATGGAGATGGCGTCGGAGGGTATGGACTTGTCGCGCAGCACGGTGACGTCGGTGCCGCTGACGGAGTAGTGGCCGAGACCGTCTGACGAACCGGCCCAGAGTGACTGCAGGCCGTCCCATGTGGACATCATCGAGCCGGACATCACCGACGGGAGTGTGGCGATGCTGCGCCCCATGGCGTTCTGGTCGTAGTCGCAGTACTGGATGGGGGTTGTCTCGGAGAAGAAGCACAGTCCCTCGCTGTTGCGGGAGAGGCGCGTGGTGCGGATCTCGGAATTGACGATTCCTCCGGTTGTGGCATCGAGGCGGCGCACGGTCTTCCACTGTATGACGGGATAGAACCTGCCGCTCCGCTCATCGCCGGGAGGGAAAGCGTCCATGCTCTCCACGGATCCACTCGTCGCCTTGCCGATGCGGCTGAAATTGTCGAGTTTGTTGATGCGGTCGCCGTGGGCTGCCGAGTATATCTCGCTGTAGCCGTCGACATTGTCGCCCATGATCAGCAGAATTCTCGTGTCGTCGACGGCCAGACACTGGACCGGACGGCCGTAGATGCCGGATTCTTTCACCTCGTGGGTGGATCCATTGTAGATCACTATACCGAAGGCTGTGGCGATGTAGATCTTTCCGTCGTAGAATTTCACGTCGTTGATCTTTTTGGACCAGTCGATGGTCGAGTCCTTTATGTCCGGGAGATTCACCTTGCGGCCGTCGGGGTAGATGAGGTCCATGTTGCCGTTGGCGAAGGTGACGAGCAGGTAGTTGTCGTCGAAATTGTAGAAAATCCTCTCTATCGAGAAGTCAGAGAGATCCTGGCCATATTCGTAGTGGCGGGTCTCGTCGGCCTGCTTGTCGTAGGAGTAGAGCGAGCCGCCGGTGACGTAGTAGACAGCGGATTTGGTGTCGATCAGGTCGGTGAATGTGCCGAATACCGGAAACTGCTGCCAGCTTCCCGGGGTGAGTCTGGCTCCGGCGGTGAAGCATACGGCCGCGAGAGTGACGAGTATCAGGGAGAGTCTTCGGATCATGATAATTATCGGTTTAGGAGGTAGGACAGGAGACGGGCCGTGGCGCGTCCGCGATGTGATATGGCGTTCTTTTCGTCGGGAGCCATGAGGGCGAAGCTGCGGTCTGATCCGGCAGGCCTGAACACGGGGTCGTAGCCGAAACCGGCCTCGCCTTGCGGCGCGGTGAGGATCTCGCCCTCCACACGCCCCTCAAACAGATGCTCCTCACCGTCGAGGATGAGGCAGATCTCGGTGACGAAGCGGGCGGTGCGGTCGGACGCGCCTTCGAGGTTGCGTAGAAGCAGCTCCATGTTGGCCTTGCTGTCGTGGCCGGGTCCGGCATAGCGGGCCGAATACACACCGGGTGCTCCGCCGAGGGCGTCGACCAGGAGGCCGGTGTCGTCGGCAAAGCAGTCGTAGCCGTAATTCTCTTTCACGAACCGGGCTTTCTGGCGGGCGTTGCCGGCGAGGGTGTCGGCGGTCTCCGGGATATCCTCATGGCAACCGATGTCGGCGAGCGAGAGGATCCTGAAACGGTCGCCGACGATGCGGCGGATTTCCCCGAGCTTGTGGGCGTTGTTTGTGGCAAATACTATTTCCTGCATATCTGTATTATAACGTTGGTGCGTGGCTTTTTATTGTCCAGAGCTGTCGCGGACCATACTTGCGGCACAACTCCCATACATTAGGCTATCTCCGGTAACGTCATTTTCGGCGGATTATATTGGCTGACAATTTCAAACATACGCGAACTATGCGTCAGTAAGATCTCATCAGCCGAGATCCCGACATCGCTTCTTTTCTCAATATTTAAGGCTTTAAAGGGTAAAGAGGCAAGAGAGGTTATGAGGCAAGAGAGGTTATGAGGCGAGGGAGGATAAAAAGGCGATGTCGGGGTGCAACCGCTTCGCGGTAGGGGGGAGGGGTGGAGGCGTTCGGACCCCACGAAGAGATCGTGGGGATAGGCAG
>CAZKIE010000015.1:0-75888 GCA_964552825.1 uncultured Staphylococcus sp. | reverse complement strand
TCCTGATCCGGTAAGGGCGAACCTCTTTTTGGCACCGGAATTAGTCTTAATCTTGGGCATTTTGTTTTGGATATTTGAAATGTTTAAAATGACGGCGGACGGTGATCAATAGGGACCGGCTCGCCTGATAGTTGGTCGATGGGGTGATTACTTCTTCTTGGGGCTGAGCATGATGATCATGCGTTTGCCTTCGAGCACTGGCATCTGGTCGACTTTGCCATATTCCTCAAGGTCGTTGGCGAAGCGCAGGAGAAGTACTTCGCCCTGCTCCTTGAAGAGGATCGAACGGCCTTTGAAGAACACGTAGGCTTTGACCTTGGCGCCTTCCTGAAGGAATCCGATGGCGTGCTTGAGCTTGAAGTTGTAGTCATGGTCGTCGGTCTGGGGGCCGAATCGGATCTCTTTCACGACAACCTTTGTGGCCTTGGCTTTCTGTTCTTTCTGACGCTTTTTCTGCTGATAGAGGAACTTCTGATAGTCAAGGATCTTGCATACCGGAGGCTCTGCGGTGGGGGAGATCTCGACGAGGTCGAGCTCCAGCTCCTCCGCAAGCTTCAGGGCTTCCTGTATGGAGTATATTCCACCCTCCACATTGTCGCCTACGAGGCGGACTTCACGGGCACGGATGCGCTCGTTGATTGCATGGGGGTCTTTATCTTTGTTGGGGACAAAGGGACGACGCTGTCCGCTGTTGTTTGGACGGGGCGGACGGGGGGTAAACGGTTTTTTCTCCATTCAGGGGGTTATTGATTTATCATTTCGTTGACTTCACGAGTCAATTCGGCTGCAAAGGTAGCAATTTTCATCGAACCTTTATCACCTTCGCCCTGTTTTCTTACAGAAATTTCGTTATTTTCAGCTTCTTTTTCGCCTACTATGAGCATATAGGGTATGCGTTTAAGCTCATTGTCGCGAATTTTCTTGCCGATTTTCTCATTTCTGTCGTCGACTTGGGTGCGGATGTCGGCTTCGTTGAGCTGGCGGGCTACTTCGTAGGCATAGTCGTTGAATTTCTCCGAGATGGGGAGCACGACTGCCTGTTCGGGAGCGAGCCAGAGGGGGAAGCGTCCGGCGGTGTGTTCGAGCAGCACTGCCACGAAGCGTTCCATTGATCCAAACGGGGCGCGGTGGATCATGACGGGGCGATGCTTCTGGTTGTCGGAGCCGGTATATTCGAGCTGGAAGCGTTCGGGCAGGTTGTAGTCGACCTGTATTGTTCCGAGCTGCCAGCGGCGGCCGAGTGCGTCCTTGACCATGAAGTCGAGTTTGGGGCCGTAGAATGCGGCTTCACCGAGTTCTGTACGTGCTTTCAGACCCTTCTCCGCGCAGGCATCGATGATTGCCTGCTCGGCAAGGTGCCAGTTTTCGTCGGTTCCGATGTATTTTTCCTTGTGCTCGGGGTCACGTAGTGAGATCTGAGCCTCGAAGTTGTCAAATTTGAGTGCCTTGAAGATGTAGAATATGATATCCATAACCTTTAGGAACTCGCCTTTGATCTGGTCAGGGGCGCAGTAGATGTGAGCGTCGTCCTGCGTGAAACCGCGCACACGGGTCAGTCCGTGGAGCTCGCCACTCTGCTCGTAGCGGTAGACGGTGCCGAACTCAGCGAGGCGAAGGGGCAGATCTCGGTAGGAGCGGGGCAACGCACGGAATATCTCGCAGTGGTGGGGGCAGTTCATCGGCTTCAGGAGGTATTCCTCGCCTTCCTCAGGGGTGTGGATGGGCTGGAAAGAGTCCTTCCCGTATTTGGCATAGTGACCCGAGGTTACGTATAGGTTCTTGTTGCCGATATGGGGTGTGATGACCTGCTGGTAGCCGTATTTCTTCTGTATCTTACGAAGGAATTGCTCGAGGCGGTCGCGCAGGGCTGTGCCTTTGGGCAGCCACAGCGGCAGACCTGCACCGACGTTGGCCGAGAAAGCGAACAGTTCCATCTCGCGGCCGAGTTTACGGTGGTCACGCTTCTTGGCTTCCTCAAGCAGGGCAAGATACTCGTCGAGCATCTTCTGTTTGGGGAATGTTATGCCGTAGACACGGACGAGCTGGTTGCGCTTCTCGTCACCGCGCCAGTAGGCACCGGCGAGTGATGTGATCTTCACTGCTTTGATCGGTGAGGTGGTGGGGATGTGAGGGCCACGGCAGAGATCGGTGAATGCTCCTTGTGTGTAGGTGGTGATATGTCCGTCCTCAAGTTCGGATATAAGCTCGCATTTGTATTCTTCGCCGCGATCGCCGAAAAGTTTCAGCGCGTCGGCCTTTGAGATATCGGCGCGGACAATCGGCTGTTTAGTGCGGGCGAGTTCGAGCATTTTCTTCTCGATCTTGGGGAAATCTGCTGATGTTATGGTGTGTTCACCCGGGTCGATGTCGTAGTAGAAACCGTTCTCAATGGCCGGACCGATACCGAATTTCACACCGGGATACAATTCCTGGAGGGCTTCAGCGAGAAGGTGGGCCGATGAGTGCCAGAAAGCGTGTTTGCCTTCGGGATCATCCCATTTGTAGAGCTGCAGGGATGCATCGGCTTCGACAGGACGAGAAAGATCCCATTCCTGTCCGTCTATTGAGGCTGCGAGCACGTCACGAGCCAGTTGTGACGACAGGCTCTCGGCAATCTGAAGAGGTGTGATACCGCTTTCAAACTGCTTCACGCTGCCGTCGGGGAAAGTGATGTTTATCTGTGACATTAGTGTAATGTTGGTTTAGGGGAGTCATACGGACGACCCCCTCGGATTTCAGAGTGCAAAGATACGAAAAATCCCGATAATTTCTTAGTAGTAGACCAAAAATAAAGGAGTAAAAATGAGGCAATATTGATATGCCATGATATCCTTGCGGAAAATCAGCAACAGCGGCGGCCACCGTTGATTGTGGCCACCGCTGCGTAGTGGATAAGACTGCGTTCGGTCAGAGCTGGGCAATGACCTCGATTTCCACGAGTACCTGTTTGGGAAGCTCGCGGACAGCTACGGCGGATCTTGCCGGGAATGGTTCGGCAAAAGTCTCGGCGTAGACGGCGTTCATCGGAGCAAAGAGGCTCATGTCGGCAAGGAAGACAGTTGTCTTGACCACATGGGAAAGGTCGGTGCCTGCGGCTGCGAGAAGAGCTTTGACATTGGCGAGAGCCTGGCGGGACTGGGCCTCGATGCCTTCGGGTATTTCACCGGTAGCGGGATTGACCGGTATCTGGCCGGAGCAGAAAAGGAGATTGCCTGCCTTTATGGCCTGGCTGTAAGGACCGATTGCTGCCGGAGCGGCTGTGGTGGAGATTACTTCTTTCATGATAAAACCTGTATATTTATAGTTCGTTAAAGTCAGAGATCTGCAAGCAAGGTTGACGAGGTAGTTTTTCTCATGGATTCGGATATGGAATCACATTGTTCGACTACTTGCCGGAATTCCTTGCTGAGTGTGTCGATGAAATCGCTTTCACCGAATGTACGGAGTCGTTCGATCACCCAAGCCACCGTGTAGTGGTCAGTGCTCATGGCCGGTTGAAGCGGTAATTCCTCGCGATCATCGACGGTGCCGTCAAGGACAACATGAATCAACAAGCCGCATTTGAGCATACGGTCGGTGCAGACGCGCACAAGTCTGATTGGAATGAGTGTTTCCTCAGAGATCTGAGTGTTGGTGAGCGGAGGAAGATCGTCGCGGAAACGTTTGACTATCAGAGATAGCAGTGAGAGCGTCACTTTACGGAAATAGTCGGCGGAAATATCGCGGATATGGCGGTCATAGCTGAACATACTGATGTTCTGCGCGGAACAGCATATCAGTGCTCCGGCAAGGGTGATGAGCCATGAGAACTGCATCCAGAGGAGCATCAACGGGAGGAATGAGAATGATCCGTATATAGCGTTGTATCTCGCCACACCCATCTGTCCGTTGATGAAAAGCCATTGGAGAAGTTGGAAGGCGGTGCCGGCAAGGATACCGGCAAGTATTGCATTCTTGAATTTAACCTTGGTGTTTGGAATCAGCATATATGCCCCTGCAAAGAATAGCCAAGTGAAAGCCACGGAGGCTATGTCGAGGCCGATTTCAAGTATCGGAGATATGAAATCGAAAGGCAGGAAACGTTGGATTGTGTTTGAAAGCAATATCTGCAAACCTCCGGAACATATCATGAGTATGGGAAGGATTATGCATATCGCGAGATAGTCGGTGATCTTGCGGAAGAACGAACGTTCGTAGATCACTCCCCATATTTGGTTGAAGGTGGTCTCCACATTGCTCAACAGTGATATTATTGTCCAAAGGAGAAAAACTATGCCAATCCCGACAAAAATACCTTCGGATGCCTGGGCAAGACATGAGTCCACGAACGAGAAAGCCATCTCAAGAGCCCTCTGCTGGGATGGGAGATATGCGAGAAGCTGTTTCTCAAGGGTGTTCTGGAACCCAAACCCACGGCCAATTGCAAAGAGCAGGGCGAGAGCCGGAACTACTGCAAGGAGGGTCTGGTACGTGAGGGCATAGGCTTTAACCTGAAGATCTCCGCTCATGAATGTACGCACGGTGAGATTGATGGTCTTGACCGCGCGTACATACAGGGTGTTGCGGTGGTCGGTCCATACTCCGTCAGTGCAGTATTCCCAGAAGCGGGTCGCACGTGAGTAGAGTCTGTCGTAGAGACTCGGTTTGTCAGTATGTGATGTGTCCTTTTTAGTGTTCATTTAACGCTGTCTTTTTCGACAAATGTGCGGGCGGCCTGAGATCTGGCTATGTCAAGAGTCCTTGAAAGACGTTCTTTTTCAATGGCAGCGAGCTTGGCATCGCGTATGGTCGAGGCATATTCATAGAGAGTTGCGATTTCGGAGATCTGATCGGCGGAAAGGGTCGCAGAGAAAGAGCGGGCACCATTGAATGTGAGTGTAAGCGGTTTGTCGCGATTCTCATATATGAATTTCCCGAGATCGTCACATTCCGCTCCCATGAATGTGATTATTTCCGCTCCGAGCGACCGGTCGTTACGTTCTCCATCGTATCCGACAGTAGCTGTGGATGCTGTCTCTCCACCATAGCTTACTGAGACTGACGTGCTCTTTACGCCCTTGGATACCGGTATGGAAGAAATAATGTAGAAGTCTCCTCCCGGTGATACCCGTCCCTGGATTCCGGTTGTGCCGTGGAACGCTCCCGGATCCACCGATGCTCCGACATAATAACCTTCGATCGGGTTTTGTACGAATTTCACAAGCCTTGTAAGAGAATCTCCTTTTGCTCCGAGCATAGCCAGAGTGGAGTCAGCGCTTTCAAGTTGGCGGAGGGATAGCCCTTCGGTGGCTTTCGCTTTAAGGTGCAGAGCTTCACGGCGGGCATCTATCTCCTTGGGATATGCGGTTTTGATAGAGTCTGTCAAAGTGATTGCCTTGGCAAAGTCGCCGCTTGATATGGCTTCCGACGCTTCAGTGAGAAGTGCTTCTGCCTTTGCTTTGTCGCTGTTATCGGAACATGATGCGATGAATAATATGCTTGCGACCGGTATCACGAGGTTTCTAATTGCTGCGCTGAACATCTTTTACTCCTTTTACGGTTTTGATTTTCTTTATAATTTCGGATAGTGCGGATGTGTCGTTGACCACGAGCACGAGGAATCCAGAGAAGATTCCGTCATGGCTCTCTATGGAGATGTTTCTCAACGCCACGTCCTTTTCTTTATTGATGATAGAGGTTATATTTGTCACGATTCCTATATCGTCCTGTCCCACGATTCTGATTGTGGCAGCAAACTGGCTCCCGGCCTTGCCTGACCATCGTGTACGGATCACCCTGTAAGGATATCGGTCACGGATATGGGATGCATTGGGACAGTCGTTACGGTGGATCTTGACTACACCCTCTGCGGAAACGAATCCGAATACATCGTCGCCAAAGATTGGGTTGCAGCATTTTGAAAGACGGTAGTTCAGACCTTTGATGTTATCGCCGATGACGAGTATGTCCTCATTGCTGTCGGTGAGCTTGTCTGTCTGGTTGAGCAGCTCGAACTCCTCGGCAGACCGATGTTCATCTGCTTTCCGGTCTCCGCTTTCGATCAGTTCGTATGTGGCAAGGACATCGTTAACATCAATCAGTTCGTCGGCTATGGCCTTGTAGAAGTCTGTGACAGTCCGGTAGCCGAGTTTCTTTATGGTACGCATGAGCATCCCTTCCTCAAGATCAATCTTGCGGTTTTTGCATCTACGTTGCAGTAACTCACGGCCGAATTCGGAAGATCGGTTGGCGCGTTCGTTAAGAGTCTGACGGATCTTGTTGCGGGCTTTGGATGTCACCACGAAGTTCAGCCAGTCCTGTTTTGGGGTCTGGCCGGGAGCTGTAATTATCTCGGCCGTATCACCTGAGTGGAGCTTGTAGGTAAGTTTACGGTTGCGGCCGTTTACTTTTGCCCCGACACATGAGCATCCGATCTTGGAATGAATCGCGAACGCGAAGTCAAGCACTGTGGCTCCGAGTGGCAGACGATGGAGATCTCCCCTTGGCGTAAAGACGAAAACTTCCTTGTCGTAGAGATCCATCTTGAAGTTTTTCATCAGCTCCATCGGGCCGTCAGCAGTCTCGAGAATGTCTCGCACATTGTTCATCCATGTGTCGAGATCCCCTTCGCTCTTGATTCCTTTGTAGCGCCAGTGGGCAGCGAGGCCTTTCTCTGCCACAAGATCCATGCGTCGTGTGCGGATCTGTACCTCCACCCATTTGTTGGCCGGACCCATCACGGTTGTGTGCAGGCTCTCGTAGCCATTGCTCTTGGGAATAGACAGCCAATCCTTGAGCCGTTTGGGATTCGGGGTGTACATATCCGTGACAATTGAAAACACTTTCCAACATTCGGCTTTCTCGTCCTCAAGAGGTACGTCGAGGATGATGCGTATAGCGAAAAGGTCGTATATTCCGGACATCTCCACCTGCTGCTTCCGGAGCTTATTCCAGATGGAGAAGATGGACTTGGTGCGCCCTTTTATCTCATATTTCAGCCCTGTTTTGTCGAGTTTCTCGCGTACAGGGGCTATGAAATCGGCGATGTAAGCATCGCGGGCCACTTTGGTCTCATTAAGCTCGCGGGCAATCTTTGTATATGTGTCCCTTGATGTGTATTTTAATGATAGATCCTCAAGGTCTCCTTTGATTTTGTACAGACCGAGACGGTGGGCGAGGGGAGCGTAAAGGTAGCTTGCCTCAAAAGCTGTATCGGCCACGAATTTTTCGTCAGGATGATGGTTGATGAGCCGCATCAGACACAGACGATCCACGATCATGATTATTATGACACGGATATCCTCGGCAAATGCCATGAGGAGATGACGGAAATTATCGGTTTTGACGGCCGATTGTTTCCCGTAGAGAGATGCGACTTTCAGCAGACCTGTGAGGAGCTTGGCGACATCCTCGTTCCATGATTCTTTCGCTTCATCAACAGAGAGAGCACCGTTGGCACACAACTCGTACAATAGAGTCGCTACAACCATGTTTCGGTCGGGCGAAACCATCTCACACAGTGTTATGGCTGTATGTAGAGCCCGATAGGATGGATTTATACCATGTACAGGAGGTGGTAGTTTCCCGTCTTTCTTTGCTTTTCTGTATATGTCGAGCAGACGGTTGGCATCTCCACACTCAGCCACTTCCCGCACATCGGAAATAAGCTGGCGTATGAGTCTGAATGTAGTGAGCGTCTGCGTTTTATCTTTCATTGCTGACAAATAGTGAGTATATTTGGTAGAGATGTGATAATGAATGGGTGTGGTTTCGCTCCGGGCTATCAGTCCCTGCGGTAGATGCAGGCTCCGATGGAGTTCAGACGGGTATCGATAGCTTCATATCCGCGATCTATCTGATCGATATTGTCGATGGTCGACACTCCCTTGGCGCTCATTGCCGCGATAAGCATGGCGATACCTGCGCGGATGTCGGGCGAGTGCATTTTATTAGCCCGGAGGGGCATCTTGTGATCCATACCTATCACCACAGCTCTGTGTGGATCGCATAGCATTATCTGTGCGCCCATGTCGATGAGACGATCCACGAAGAAAAGGCGGCTTTCAAACATTTTCTGATGTATCAGTACACTTCCACGACATTGTGTGGCTGTTACGAGCATTACTGACAAAAGATCGGGAGTCAGACCGGGCCATGGCGCATCGGCTATGGTCGGGATCGATCCGTCAAGGTTGGTCTCAATTTCATATACATCCTGAGCAGGGATATATATGTCATCGCCTCTGCGCTCAATGGTTATACCGAGACGGCGGAAAGAGTCGGGTATGATACCGAGATTGTCGTATGATACATCCTTTATGGTTAGTGTGCTCCTGGTCAGGGCGGCCATTCCTATGAAACTGCCCACCTCGATCATGTCGGGCAAGATGGTATGTTCGGCTCCCGACAGCTTCTCCACGCCGGTTATGCGGAGGAGGTTGGATCCTATGCCTTCGATTCCCACTCCCATACCGGCGAGCATATTGCATAGTTGCTGTATGTATGGCTCGCAGGCGGCATTATATATAGTGGTGGTGCCTTCCGCCAGCGAGGCCGCCATTATGATGTTGGCTGTTCCGGTCACGGATGCTTCATCGAGAAGCATATAACACCCTTTCAGGCCGTTGACGGTCACGAGGTAGTAGGCTTGACGTTCTTCATTGTAGGCTATCATGGCCCCGAGTTTAGACAGGCCGGTGATGTGCGTATCCACTTTCCTTCGTCCGATCTTGTCGCCTCCGGGTTTGGCGAAATATGCTTGTCCGAGACGGGCGAGCAGAGGACCCACCACAAGAACGGAGCCGCGCAACGATGCGCATCGAGCCACAAAATCAGCACTGGATATATAGTCCTCGTCAAGGTCATCGGCCTGGAACCGCCAGCTTGATTCGCCCACCTTTTCGACCTTCACTCTCATCGCTTTCAGCAGGTCTATGAGATTCATCACATCAAGGATATTGGGGACATTGTGGATTGTCACCGGTTCGGAGGTCAGGAGAGTCGCGCTGATCACTTGCAGAGCTTCGTTTTTAGCTCCCTGGGGTGAGATGCTTCCGTGGAGGCGATGTCCTCCTTCGATGATATAGGTGCTCATGATTTTATGTTGGTGGAGTGGTGAATAAGTGTAATTATAATATGTTAACGCACGGAAGGCTAAATGTGTTCGACCTCGGGAGTGAGTGTCACTCCGAATTTTTCTCTGACAGAGCTGATTATCTTCTTCTCAAGTCCGATTACTTCCGCCGGACTTGCCTTGCGGTCGGGATTGATGATCACAAGAGGCTGAAGATGCCATACCCCGACATTGCCGTCGCGGTAGCCTTTCCATCCACATTGGTCTATGAGCCACGCGGCGGGGATTTTAATACCACCATCAACTTCATAGTGGGGCACCTCTTTTTTATCGGCCGCTTTCTTCACGTTTTCAAACTGAGCCGCATCGATCACCGGATTTTTGAAAAAACTTCCGGCGCTCGGCACCTTGGCCGGATCCGGGAGCTTTGAATCACGTATATCGATCACGGCCTCCCGCACTTCTCCGGGTGTAGCCGGAGGGGTGGTGAATCTGTCGCGCAAAGCCGGATATGAAATCACTGGACGTGGAGATTCCGACAATCTGAACACTACCGAATGGATGATGTATCTTCCCTTGCAGCCTGGTTTCTTGAATATCGAGTCGCGATAGCCATATCTGCAATCCGATGCCTTTATCTCCACGAACTCTTCCGTGATGCAGTCGTATGCTTTGACAATGACGATCGCATCGGCAGCCTCCATTCCGTATGCTCCTACATTCTGCACGGCTGAGGCTCCGACTTCACCGGGGATTCCGGATAGATTTTCAAGTCCCCACAATCCGCGGTCGCATACGGCGGAGATGAGATCGTCCATAATGACTCCGGCTCCGGCCTCGACCAGTATATCCGAGCCTTCTCTACCGACTTCTTTTATTCCCTTTATGGCACTGTGGAGCACAACTCCGGGATAGTCGGTGGTGAAGAGCAGATTGCTCCCGCCTCCGATGTGCATGATGTCTATGTCCTTCCGGATGGATGAGAGTATGAATGGTATGTCGGACGGTGCGTCGTATTCCATGAAGCACCCGCACTTCACTTTCATGGCGAAAGTGTTGTGGCCGGATAGATCGAAATTCTGGTAAGACTTAATCATAGGCGCAAAAATACAAAAAAATCCGAAGTTTTTTATGTACTTTTGTATCGCTAAACAGATAAAATCGCACTATTCATGGTTAAGCATATAGTTATGTTCAAGCTTTGCGGCACGGCCGAGGAGCGATCGGAGGTGGCAAGGGAATTCAAGGAGGCTTTGCTGAGGTTGCCGGACGAGATAGATTGTCTTGTCTCCATGGAGGTCGGGATCAATGAGAATCCGGCGGAGACATGGGATGTAGTCCTCTCAGCCGTGGTCCCTGACATGGCATCAGTCGAGCTCTATGCCAAACATCCGGCTCATATTGCAGCTGCCGGACTACTCGCCGGACATAAGGAGGCCAGAGCCTGTGTGGACTATGAATTCTGAGTATGGTCATAGCTTTTGATCTTGACGACACTCTGGTGCCGGAGATGGACTATGTGGAGTCGGCCTACCGGGCGATAGCGCGCAGCTATGGCGACAGGCGGATCGCGGAGCTTATGATGGATGCTCCCTCCCCACGGGAGGCTTTCGATGCCACGGGACTGCCGGTAGAGGATCTGCTTGATATTTATCGCACACATATCCCGGACATACGGTTGCCATGGGAGTCGCTTTATACTCTCACTATGCTTAAAAATTCCGGACACAGGCTTGCGCTTGTCACCGACGGACGTGCTTCAACCCAGCGGAACAAGATCGCGGCTCTTGGTCTTGACAGATTTATTGCCGGCGACATGATTTTCATATCCGGAGAGGTCGGGGAAGAAAAAACCGGAGGGACAGCTTTCCGCAGAATAATGCAGCTATGTCCCGGCGAGCAATATATATATGTGGGGGATAATCCTGTCAAGGATGTGGCTGACCCCCTGTCGCTCGGATGGGAGCCGGTGGTGCTTTTGTCCCGTGGACGCAATATCCACCCGCAGGATATCGGTGCTCTGCCGCCGGGAGTGAGAGTCATAAAGTCTCTGCTCGAACTGCTTCACTGACACATCTCCTCATAGTCCGGAATGTCGGTGAGAAGCTTGCCTGAACGGATGCAATAGTGGGATATTCCGTTGCTGATAATGAGAAATCGGGTGCCGAGCACGAGATTGTAGCGGGCTATCTGCTCGAACACGGTGCGTGTTATAGCTATGGCGGGGGCTTTGTATTCCACGATGGCGAGCGGAGTCAGATCGCGGGCATATATCACCGTGTCACACCGTTTGGTCGTCCCGTTGAGTGTTATGGCTATCTCGTTGACCATCCTTGACATGGGCACACCCTTGGCCGTGTTCAGATAAGCGGTGAAGTGCTGTCTCACCCATTCCTCGGGGGTAAGACGCACCCATTTCCGGCGCAAGGGGTCGAATATTTCCCTTGATCCTCCGGAATCGCGCATACGCAGGTCGGTTTCTGGAAGGTTGAGCGGCATATACTGCAAAATTAGTGAAAATCTTTCGACTTACAGTTATTTTTCCTAACTTTACGCCATAAACGCATCAGCAATGGCATCATCAACATCCGCGTCAACCGCACTGACATATCCGCAACTTCTGCGCAGTATCGAGGCAGGCCAGTTTGCTCCTGTCTATCTGCTGCACGGAGAGGAGGGTTATTTCATCGACGAACTTGTCAAGAGATTCGAGTCATTGCTTCCCGAAGAGGAGCGCGATTTCAATATGTACACCCTGTATGGCCCGGAGTCGGGAGCCGATGCTGTGATGGATGTATGCCGCCGTTTTCCAATGATGGCCGAGCGCCAGGTAGTGATATTGAAGGAGGCGCAGTCCATGCGGGCTGACCAGCTCAACAAGATTCATCACTACGCGCTTCACCCGACACCGACCACCATACTTGTCATAGCCTGCCGTGGAGCCAAGGCCAAGGGTAAGGAACTGATCGATGCCGTCAGGAAGAACGGTGTGATATTCGAGTCCAAGAAGATTCCGGAGCGCAATATCCTTCCGGCCATAGCTGATCTTGTGAAGGAGAAGGGCCTGTCGGTTGATCCCAAGGCTCTCACTATGCTGCGCGATTTCATTGGCTCGGATATGGCGCGTCTGTACAACGAGATCGACAAGCTCGCCTTCATCCTCGGGAAGGGAGCCATGATCACCCCCGAGGCTGTGGAGAGAAATGTCGGTATATCCAAGGACTATAACAATTTCGAGCTTCTTGATGCCATCTGTACCCGCAATGCCGCCAAGGCTTTTACGATAGTGGCATATTTCGCTGCCAATCCCAAGTCAAACCCGACGGTCATCACCACGTCCACCCTTTTCAACCATTTTTCCAATTTGCTTATATATCACTATACGCGCGACAAGTCCGCCTCTGGATATATGGATGCGCTCGGATTGAAGTCGCCGTGGGCTTTGAGAAGCTATGAGACATCGGCGAGATCCTACAATGTGCGCCAGACCATCGAGATAATCTCGGCCATCCGGGAGTTTGACACTCGCAGCAAGGGGATAGGCTCCCGTCAGGGTGAATATGCGCTGCTGAAGGACCTCGTGTTCCGTATTCTCACGTCCCGCGGTGTCATCCGGATGGATCAGTGAGAACTGCCGTACAAATTTCCATGTAAAATCGCCGGAATGTTTGGAAAATACGGCTTTTGGTAGTAATTTTGTAGTGTGATGAACGAAGAGAAGCGTAAGCAACGTGCGTTCAGTACGCTGGACGACTACCTTGTCCTCCATCGCAGGCGGCGCACCCGCGAGAGATATGAGATTCTTGACGCGGCTCTCGACATGAAGCCGCCGTTTGGCCTTGAAGAGCTTGAGCGGAAGGTGGTGACGGGAGGTTTTCATGTGAGCAGGGCTACGGTCTACAATGCCATGGCTCTGTTTGCCGATGCCGGGCTGTCGCGGAAAGTGCGGCTCGACGGGACAGCCGATCTTTGGGAGATGGCTGATCCTGCGGCGGGCAATCTAAAACTCAGGCTTGTCTGCTCGCGCTGCGGAAAGGTGAGGGAGCTGAAGGATGCCGAACTGTCGCGACAGCTCTCGCTCAGAAGATTCACTTCGTTCACTCCGTCGTTTTATGAACTGTACGTCAACGGTATCTGTTCGCGTTGCCGCAGAAATCCCGGACGGACAAGGAAAAAACAATAGTAAAAGATAAACCAGTTTCAACACATTATAAGATACGATAGAAAATGAAGGTAGACGTGCTTCTCGGGCTCCAGTGGGGCGATGAAGGAAAAGGCAAAGTGGTGGATGTGCTGACTCCACGCTACGATGTTGTGGCCCGCTTCCAAGGAGGTCCCAACGCCGGTCACACTCTCGAATTCGAAGGTAAGAAATATGTGCTCCGTTCCATCCCGTCGGGCATCTTCCAGCATGGTCAGATCAATGTGATAGGCAACGGTGTGGTGCTCGATCCCGTGCTCTTCCGCCAGGAGGCTGAAGAGCTTGAGAAGAGCGGCATAGATCTTCGTTCCATACTCCGCATATCCAAAAAAGCACATCTGATAGCTCCGACACATCGTCTGCTCGACGCTGCCAACGAGGCTGCGAAGGGTGGCTCTAAGATCGGAACCACAGGCAAAGGAATCGGCCCGACATATACGGACAAGGTGTCGCGCAACGGTCTGCGTCTCGGCGACATCCATCATGATTTCGACAGGAAATATGCCGCGCTGCGCGCCGCTCATCTCACCCGCCTTGCCGCTCTTGGCGCGACTCCTGATCCCGAGGTTCTCGCCGGATTGGAGAAGACCTGGATGGATGCGCTCGAGTATATAAAGGGATTCGGGATCGTGGATTCGGAATTTCTGATCAACGGCCTGCTCTCGGAGGGCAAGAGTGTGTTATGCGAGGGTGCGCAGGGTACGTTGCTCGATGTCGACTTCGGTAGCTATCCGTTCGTGACATCTTCCAACACCATCTGTGCCGGGGCCTGCTCCGGTCTCGGTGTCGCTCCCAACAGGATCGGCGAGGTGTTCGGTATTTTCAAGGCTTACTGCACGCGTGTGGGTAGCGGTCCGTTCCCCACGGAGCTGTTCGACGAGACCGGCAAGCGTATACGCGATCTCGGTCATGAGTACGGTGCAGTGACGGGTCGCGAGCGTCGCTGCGGATGGATCGATCTCGTGGCATTGCGATATGCCATAATGCTCAACGGTGTCACCCAGCTCATAATGATGAAGAGTGATGTGCTCGACGGGTTCGACGAGATCAAGGCTTGCGTCGCCTACAAGGTCAATGGCGAGGAAACACGGCAGTTCCCGTACTCTATCGATGAGGGGATCGAACCTGTCTACGTCACACTGCCCGGATGGAAGACCGACATGACGCGGATGCAGAGCGAGGAGGAGTTCCCGGCTGAGTTCAAGGCTTATATCGATTTCCTTGAGAAGGAACTTCAGACCCCGATCACTATCGTGTCCATCGGACCGGATCGCAAGCAGACGATCGAACGAAAGAAATAGACACATTACTTACCTTAAATCCTAATACCTTATATCTATGGCCAAAGTTAAACCTTTCAGGGGTGTCCGCCCCCCGCGCGAGTTGGTGACGAGTGTGGCATCGCGTCCCTACGATGTGCTCAATTCAGAGGAGGCACGTGCAGAATCACAGGGCAATCCCAAGTCGCTCTATCATATTATAAAGCCGGAGATCGATTTCGCTCCCGGCACGGATGAGCACGACCCCAAGGTCTACGATAAGGCCGTGGAGAATTTCAACGCCTTCCAGGCCAACGGATGGCTTGTCCAGGACGACAAGGAGCATTACTACATCTATGCCCAGACCATGAATGGCCGTACCCAGTATGGCATAGTGGTGGCTGCCAACGTGGCCGACTACATGGAGGGTCGCATCAAGAAGCACGAGCTGACGCGCCGCGACAAGGAGGAGGACCGCATGAAGCACGTCCGGGTCAACAACGCCAATATCGAGCCGGTGTTTTTCGCGTTCCCTGACAATCCCGCGCTCCAGCACGTGATCGATGAAGTCACTAAGGGTGAGCCGGAATATGATTTCACGGCTCCCGATGGTTTCGGCCATCACTTCTGGGTGATCGACTCGCCGGAGATGATCGATACCGTCACCCGGGAGTTTGAGAAGATCCCGTATCTCTATATTGCCGATGGCCATCACCGCTCGGCAGCCGCAGCACTCGTAGGTCATGAGAAGGCTCAGAACAATCCTGCCCATCGCGGTGATGAGGAGTATAATTTCTTCCTCGCCGTATGTTTCCCGGCTTCCCACCTTAATATAATAGACTACAACCGTGTGGTGCGCGACATCAACGGTCTCACACCCGAAGAGTTCATCGACAAACTTTCGGAGCATTTCATTGTGGAGGAGAAAGGTGAGGAGGAGTATCGTCCGGTGGCGTTGCATAATTTCTCGCTATATCTCGGCGGGAAATGGTACTCGCTTACGGCCAAGCCGGGGACGTATGACGACAATGACCCGATCGGGGTGCTCGATGTCACCATATCGAGCGATCTGATCCTGCGCGATCTTCTCGGAATCCACGATTTGCGTTCCGACAATCGCATTGATTTCGTGGGAGGTATACGTGGGCTTGGTGAGTTGAAACGTCGGGTTGATTCCGGCGAGATGGCAGTAGCGTTGGCGCTCTATCCGGTGTCGATGAAGCAGCTCATGGATATTGCGGATTCAGGCAATATCATGCCTCCCAAGACCACTTGGTTCGAGCCCAAACTCCGCTCGGGGCTGGTGATACATAAGTTGGATTGACATCAGTTGCAGCCGCGATGCGGCGCGGGGGATGCGGGGGTGTTCGCGCATCCCACGGCGGCACCCGCATGGTTATCACCATGGCACCCATACGGTTATCACCGTAGGCTACAATTCTCGCGGCCGCGATGCGGCGCGGGGGATGCGGGTCGTGGCACACCCACGGTTGACACCGTGGTCTACAAATCCAGTTGCCGCCAAAGGCGGCATTCCCCCGCGTTAGCGCAAGACCGCCTTGGCGGTCGCAAGAATTGTAGCCCACGCAAATGCCGCGTCAGCGGGTGCCGCCGTGGGGATGTACGTCCACCCAATATGCCGCGCCGCATCGCGGCCGCGAGAATTTGCCGCCATTGGCGGCAACAGGAATTGTAGACCACGGTGTCAACCGTGGGTGTACACGGCCCCCACAATCGTCGCGCCGCATCGCGGCCGCGAGAATTTGCCGCCATTGGCGGCAATAGGAATTGTAGACCACGGTGAAAACCGTGGGTGTACACGGCCCCCACAATCGTCGCGCCGCATCGCGGCCGCGAGAATTGTAGCCCATGCGGATACCCCGGTGACAACCGTTCGGATATGACCAACCCACGTGCGCCGCATCGCGGCCGCGAAAAAATAAACA
Organism: uncultured Staphylococcus sp.; assembly: GCA_964552825.1. Classification (GTDB taxonomy): domain Bacteria; phylum Bacteroidota; class Bacteroidia; order Bacteroidales; family Muribaculaceae; genus Duncaniella. The sequence goes on along the minus strand of CAZKIE010000015.1, from coordinate 59,430 downwards.
AAATGGCCAACACATATACACAAATTTATCTACATATAGTATTTGCCGTTAAAAACAGCAATTCCTTGATTCCTTGTCTCCAACTCAACAGGATACACGCCTATATGGGTGGCGTGTTGCGTGAACAAGGTCATTATCCTATGGCGATCGGTGGTATTGAGAATCATGTCCATATATTGATAGGCTACAATGTGAATATTTCCATCCCCGATACGGTCAGAAATTTGAAAACGTCCACGTCAAGATTCATAAATGACCTGAATATAATCCCGTTCAGGTTTGAATGGCAGAGAGGGTATGGATGTTTTTCCTATTCGCGATCCCATGTCGATAATGTGATAAATTATATAAAAAGACAGCATGAGCATCATAAATCGAGGAGCCTCGAGGAGGAGATGCGTAATATTATGGATCGTTTCGGGATTGATTATGATGAACGGTATATGATCAAGGATCCGGTGTAGCCCGTGTGGTAGATACCGGGGTATCCATACGGTTGACACGGGGGTACCCATACGGTTGATACCGTGGCACCCACATGGTTATCACCATGGGCTACAATTCTCGCGGCCGCTATGCGGCGCGGGGGATGCGGGGGTATTCGCGTATCCCACGGCGGCATTTGCTGACGCGGCATTTGCCGTGGGCTACAATTCTTGCGACCGCCAAGGCGGTCTTGCGCTGACGCGGTGTGCCGCCTTTGGCGGCAACGGGAATTGTAGACCACGGTGTCAACCGTGGATGTGTCACGTCCCCACCATCCCCCGCGCCGCATTGCGGCCGCGAGAATTTGCCGCCTTTGGCGGCAACGGGAATAGTAGCCCATGGTGAAAACCGTGGGGTGTCATGGTGAAAACCGTGGGTGTACACGGCCCCCACAATCGTCGCGCCGCATCGCGGCCGCGAGAATTTGCCGCCATTGGCGGCAACGAGAATTGTAGCCCATGGTGATAACCATGCGGGTGCCACGGTGATAACCGTGGGGTGTCATGGTGATAACCGTGGGGTGCCATGGTGATAATCATGCGGGATGGTGTGGGGTATGAAAAACCCCCACGCTCTGATGGGGCGTGGGGGTTGGGGGGACGGCGGATGTGCCGGTTATGTCGGACTATGCCGCCGTGATGTGATGTGGGTTAGAGGATGACTTTTGTCACCTTGTTGCCCTGACGTTTGATGTAGAGACCGTGGTCGGGGTTGGCGACGCGTACACCCTGGAGGTTGTAGTATTCAACGGGGGCGTTTTCGTCAACAGCGATGGTTTCGAGGGCAGATGTACCTGTCTCGTATGCAAGGCCGGAGAAACGACCTGTACCACCTCTCTCTGAGATAAGATATGTACCGGGGGCTACATTGTTCCAGCATACTGTGAAGAAAGAGTTATCCGAAGAACCCGGATCAGTAACGGCAACTACGGTAGATTCAACCTGTGCGCAGCTTGAGTCGAAGAGAAGTATGGATTTGGTTGTTCCTGTGCGGACAAAAGCATAGAGGGAAGCGAGGTTTTCCTTTATCTCAAGAAGAAGAGGACTGCAGTCAGATTTCTCAGTGGCAGAAGTTAAATCACCACCAGTCGGATCAGCATCTACACGAAGCTGGAACCAGTAGTTGAACACCGGTGTAGCTTCGTTTCCATCTGCATCGAAATAGTATGTGTAATTGCTAGCACCTGCTTTAGAAGCATAGAGGAGTGTGCCTTTGAGAGCGTCGTTATCGTAGATAACAGCACCGGCCTCGAAGTTCAGGACTGAAGTTGTTGCTTCGTCGCCTTCTCCAACTGTTTCAGTGTTAGCAACCACGGGGAGATATGTGAGACCACTTTCGGTCGGCTCGGAGGGGGTGTCGCCGCTTGTGCCGGGGGTGAACTCGTAGCCATAGAGACCAACCTGGCTCTTGGGGTTGAAGAGATAGTAGGTCTTGTTAGCCTCAACAGCGAATGTGAGGTAGCCAAGAGCGGGACGGTTCTGGGTGCAACCGTTAACCTGCTGAACCACGTAGTTCTCAGGCATGGTGCCTTCGTTGATATACTTGGCATCGCCGTCATCAACAGATCCTTCGTAAACGAAAGTGTTGTTCTGGTAGTAGATAGCGACTTCGATATCACCGTAGGGAAGGGGCTGCTTGGTGTCGGCATCAACCACGTAGGTAGGAGTTGTCACCTTGTTGCAATAGATACCTACTTTGAGAGTACCTGCGGCCTTGGTATCGAACTTCCAGTAAAGACCCTTGGCCGGCATATCCTTGCCAGGCTCCCAATATACACCAGCAACTCGGAATGCTGTTCCGTTGTCGGTCTCCTCATAGTAGTACCAGCTAATTTCTTCAGGATTTCCCTGACCCATCAGATAGCTGTCGAATTTGGGATCGCAAAGATCAGTGTTGAGAGCAACGTTGGATTCAGCACCACCTTTCATATCCCATGCAGCGGCACCGGTCTCGATGGTCTTGTCGGCATTGGGAGTAGAAACACCTGTGAGGGTGATGTTGTCGGTAGAAACCAAGATCTGTGAGGACTTGAGCTCACCGGGCATGGAATAGTCGGGAGCCTCGGCAGTACCACCGGAATAGATGTTGTTGGTCAGGGTCTCAAGAGTAGCGTTGGAGAGGTCATAGGATGACGCTGTCCACACTTCCTGAGCGTTAACTGCGCAAGCGACGCTTGCAGCAGCCATGAGAGTAAAAATTTTTCTCATAGAAATGAATTAAGGTAAGTTATTGATGTTAATGATATGGCTTGAAATGTAGTGATGAATAAGGTCAGCACAATTACTCAAACTTGCTGCAAACTTAATCTAAAAAATTCGACTAAGCAACAGTATTATTGTGCTAATAACAAAATTTAACTAAAAATATCCGCTAATGATTGCCGATGGCAGCCTGCAGACTCTCGGAGAGAGTGGGATGGGCGTGGATGGTGCGGCTGATGGCGGATGCCGGCAGTCCGGAGGTCATGATAGCGGCGGCCTCGGCGATGAGATCTGCGGCATGGGGTCCGCATATATGGCAACCGAGCAGCCGGCCGTCGGTGGTATCGGTGATGGTCTTGACAAGACCATCAGGCTCACCCATGGCCATAGCCTTGCCGTTGGCGCGGAAAGTGGATCTTCCCACCTTTATATTATAGCCGCGTCCGATACACTGCTCTTCGGTGAGTCCGACCATCGCACACTCCGGGATGGTGAAGACTGCTGACGGAATGATATTCATGTCGCAACTCTCGCCGAGGACGATGTCGCCCTGGGCTGTCGCCGCGTGGGCAAGCATACAGCGGCCGTTGACATCGCCGATGGCATACACTTCCGAGTCAGGAAGTCCGGTTTCGGCTGACCATTGCAACCTCATGCCGTCGTCGACCTTCAGGAATCCACGATCGGTCAATGCACCGACCTCGACAAGTCCGGCGGGAATGACCGCGCGGCGCCCTACGGCCATCAGCACGGCTCCGGCCGAGGCGGATTTCTCCTTGCCTTTACACTCGTAGCTGACGGTGAAGCCGGGGGAGATGGCTGTGACACGCGCGCCGGTGATGATGTTGATGCCCCGCTTTTTGAGAGCCATGCGCAGACGCTTGGCCACTTCGGCATCAAACGGGGGAAGGATCTCGCGGCAGTATTCGATAACCGTCACCTCCACACCGAACGCACTGAGGATGGAAGCAAATTCCATCCCGATGACACCACCACCGATGATCACTATGGAGGCGGGGAGGGCGGAGAGGGAGAGCAGATCGTCGCTTGTGATGACAAGCTCCGCACCCGGAATGGGGAGGAGGGCAGGGGTGGAGCCGGAGGCGACGATGATGCGCGGAGCCGTGTAGGTCTCACTTTCGGCCTCGACTTCGGACGGGGAGATGAAGCGGGCTTCGCCATAGACTACGTTGACACCGCCGAGAAGAGTCTCAACTCCGGCGCGCAAGTCGGCCACGACGGCATCCTTTCTCGCCATCACGGCCGGGAAGTCGATGGCGGGGGACGAGGGGAGGGAGATACCGAAATCATCCGCACGGGATGCGGTGATCATCACCTCAGCCGAGCGGCAGAGAGCCTTGGTGGGGATGCAACCACGGTTGAGACAGGTTCCTCCCGGCTTGTCGCGCTCGATGAGCGTCACCGAGAGGCCACGGGCCGCGGCCTTGACCGCAGTCTCGTAGCCTCCAGGGCCTGCACCTATGATGAGGATGTCAGATCGGTTCATAGTTCAAAGAATGTCACGACGGGATTGAGCGCGGCCGCCGTGTCGTCGGGGCGACCCACAGGGCAGTCGTTTGGCGCGTTTTTCACTATATCAGGAGTCGTGGTTGCTTCGGCGGCTATCCTGCGCATCACGTCGATGAAGTCGTCGAGGGTCTCCTTGCTCTCGGTCTCGGTAGGCTCGATCATCAATGACTCATGGAAGAGCAGTGGAAAGTAGATGGTCGGAGCGTGATAGCCGTAGTCGAGAAGCCGTTTGGCCACATCGAGAGTGGTGACACCGGTTGACTTGTCGGCCAGACCGTCGAAGACGAACTCGTGCTTGCACACACGGTCGATCGCCACCTTATATATATCACGCAGGGATTCCTTGACGTAGTTGGCGTTGAGAGTGGCAAGCGAGCCGGCCATTGCCAGGCCATCCTTGCCGAGCGAAAGGATATAGGCGAGCGCGCGAAGCTCGACGGCGAAGTTGCCGAGCCATGAGGATATCCGTCCGAGGGCATCGGGGGAGTCTGTCACCTCATAGTCGAGGGCAAAATAATCGTCGTCGGCAGGATTTTTCCTTACGACCACCGGATCCGGGAGGAACTTCTCAAGACCGGCGCGTACACCGACAGGACCAGCACCGGGACCGCCTCCGCCATGGGGCGTGGAGAAGGTCTTGTGGAGATTTATGTGCATCACGTCGAATCCCATGTCGCCCGGACGGGCTATGCCGAGGAGAGGGTTGAGATTGGCACCGTCGTAGTACATCAGCGCACCGGCCTCATGGACCATCCCGGCGATCTGAGGTATGGAATACTCGAAAAGACCGGTAGTGTTTGGATTGGTCATCATCACGGCCGCCACGGTGTGGTCGAGAAGTGGGCGGAGAGCCTCGACATCGACCGTGCCATCCGGCAGCGACTTGACTTCCACGACTTTAAGTCCGGCCACAGCGGCCGAGGCGGGATTAGTGCCGTGGGCGGAGTCGGGGACAATGACCTTGGTCCGCGCATGGTCTCCGCGGCTGTTGTGGTAGGCGCGTATGACCATGAGTCCCGTCAGCTCGCCATGTGCCCCGGCGTAGGGGTTGAGTGTGAACTTCGACATCCCACCGATCTCGCAGAGCATGGACTGCAGCTCGTCGTAGGCTTTGAGCGCACCCTGCACGGTGTCGGCCGGCTGCATCGGATGAAGATCGCGGAAGCCGGGCAGGGATGCCATCTCCTCGTTGATCTTGGGGTTGTACTTCATGGTACATGAGCCGAGGGGGTAGAAGCCGGAATCGACACCGAAATTGTTGGCCGACATATTGGTGTAGTGTCTGACCACGGTAGGTTCGTCGACCTCAGGGAGCCGCAGCGGCTCATGGCGCAGGAGACCATCGGAAATGGCGGGCATATACCCGGCGCATCCGTTGGAACTGAGATAATAGCCGGTACGACCGGGTCTGGAAAGCTCGAATATGACTTTTCCGTAATATTTTCTATTCATGGCTTTCTCGGTTAGAATGGTTTTTCCTCCTCATGGTTGAAGAGCGGAGTCTGTGCTTTGGAGAAAGTCTCGGCCCGCCATACATAGCGATCAATCTCCTCCTTCGTGCGGTTTTCGGTGACGCATACAAGAAGCTCATCGTCGGCGATCATCACACCGGCGAGGCAACCGCTCGCGGCGGATACCTCCATGAAATCCCGGAGGGAGGTGTCGCCTTTGTAGCGGAGCACAAATTCGTTGAGGAACGGACGGGCGGGATATTTAAGCTCAAAAGCACCGGTCTCGACCAGCCGGTCGCAGAGATAGTGGGCGCCGGAGGCTGACAGGGTGTTGACCTCGCGGAGACCTTCGGGACCCATGAGCGAGAGATAGACGGCTGCGTAGAGAGCCATCAGTCCCTGGTTGGAACAGATGTTGGATGTGGCTTTGTCGCGGCGGATGTGCTGTTCGCGCGCCTGGAGCGTAAGGACGAACACCCGCTTTCCGGACGGATCGGTGGTGGCACCGACGATTCTGCCCGGAAGCTTGCGGATCAGAGCCTTGGTGCAACACATATAGCCAAGTCCGGGACCACCGAACGACATTGGCATACCGAGCGATTGAGCCTCACCGGCAGCGATGTCAGCTCCCCACTCGCCGGGAGTGCGGATATATCCGAGAGCGGAGGCGGGCGCGGTCATGACAAGCAGGGCTTTGGCGTCATGCACCATGTCGGCCACCCCGGTGTAGTCCTCGAGTATACCATAATAATTAGGTGTGGGCAGTATCACACCGGCAATGTCCTTGGCTCCGTCGAGCATCGAGCGCAGGGCATCGAGATCGGTTACACCTCCGGCTTCCGGGACGGTGACGACACGAATGCCGTGGTAGAGCGCGTAGGTGTCGATCACCCGGCGGTAGATGGGGTTGAGCGTAGCACTCACAAGCACGCAGTCCTTCTTTCTCGAAGCCGCGACACACATCATCATAGCCTCGGCAAGAGCTGTCGAGCCGTCATACATCGAGGCATTGGACACGGGCAGACCGGTGAGACATGACATCATGGTCTGGTATTCAAAGATGTATTGCAGCGTGCCCTGTGAAACCTCAGGCTGATAGGGAGTATAGGCTGTGAGAAACTCCGAACGGGAGATTACGGACTGTATGACGGCCGGAGCGTAGTGGTCGTAGAAGCCGGCACCGGCGAAGCAGGTGAGCGGGCGGTTCATCTCCGCGAGATCGCGGAAATAGTCGCGCACCTCGTTCTCGCTCATCTGCGGCGGAAGGTCGTAGTCCCTTTTCAGCCGCAGCGAGTCCGGGACATCGGCATAGAGATCGTCGAGAGTCTCCACGCCACATCTCCCGAGCATATCCCTGATATCATCGGGAGTGTGGGGAAAATAGCGGTGGGGCATGGGCGATCAGTGTTTTTCGGCTGCGCAGAACGCTTTGTAGGCCTCCTCGTCCATAAGATCCTCCAGTTCGGCGGGATCGTCCATCTCGACTTCGATGATCCAGTTGGCCATCGCATCCTCATTGATAAGGCGGGGATTGTCGATGAGAGCCTCGTTTATGTCAATCACTGCACCGCTCACCGGAGCGAACAGGTCGGAAGCGGCTTTGACACTCTCGACTGCACCGAACTCCTCGCCGGCGGTTACATCGTCGCCCTGTTCGGGCATATCGACGTAGACGACGTTTCCGAGCGCTTTCTGGGCGTAGTCGGAGATTCCTATATAGGCTACATTGCCCTCGACACGGGCATATTCATGGGTTTTGCTGTAATAGATCATTTTTTTATAGGATTTTTTGTAGAATTTTTTGGCAGTGACAGTGGCGGGGAATGTCTTGCGGCGTATCCGCACGTTGAGTGAGGTTCCCTTTGCCGCGTATTGAGCGTCGATGAGGGCGGCAGCGATACTCTTGTCGACGGATATGCCGCGATAGCCGGTGGTGACGTGGCCCACCACGGTGCCGTCGTCGGTGACAACCTCATAGCCATGACGGGGTATGGCTCTGTCGGCAAGTTCGAGGCCTACGAGCTTTCGCGGCGCGCCGTTCTCTTTCTGCGCCGCAAGAACATCCTTGCCGATGAACTCCGGCTTGTCAAGTTTGACGAATATCCCGAGACCGGCCTCGATGGGGGAGATGGTATCGGAAAGCTCATCGCCGTAGAGAGGCAGGCCGACCTCAAAGCGGAGAGTGTCGCGGCATCCGAGTCCGCAGGGGAGAGCGCGTCCGGATCCGATGAGCGTGTCCCACATCTTCCGGATAGTATCATCGTCGGCATATATCTCGAAGCCGTCCTCGCCGGTATAGCCGGTGCGACTCACGAGGATATGGCTGCCATCGAGATCCTCTTCCTTGAAGGTATAGAACTGCAGATCGCTGCAGGTGATGCCAAGTACCTGCTGCATCACGGACTCGGAGTCAGGACCCTGCACGGCGAGCTGGCTGATAGAGTCGCTCAACGGGTCGATCTCAACATCGTAGCCCTTAGCCTGACTGTTGATCCAGTCCATGTCCTTGTCGATATTGGCTGCGTTTATGACGAGGAAGAAATTGTTGTCGCCGCGCTTATAGACAAGCAGATCGTCGACGACACCACCCTGCGGGTTGCACATCATGCCGTAGAGGATCTTCCCGGCGGGAATGTCGCGGACATCGTTGGTAAAGATGTGGTTGACGTATTTTTCAGCATCGGAACCGGAGATGTTGACCTCGCCCATGTGGGACACGTCGAACACACCGCAGGAATTCCTGACCGCGAGGTGCTCCTCAACGATGCCTGAGTACTGGATGGGCATATCGAATCCTCCGAACGGACTCATCTGTGCGCCGAGATCCACGTGACGTGAGTGAAGACAGGTTTTCTTGATATTTTCCATGGATTGACTGTTGATGTTGATCAGCAAATTAAGTTGACAAGTTCTTTATTTCCAAGACCCGGAACAAGCGCGGCGATTTCCGTAGCGGAAAGAGCCTCCCTGACGGCATCATGATCGTGAGGAGTCCCGGACAGAAGAGATGACAGGATACAGGACACATCGTCGGACGTGGATAGATAGTCGCCTGTAAGAGCAATGTCCCTGATGATGCCGGAAGAGGTGGAGATGTGGAGTGTAAGAGTGCCCACACCATCGATGCGGGCGGTGTTTTCGAGTGTGGCTTCCGGTTCTTTGCCGAGCAGCCAGCCGGGATCGAGATATGTCTCTTCAATAGCTTCTATCCCACGGATGTCAGCATCGGTGAGCGACATGACCGGCCCATCCGGGATGGTTGATGCGAGATGCTCCTTTAATCCGGCGATGGAAAGTTGCGGAAGATGCTCCCGGATAGTAGTGACACGGCTTCTGACCGACCTGACACCGTGGCTCCGGAGCTTTGCCGGCGGAGGAGTCAAGGCACCGCTCATCATGACGGGATCGTAGTCGTAGAGCATAGTGCCGTGAACAATGCTACGATCCTTGGTGCGGTAATATGAGTTGCCGGATACCTTCCGGTCGCCTATAAGAATGTCGTTGCGGGAATTGTCGGACGCATCCAGACCAAGAGCTTTCAGCGAGCGGACCACAGCGGATGTGTAGCCGGAAAATGTTGTGGTGACACTGTCGGAGGTCGTGATGTAAGACATCATTATGTTGTTCATGTCGGCCAGCACGGCTCCGCCACCGCTCTTTCTCCTCACGATGTCGATATTTTTGGACTTGCAGAACCCGGTATCGATCTCATTGCGGAGCAACTGATGTCTCCCTATTATGACGGTAGGTCTAACCTGCCACAGGAAGAAAAAATCACGACCCGGATATTCGCGGGCGAGCCATTCTTCCATAGCGAGGTAGAACGGCAGCGGGCGGGATGACTCAGTATCCTGGAGGGTGACTAATTCCATATACACACGTTTTCGTGAGTGCAAATTTACCCAAAAGAAGTATGCCGTCAAACATAAAAAATATGTTTAACGGCATATTCTGATATTAATATGTCACGAAGATCAGTCTCTGTGGTTTATATCTGATGGAATTGTGGGAGTGGTCTTGATGCCGTCGCGTTTGAGAAGAGCGTCAATAGTAGCATCGTGGCCACGGAAACGGCGGTACAAGACAGCCGGATCCTCGGTGCCTCCTTTGGACAGGATGTTCTCACGGAATGATGTGGCTGTGGCAGGGTCGAAAATGCCGTGCTCCTTGAAGTGGGCAAAAGCATCGGCATCAAGTACCTCAGCCCATTTATAGCTATAATATCCGGCGGCATAACCACCCGAGAAAATGTGGCTGAATGTGGGTGAGGACATCGAACCTTCGATCGGGTCGAACATTGCCACTGACGCTCCGGCCGCAGTCTCGAAGGCAGCGGGATCATCGACGGGAGCGGTTATGGTGTGCCAAGCCATATCGATAAGTCCGAAATTCAACTGCCGGAGACAGGCGTAGGCGGCGCCAAACTGAGATGTGGAGATGATTCTGTCGACCAGTTCATCCGGGATGGGCTCTCCGGTCTGATAGTGGCGGGCGAAACCATCAAGAAATTCTTTCTCCGTGAGATAGTTCTCATTGAACTGTGACGGAAGCTCGACAAAGTCGCGGAGAACGTTGGTGCCGGCGAGAGAGGCGTATTTGGTGTTGGCAAGCAGACCGTGGAGACCGTGGCCGAACTCGTGGAGGAAGGTCTCGACCTCGTAGGGGGTAAGCAGGGAGGGCTTTGAGCCGGTTGGTTTGGTGAAGTTCATCACGATGGTGACGTGGGGACGCGAGTTGATGCCATCGTCAGTCGTCTCCTGACCCTTGAATTCGGTCATCCATGCACCCGGACGTTTGCTTGCCCTCGGGAAGAAATCAGTGTAAATGACACCGAGATAGCTGCCGTCATTGTCCATCACATCGAAGGCCGTGACATCGGGATGATAGACAGGAATGTCAGGATTTTTGACGAATTTAAGGCCATAGAGTTTCTCGGCCAGACCGAATACTCCTCCGATCACATTGTTGAGCTCGAAATATGGACGGAGAGCTTCCTCGTCGTAGGAATATTTGGCGTTTTTCAGTTTGTTGGCGTAATAACTGTAGTCCCATGGCATGATCTTGACGGGATGGCCTTCCAGTCCGGATGCAAATTCAGTGAGTTCCTTGAATTCGGCTTCCTGTGCGGGACGGTAGGCATCGCGAAGGGAGTTGAGCAGACGGTAGACATTTTCCGGATTGGCTGCCATGGTGGTGGCGAGAGAATAGTCGGCATAGGTCTTGTAGCCCAGTAGATTGGCAAGTTTCAGACGGGTCTCGGCGATTTCTTTCATTACGGGAAGATTGTTGTACTCTCCCTTCGTGTTTCGTCCGGTGTACAGGCGGTACATCTTCTCGCGGAGATCCTGACGGTCGCTGTATTTAAGGAATGCCATATATACGGGTTGGTCAAGAGTGAAGAGGTATTCTCCTTCTCGTCCTTTCTCTTTTGCGGCGAGGGCGGCAGCTTCGACGGAGCTTTCGGGGAGTCCGGAAAGATCGTCGGCTTTGAGCCATATCTCGTAAGTGTTGACTTCCTTGAGCACATTCTGACCAAACAGGGTGGTAAGTTCGCTCAATCTGCTTGAGAGTTTGGCATACGTGTCGCGATCGGTACCTTCAAGAAGTGCGCCGTTGCGGGTGAAGGATTCATAGGTGCGTTTGAGCAACATCTTGTCCTCGGGAGTCAGTTTGAGCGTATCACCACTGTCGTGAACGGACTTGATCCTTTCCCATAGGTCTTCGTTGAGGGATATTGATGTCGAGTAGTCGGATAGTTTGGGGGTGATTTTCATCGAAAGTTCCATCATGTCGTCGTCGCTTAACGATGAGAGCAGTGGATAGAATACGTTGAGTACTCTGTCGAGATCTTTGCCGGATCGTTCGAGCGCCACTATGGTGTTTTCAAATGTAGGAGCTTCAGGATTAGCCACGATTTTGTCGACACTTTCAAGTCCAAGCCTTATGCCACGGTCAATGGCTGGTTCGTAGTCGGCCACGGTGATTCGGTCGAAAGGAGTGGTTCCGTGTGGAGTGTCCTTGAACTCCTCGAAAAAGGGATTTTGTGCTTGACTCATAATGCTTATCGCGGCTATCGCCGTTGTAATGGTTTTACGCATTGGATATTTGTTTGAGATAATGATTTCAGATCGGTTGACCGAGTGATTTCGATTTGTTGATGGCGGCATCGGCAGTCATACATATAAGGATGGGGTCGATGCTGTCGTAGCCACGTATTGTTGTACGGTCGGTCTCGATGTCGGCCATGAATCTGTCAAAGTCAAATTCCCGGGCGGCAATGGCCTGTGCCCATAGAGACGCCGCCTCGGCCGGATGTCCGGTGAGAAGGGCAAGATGTCCTGCGTTCGTATAGTCTCCGGCTGTGGGGGCGGACGATGAGAGAAGAAGATCTGTATATTTCGTGCATCTCTCGTAATCACCTCCAAGAAGAGTACACCACGTGATCGCGCGGATGGCTTTATCGCTGCTATTGCCGAGGAATTCAGCCTTGAACAGGTATTGAAGAGCCTCGTCATATCGCTTGAGTTTTACAAGGGAAAGACCGATATTCAGAGCAGTCGATACCTCGTCAGGTTTGATTGCTTCAAGCCGCCGATAATATCCGAGTGCGTCCTCCCAGCGATCGAGAGCGCGGTTGCATGATGCGAGGCGTTTGATTGTCCATCGGCTGTCGGCGTTCAGCAATTCGCTTTGCTCGTAGTAGCGTATGGCACCGTTCATATCGCCAAGAGCCTGCCGGCAATATCCCATCTTCTGGAATAGACCTGCGGATGGCGGAGTCATGAATGACAGACGTTCAAATGTGTCGAATGCGTCGGAGTAATATCTCCGTTTGAAGTAGAATTCTGCAATAAGTCCCAAAGTCTCGGTGTCGTCGAATATGCCGGATAAAATCGGTAGAGACGGAAGGTTGAGTCCGGATGAGAATGGATCATTGAATTCCCCCTTGCGACGGAAAAGTTTGAAGAAGCGGTAAAGGTCTCGGACATAGGATGAGGCTATTTCTTCTCTTTTGCGCGGGCAGCTTTCGGAATAGTGTAGTTGGTCGAGCTGTTCCCTTTGCATCCTGAGTTGTCCAAGCATCATTGACCGCTGGGAAGAGGGGAGGGATGAAAGCGACAGGATAACGGAATATCTATCGTTGTCGCAGAACATAGGTATACCTGTGATCATGTCACATAGTGCAGCTACATCTGTGTCTGTTTCGGCTTCCAAAAGTGAATGTCCGCTGTGGAACGGTAGGAACCAGTTGGATATGTCGTTGAAGAAGGGGAAAGTCTTCAACCTGCTGAAAGTAGCCATCATGACATCTCCTCCGTCTTCCTGTAGTTCCTGCAGCTCCTTGAGCTTATCGGCTATACCTGATTTTTCAAGCATCTCGGCCCATTCGGGATTCTCTTCGAGATTTTCAGGGTCGATATTCGTCTTGCCGAGCTTCTCAATCTCAGGACGGAGTTTCAGCATCTCTGGTATCACTTCCTCGGTAAATTTTTTTGTGATGCGCTCAGTGTCGCGTGACCTGATGAACTGCATATTCACTATCTTTACATCTGAATCCCATGAAGGATGGTCAATAAGTGATTCCATCCTGAGCTTCAGCCTGCGGCTCATAGGTCGATCTCTATAAAGCCATATTCCAATCAGTAGTCCGACGAGTGCACGGATTGCTATATCCTCGTTGGCCGATGAACTGTAAGTATCCGCGAGGAAAAGCAGCCTGTTCTCATCGTATAGCTCGATCAATCCCATGGTCACGGCACTTACAGCAAGAGCCTTGAAGTGGTTTGGCAGCGATTTGTCTGTTTCTATGTCGGAAAGCAGGTCGGTTGTCTCCCGCGACAATGGCGCGAGTGTCCATATCCTGTTGAAGAAATGACTCTCAATAGCTTCGGCTTTAAGCGTAAGTTCACGTGATGCCTCACCCGGATTTTCAGAAAGGGATGCAAGTGAAAGTTTGTGTGTGATACGTTTGTATTCGTCGAGCAGAAGCGATGGTTGTCCCTTGGGTTCGTTCAGTTCGTATCGGAGAGTATTATAATATAATGTGGGGGAATCGATGGTTTTGATCTGTCGCTCCATAAGATCAGACAGATGTCTGATCCCTTCGATCAGAGCATTGTATGTTTCCGCCCTCCCGGGATCTGGTAGTCCCCGGAGCGCATAATCGGACATCAGAGCATAATCACGCCGTAGACGCTCGAGGTCAGACGTGAAATTCCCGAGATGGGGTTGTGCTGTCACGACATTCTCAAGCATATCGAAAGCGGCAGTAATACGACCGGCAGCAATATAAGACTCGAGATCCGCGCGGTTAATATATGTAGGTGTCATTGAGTACAAATTTACTATCTTTATTTCAAAAACCATGCCAAAGTATCATTAATTTCACAAAAGTTAAGTAATACTTGGCATAAGAAGTGCTAACTTTGCAGTTTAAAACCAGTCATAATATGCCACAAGAATACAATAGTAACAATAACAATAGGTTTGGCGGCAAACCGGAACATATATCCAAATTTGATCATGGCGGCCGCATACCCCCTCGGGATAATGATCTTGAGGAGGCAGTGCTCGGGGCTTTGATGCTTGAGAAGGATGCTTATACGGCGGTATGCGATATCCTGAAACCTGAGTCATTCTATGATCCGGCTAACCAGAAGATATATGCCGCGATCCAGAGTCTCGGGGCATCCCAGCAGAGTATAGATATGCTCACTGTCACCGAGAAGTTGCGCCTGCAAGGAGATCTTGAGGGTGCGGGTGGACCTTTGCGGATTTCGGAGCTGACATCGAGAGTAGCATCCGGTGCTCATGTGGAATTCCATGCCAGGATTGTGGCACAGAAATATCTTGCGAGAGAGCTTATAAAGTTTGCTTCCCAGATCGAAGCCCAGGCATTTGACGAGAGCTACGATGTCGATGACCTGTTGCAGGAAGCGGAAGGAAAACTTTTTGAGATTTCCCAAAGAAATGTCAAAAAGGATGTGACGCAGATTGATCCTGTGATTAACGCTGCCATAGAGCAGATCCAGATCTCGGCTAACAGAGCATCAGGTCTTTCGGGGCTCGAGTCCGGATTCCACGAGCTTGACAAACTTACATCGGGTTGGCAGCGTAGCGATCTCATAATTATCGCCGCCCGACCTGCTATGGGCAAGACTGCGTTTGTCCTTTCCATGGCCAAAAATATGGCTGTCACATATAATATCCCGGTGGCTATATTCTCACTTGAGATGTCTAACCTTCAACTTGTCAACCGTCTTATCCAGAATACTTGTGAGATAGAAGGTGAGAAGATCAAGAGCGGACAGTTGTCAGAGATGGAATGGGATCAGCTCATGTCAAGAGTCAAGAACCTGTATAGTGCGCCTTTGTATATAGATGATACAGCGTCACTTTCCATATTTGAACTGCGGACGAAGGCACGAAGACTTGTCAGGGAACATAATGTTCAGTTTATCATAATTGACTATCTGCAGCTCATGAATGCATCCGGCATGAAGTTCGGTTCGCGTGAGCAGGAAGTGTCGATGATCTCACGGTCTCTGAAACAGTTGGCAAAGGAGTTGAACATCCCGATCGTGGCTCTGTCGCAGTTGAACCGATCGGTGGAGTCACGCGGAGCTGACAGTAAGGATGGTAAGCGTCCTCAGCTCAGTGACCTTCGCGAGTCTGGTGCCATAGAGCAGGATGCAGATATTGTATGTTTCATACATCGACCGGAATATTATTTGCGATCCGGGGTGGATGCTGCAGGAAATGACATACGTGGACTTGCGGAGTTTATCGTGGCCAAACACCGTTCGGGTCGTGTGGATGACGTGAAAATGCGGTTTAAATCCAGATACGCAAGATTTGAGAACTGGGATGGTGAAGTTGAAATGGCGAGCGGTATGAGGGAGAGCCGTCTTAATTCCGGAGATTTCCCGGATGCGCTGTCGCCACTTTCCGGAGGTACTGCTGACATAATGGCAACGACTGCGGATCCGTCTGATACACCGCCGTTTTGATATAAGACAATCCACAGCGGACAGCCATTGACTGATCACTGTGGATTGTCGTTATGATACAAGGCCTACTCCCACTCGATGGTTGCCGGCGGTTTGGATGATATATCGTAGCATACACGGTTGACGCCACGAACTTTATTTATTATATCGTTGGAGACCTTAGCCATGAAGTCGTATGGGAGATGAGCCCAGTCGGCGGTCATGGCGTCAGTGGATGTGACAGCCCGTAGTGCGATAGCTCTTTCGTAGGTGCGTTCATCGCCCATGACGCCTACACTCTGTACCGGTAACAGGATGGCTCCGGCCTGCCATACTTTGTCGTAAAGATCCCAGTCCCGGAGTCCACGTATGAATATGTCATCAGCATCCTGGAGGATGCGCACTTTTTCCGGGGTGATGTCGCCGAGAATACGTACAGCAAGACCCGGCCCGGGGAACGGATGACGTTTTATCAGATGCTCCGGCATTCCAAGTTGACGTCCAACGGCACGGACTTCGTCCTTGAACAGAAGCCGAAGAGGCTCGCAGAGTTTCAGGTTCATTTTCTCCGGAAGACCGCCCACATTGTGATGGCTTTTAATTGTGGTACCGGTGATCGATAAAGATTCGATACAGTCAGGGTAAATAGTGCCTTGGGCAAGCCATTTCACATCTTTGATCTTGTGAGCCTCTGCATCAAATACGTCGATAAATCCTTTGCCTATGATCTTGCGCTTGCGCTCAGGATCTGTGACGCCTGCCAGTTCAGAAAAGAATTTTTCCGAGGCATCTACACCGATGACGTTAAGTCCGAGACATTCGTAGTCATGAAGTACATCCCGGAATTCATTTTTGCGGAGCATTCCATGGTCAACGAAGATACACGTGAGGTTTTTACCGATGGCTTTGTTGAGCAATACGGCTGCGACAGAGGAATCGACACCACCACTTAGGCCGAGAACGACTTTGTCGTTGCCAACCTGTTCCCGTAGGGCTTTAACAGTTGAATCGATGAACGATTCAGCTGTCCAATCAAGAGAGCCACCGCATATATTGACCACGAAATTGCGCAGTATCTGTGTGCCACATTCCGAGTGGTATACTTCCGGATGGAATTGGACACCCCATGTCTTTTCACCTTCGACCTGATACGCAGCTATGGCAACTTTGTCGGTCGATGCTATCACATTGAAATCGTCCGGTACGGATGTGATCGTGTCACCATGGCTCATCCATACCTGAGATCCGACAGGAATGTCTTTCATCAAAGGATTGAGTGAGTCTATACGCGATAGGAGAGCACGCCCGTATTCACGGGATGGAGCCGGCTCCACGCTACCTCCGGATGTATAGGCAATGAACTGCGCTCCGTAGCAGATACCGAGAACGGGAATATGGCCGCGCAAACGGGATAGGTCAGTGCGGAATGCTTTCTCATCGTAGACGGAGAATGGTGATCCTGAAAGAATGACACCGATGACAGAGGGATCATCGTATGGAAACTTGTTGTAGGGAACGATTTCGCAATACTCGCCGAGTTCGCGGATACGTCGTCCTATGAGTTGGGTTGTCTGCGAACCAAAGTCGAGAATGATTATTTTTTCCTGCATAAGTAGGGGATAATTGTGATAATTATGTGCAAAGTTACGGATTTTTGTTATTAGAAGCTAATTATTTGAATGGAAATGCGACTGTGGTTCTGATATTGTCACTAAAATTAGTAATTTTGTATCCTGAAAAATGAAAGAAGTACGTATATCAGTTACATTCATGCTCCTTGCGGTGACATTCTGCGTGTGTCTCATAGTGAGCAATCTGATGGAGATAAAAACAGTCGATCTCGGGCCGCTTACCATAACGGCCGGAGTGATTGTGTTTCCTGTCTCCTATATTCTAAACGATTGTATCGTTGAAGTTTATGGTTTTGCCAAGGCTCGACTTGTGATATGGCTCGGTTTTGGAATGAATCTGTTAGTATCATTGCTTTTGCAGCTCGGGATCTGGCTTCCCGGTGCTTCATCGTGGAACGGGCAGGAGGCTATGGAAATGATATTCGGTGCGGTTCCGAGGATCTTCGCGGCAAGTTTTGCCGCATTTCTTTGCGGGTCGATGGTTAATGCCTACGTCATGTCCAGAATGAAGTTTGCTTCAAAGCCGGGAACAGGCTTCTCACTCAGAGCCATAGTGTCATCCCTATGGGGCGAAGGTGTAGACTCGCTGATCTTTTTCCCTCTTGCGTTTGGCGGGATACTGTCATGGATAGAAATCGGGTCTTTGATCGTGACACAGACATTTCTGAAAACATTTTATGAAATACTCATCCTTCCTGTCACCATGAGGGTGGTGAAGCGGTTGAGGAAAATTGAAGGGGAGGATGCTCCTGCCAAGCCGAGATCATATAAATGGTGGCGAATAAATGAAATCTGAATATTCTGATATTGTCAATGGTGTGATGTGGGTATGGTTTGATCTTGACGATACCCTTATTGATTTCCGCTCTAATTCGCGTGTGGCTCTCGAAATTCTATATGAGAGGGAGAATCTATCAAGATTTTATTCTAAATCAGAATACTGGATTGAAGCCTATGAAAAACACAATCATTCGCTATGGGATAAATATAGCAGAGGAGAGATCACACAGGAGTTTCTGAGGGTTGACCGCTTTGCGACACCGCTCATGGGGTATTGGAATGGAGATTCGGAAGATCTTATGGCATACAGCCGTAGGCTTGATCCCATGTATCTTGACCTATTGGCGGATCAACGTGTGCTTGTGGATGGTGCGAAAGATCTGCTCGAGTTTCTCCGTTGCCATCATTATAATATAGGTGTGCTTTCAAACGGATTTACTGATGTGCAGAATAAGAAACTCCGTAATTGTGGCCTTGATACTATGGTGGACACAATGGTGTTGAGTGACGACATAGGCGTGAATAAGCCTGACGTAAGACTGTTCAGATATGCGATGGATCGTGTTGGTGAAAATGACGGAGACAGGCACATTATGATCGGGGATAACGCGTCGACGGATATACTCGGTGCTGTAAACGCCGGCTGGCGTTCTGTACTGTTGGATCCGTCGGCATCTGACATGGAACTACGTGGAGAAACGCTCGTTACACCTGACTTGCGACGCCTTATGATTCTAAAGTGGTGAGGAAGTGAATTTTATCTTAAAATTCCGTTAAAATTCATTGCCAATTCAAAAAAAGTTCCGATATTTGCACCTGCAAAACGCACGGCCTCAAGCAGAGGTCGCAAAATAGAAGATATTAACCAATTATAAAAATTTGCCAGAACAATGACAAAAGCAGACATCGTCAACGAGATTTCCAAGTCGACAGGCATTGAAAAAGCCAATGTGCTCGAGACAATCGAGAAGTTCATGGAAACCGTTAAGGACTCTCTTGCTCATGGAGAGAACGTCTATCTTCGTGGATTCGGCAGCTTCATCATCAAAGTCCGCTCCGAGAAGACAGCACGTAACATATCCAAGAATACCACTATCATCATCCCCGAACACCGTATCCCCGCTTTCAAGCCCGCCAAGGTGTTCATGGAAGAGGTCAAGAACGCTGAATAATATTCGGACGTGTCTTGCCATCCGTTGTGACAGATATCATGCAACGGACAGATAACAATATTAAACATAACTTCAATCACCTACATCACCATGCCCAGCGGAAAAAAACGTAAAGGCCACAAGATGGCAACACACAAGCGTAAAAAACGCCTTCGCAAAAACCGTCACAAGAAAAAGTAATTGAGACACCCGTCAAAGGCTTAAAAACGCTCAGGAAAAGACGAGAACAAACACGGTCGGAAACGGGAGATATAATCCTATTCCATCGGCAGTTTGTTCTTGGTCTTTTAAATCGATGCTTTGCCGCGGAGGTCAAGCGATGCAGATCTTGGCGGCAATGCAAAACAGATCCGAATTATGAAAAGTGAACTGATTGTCGACGTACAACCCTCTGAGGTGTCAATAGCACTTCTTGAGGATTCGCGCCTTGTTTCCTTGCAGAAAGAGGCGCGCAACATTGCGTATGCGGTCGGCGACATATATCTGGCAAAAGTAAAAAAACTTATGCCCGGACTTAATGCCGCCTTTGTCAACGTCGGTTACGAGAAGGATGCTTTTCTTCACTATCTGGATCTTGGTTCACAATTCTCTACATACGCTTCGTTCATAAAGGACGTGCTCGCTGATTCGAAAAGCGATGCGTCAGTCTCAAGAATGAAGCGTCTGCCGGATATTGACAAACATGGTTCCATAACCAATGTGCTCCAGCCTGGCCAGGAACTCCTCGTGCAGATAGTAAAGGAGCCGATCTCGTCCAAAGGACCCCGTCTTACTACGGAAATCACTTTCACCGGACGATATATGGTTCTTATCCCGTTCGGCGACAAAATATCAGTGTCGCAGAAAATAAAGACTACTGAGGAAAAACTCAGGCTCCGTCAGTTGATCGATAGTATCAGGCCGAGGAATTTCGGTGTGATAATACGCACATCGGCGGAGGGCAAAAGTGTGCGCGAGCTTCATCATGAACTCAAGACGCTCTTGCGATGCTGGGAGGAGACTGTAGAAAAAGCGCGTAAGGCGACAGCTCCTTCTCTGATATTCGAGGAAGAGAGCCGTATTGTCGGGATGCTTAGGGATGTTTTTTCACCGACATTCGAGAGTATTCATGTCAATGACAAGGAAATCTATGGACAGATAGAGAAGTATGTCGCGCTGATTGCTCCGGAGAGCAAGGATATCGTAAAGCTGTATGACAGCGACATCCCTATTTTTGACCATTTCAATATTACGAGGCAGATAAAGTCTTCATTTGGCAAGACTGTATCTTTCAGGTCCGGCGCATATATTATAATCGAACATACAGAGGCCCTTCATGTGATCGATGTCAATTCCGGCAACAGATCCAAGGCAGCCCCCGATCAGGAAAGCAATGCCCTCGAGGTAAATCTTAGAGCTGCAGATGAGATTGCCCGTCAGTTAAGACTTAGGGATATGGGCGGTATAATTGTCATAGATTATATCGACATGAACAAAGCGGAACATCGCCAGAAGTTGTATGAGCACATGAAAGAGGTAATGGCAAATGATCGTGCCAGACATAATATATTGCCTCTCAGTAAATTCGGGTTGATGCAGATCACCCGACAGCGTGTACGCCCGGCTTTGGATATTGTCACAACGGAGGAGTGTCCCTCATGCCATGGAAAAGGAGAGATCCCGCCGTCGTTGCTTTTTACGGACACACTTCACGAGAAGTTGGCATATCTGGTTAATACACTAAAGGTAAAGCATTTTGTGCTTTATGTGCATCCATACGTTGCCGCATATATCAAGAAAGGTTTCCCGTCACTCTACAGGAGCTGGCAGTGGAAGTTCGGGTTTAATTTCCGTATAAAACCGGATGAATCACTGGCATATCTCCAATATCGCGTATTGGATGCCGACCGCAACGAAATAGATCTTAAAGAAGAGAAAGATATCGCATCTTCGGCTTCCAAACAAAATTCAAGAACCAAGAATCTCGGAAAGGAAGATTGAAATCTTACGTATCCGATTCCATTTTAAATTATTGCCGCTGCAATCTCCTGTGGGTTGCAGCGGCTTTTTCACCCGTTATTTGAATACTTCGCGCACCGCTCTGCGTAGTTCCTCAGAACCATCAAGATCACGGTGCAGTATGTCGAGAACCGCACGTATCAGGGAATCCTTATCGTCCTTCTTCAGTCCGCATAGTCGGGCTGCATGACTTTCTGATATCATGGTCTTATGATTGTAGACTTTCAGTATGGAGGCATAGTCCTCGTCTCTTACGTATTTCCTGAATTCGCGGCACAGGTCTTCATATATGCCACGGGGATTGAGCTCACGTGTCAGATCCGATATGTGATTCTCCAATTGAGCGATATTTGTGAATCTGCCGTCTATCCTGTGTTCGACACCACGTTTAACTCTGTGGCGTGTATGCTGGAGAGCCTGCTGACGCAGTTCGGACTCAAACATTTTTATGATTGTATGTTTCACTTTTCTGAACACATCGTCGGGATTGCGTCTGTTGACTCTTGCGATAGTGCGGATCACATCCTCAAGCATGAAAATGTTCTCGATTTCGGCAACATCGGGGACGAGAATCTGTTTCTTTCGAAGATAGTTTACCTCACCCTCGTCGCGGCGATCTCGATCCACTATGCCGAATGCGTTGAGGTCATGCAGAGCCTTGAGACTATTGAATGTGCGGGTTGACTCGATGACACGATCACATCCGCCAAGGGATTTCACGGAATAGTCGTTGAATATCAATGGATATAGTTTGGCATCTATTGAGTTCTTTCCGTCTCCTTCGATGAAAAGCACAGGCTTGCGTTCGCCGAGTATAGCGAGATATATTTCGTCGTCAAGCACGTCGGGAGATGATATGAATTCATAATCCCATTCGCCATGTTGGAGATCGCAGCTTTTCACCCATACCATCAGTCCTTCGTTACGGCTTGATGCAAATTGAAGGTCGTGGGTTATGTATATAAACGTGCAGTCCTGCCGCCACCGTTCGATCCGCTCCCACAGAGCCTTGTTGGTCGTAGGGTGTAAGAAGCGGGTCGGAGAGTCTATTATCACTGCGGATCCGGATGGGATGAGGGATATGGCACCGAGATAATACATGACAGTCTTTTCTCCGTCGCTTAATTTAGCTGCACCATAGGAATCACCCGGCTCTGTGTCTCTATTGAAAAGCATCCTGCCGCTTTCGACAAGCAGTTGATTGTCCGGGAAAAGATGTTTCCAGTGACCCATGACCCGTTCGAGCCGGGTCGCCTTTTTTTTACCTCCTTTGGGCTCGAATTTTTCAGATAGAAGCGATAGCATTTCCTCATTGAGAAGGATGCCGATCAGTCTGTCAAATTCGCCACGGAGATCACTTCTCAACAAGCTACCATCAGATATTATCTTATGGTAGATACTGTCGATAGATCCGGGTGTGGTATCCTCGTTGTCTGTTACATACAGAGCCTTCAGAGCCGATAGTCTCACAGCATTCCCTCCAAGATCTGTTGCGACACGGTTGGCAAATCGGGTCTTACCGGAGCCGTTTGCTCCGATTACGACTATATGTCGGGTTGTGCTTATGTCGATCTCGGGTCTTATCCCGTCAATGCGTGGTGGAAATGGAATGTTCATGGATGATAAGCTTGAATGGTGTCAGAATTCATAGTGTGAAGCTATGTTGAAGAGCAGGGAGGACGATGTCCCTGATGTTGAGGCCGCAAACGGAATATGGAACGATTGTGAGGGTGAGAGATCAAATCTATAACGTGAGATTTCGTAGCCCACGGAGGCTCTTGCGGAGAAGTGAGGACTCAACCGCAAAGTAAAACCGGTGGCTATGCGTCCAAAAGGTGTCCCTGATCGGCTACGCACAGCATCATCGAGTACATTGAGCGCAAAATTGTAGCGGTAGCCGATTCCGGCTTCGGCGTTTATACTCACTCGTCTGCTTATAGTACAGTAATAGTAGGGGAGAGCGATGAGTCCGAGTGATGACATGGATTTTACATACGTGCGGTCATTGCTGACATCGACATTGAGAGGCATGGAGAGGAGTCCGAGTTCAAGAGCCAGTCCCCAATGGTCGCTCGCGCCCCATGCTCCCCGGAGAGCAGCCGATAGAGCCGGCATCCGTTCGATCTCAATAGTGTTTGCATAAATTTTTCCGAGCGGGAGTGAAAGTCCGCACGCCAATGACAGATATGAGAAGTTGTCGTTGGGTCTGAGATCCCGTCCTCTGATTTCGAGTTGCCTGTCTCCGAATATAAGATCGCCAATTAGGTATCCTATTTCAGTTGTTAGAATACCAATGCCGGCTCCTGCCATAACGTCTGTCGGATAATGGTGCCGGTCTATGACACGTTCCATTGCTATTCCCGTAGCCATGGTGTAGGCTCCGATTGTGTACCATGCAGAAGTCTGGCCAAGCTCCTTGGCGACCATTGTCGCGCCCATGAATGCCCAGGCAGAATGGCCTGACGGAAAAGAATCGTGGCTGCTTCCGTCCGGTCTCTCTGAGTCTGCCACACTCTTCAGCGCTTTGACTGATCCTATCATAAGTGATGCCGCGATACCTTGAGAGACAGCCATACGCCCCCATCCGGATCGGGTTTCAGCACCAACCGCTTTCATTATCCATGGAAATACCATCGGACTATATTGCAATATATCTGTACATCTGTCAGGCCGTCCTTTAGCCGTGACAATAGATGCCGGATGAGGATAACTCCATCTGAGAGCCGCCGAACTACCGACCATGACTCCTCCAACCACTATCCCGGGCCACGGCGATGGTGTGACGCTGTCTGTCGTCACGGATACGCTATCCGGTGTGGCATATAGGCGAAAGGTCATGCCTAATAACGTGAGGAATATGGTAATGCGGTGTTTCATCTAAAGTATAACGCTTTAGGCTCACTCTATGTTTTTTGATATTCCGATGGAGACATTCCAGTGAGGTGTTTGAAGTATTTGCCGAATGATGATTGATTTGGAAAATTCAGTTCGTATGCTACCTGCTGGATGTTTTTCCCGGAGAATCTCAAGAGATTTTTTGCTTCGAGTATTACATAGCTGTCGATAAGTTCCGATGCTGATTGTCCGGTATGTTCCTTTATTATCAGGGACAGATATTTGGGTGAAATAAAGAGGCGTGACGCATAGAAAGAAACGGATCTTTCCTGACGGTGGTATTGATGTATGAGCCTCATGAATTCCCTTACGTAGCCTGATCTGCGGGATTTGTTCTGCACCGGTTCATGGGAGTTGTCAGCACGAGAGATGTAGAACTGTATGATCTGGTATGTCAGTGCCGCGATAAGATTGCGGGCTATTGATTTTGTGAACAGGCCTTGATTAGTGTTGTCTGTGTTGTGGCGCAGAAGCAGGAAGAATTCCTTGAGCAACTCTGTTTCGTGAGTGGTGAGAGATATACACGTGTTTGACGAGTGCCTTTCTCCAATAGTAGGGATCGAACCAATAAGGTTGACATCGAAATTCACATCGCGTATGAAGGAGCTTGAAACAAAAAGCATATAGCAATCAAGATTGTCCCACTCTATCCCTTTCATATCGATTATAGATCCCGGTTCGATTATGGTCAGGGAGTTGTCGGAAAGTCTGCATGGTGTGAGATTTATCTCGATGTCTATGGCACCACTGAAGCATAGGATCCACGACATACCTTCGATTCGTATCGGTCCTTCCGAACGACGTCCCGGTGGATCTGTGACCTGTGGCTTGCCTACATGATCCCGGTTGTCTTCTGTGATTGTGATGCGGATCAATATATAGTCGTCGCTCAGATTTGAGAATTCCGACACGTATTTCCTGAGACCTCCCAGTTGCTGTATGTTTATAGTCTTTCCCATGATGCAAAGTTAGTCAAAATTGCTTATATTGGGTGGAAACAATAGAAAAAATTCGCAAAAATGGCTAATTTTGCTGACCTAATGACGAGTCCTGACGGCTCTGACAGATGCGCTATTATTATAAATAGGTGTAAAAATATTTGCTAAACCCATTGAGTTATCGTATTTTTGCAATATAATCCGTTTTTCACGTATTGTTCATACTGTAAATGAAGAAATTTTTTATTGCATTTCTTGGCTCTTTGGCCGGAATATGGTTCTCGATTTTCATTGCCTTCGTTGGCTTTACCATAATAATAGCCGCTGCCATGGCTTCATCCTTAGGTAAAAAGGGTGTTGTTGAGATAAAGGACAACAGTTATCTCGTGCTTGATCTTTCCGGTGTCATCAATGAGCGTCCTGGAGTAGTGAAACCAATAGAGGTGCTCCAAGGTCTGGATGCAGACATCCATGGACTGAACCAGATTGTGGGAGCTATACGTAATGCTGCCGAGGATGACCATATAGCGGGGATATTCATTGAGTGTAATGGCGTATCTGCCGGACTTGCCCAACATCAGGCTATTGTGGAGGCTTTGCATGATTTCAAAGGAATAGCACCCGAAAAATGGATATATTCATACGGAGATGCGTATACGCAGGGCGATTATTACATAGCGACTGTGGCAGATTCTATTTTCCTTAATCCGATAGGAATGGTGGATATCCACGGCCTTTCATCTACAAATTTATATTTTAAGAACCTGCTTGATAAGATGGGTGTCGAAATGCAGGTTGTGAAAGTAGGCACATACAAGAGCGCAGTGGAGCCGTTTCTGCTTGACAGGATGAGTGAACCGGCACGTATGCAGCAGGAATTGTTTCTGAATAATATCTGGAGTTATGTGGCCGGTGATATCGCGAAGTCACGAGGGGTCTCCATCCGGCAGGTAAATGCATGGGCAGACAGTCTGATATTTACAGTTCCCGCTGAGAAATTGGTTGATCTCAAGGTTGTCGACCGCCTTGTATATAGACATGAACTTGACGAGCGGCTGATGGCAATGTCGGATGTGAAGAAAGTAGATGATCTTCCCGCTGTAAGCATAGAGGAATATTGTTCTGTTAAAGATATAGATAAAAAAGGTAATGGTAAAGGTGCAAAAATAGGTGTGCTTTATGCTACCGGTGACATAACGGATACGAATGGCGACGGAATAGTGGCCGCGAAGCTTGTCCCCGAGATCCTTAAACTTGCAGATAAGAATGAGATTGACGGACTCGTGATGTGTGTGAATTCCGGCGGAGGATCGGCGTTTGCTTCCGAACAGATTTGGGAAGCTCTCCAGCAGTGGAAGAAAATCACAGGCAAACCGTTATACGTATCAATGTCTGATTATGCTGCATCCGGCGGATATTATATCTCCTGTGGTGCGGATCGTATATATGCACAACCTACCACGCTTACCGGTTCGATAGGAATATTCGGAATGATTCCTAATGCTCATGGATTGATGGCTGATAAGATCGGGGTCAATACATCGACGGTATCGACCAATCCGCGTGCTGTCCCCATCTCTATCATGGAGCCGATGACTGCGGCTCAACGTGCTGCCATGCAGGCTTATGTGGATTATGGTTATGATCTTTTTACAAAACGTTGTGCCGAAGGTCGACATCTGAGCCAGGATTCAATCAAGGTCATTGCCGAAGGGCGTGTATGGGATGGAGCAGAGGCTCTTGATCGTGGACTTGTTGATGAGTTGGGTGGTCTTGATGCCGCTATAGCCGGAATGGCAAAGCAACTGAATGTAGAGACTTGGACCATATTGGAATATCCGGTTGTCGAGCCTAAGTGGTATGATGCACTCATTTCAATTAGCGCGGATCTGAAAAGCGCGGTTATAAGCGATGAGCTTGGTGAGATGAGATCAATATATGACACACTGAATGAGGTGAGAGGTATTTCTCCTGTCCAGGCGCGTATGGGATTCTTTGAAATTAATTTATAGACTCTCATGGCTCGAAACAGATTGTTGTCCGCATTGCTTTTATATCCCATATCCAAGCTTTATGGTGTGGGTGTGGCGATCCGCAACCGTATGTTCGAGTATGGTCTGCTGAAACAGACTGAATTTAAGGTGCCGGTGGTTGTGGTGGGCAATCTGGCTATGGGTGGCACCGGAAAGACTCCCCATGTAGAATATATTGTAGAAGCTCTTATGGGTAAATACAATATCGGAGTATTATCCAGAGGATACAGGCGTTCTACCCGTGGGTTTGTGCTTGCAACCCCACAATCGCGACCTGAGGATATCGGAGATGAGTCATATCAGATATATCGTAAGTTTGGACCGGACATAACAGTCGCGGTGTGTGAAAAGCGTGTGGTCGGTATCAACCGGCTTCTTGAGATCAATCCTAAGATCAATATGCTGATACTTGACGATGCGTTCCAACACCGGTATGTGAAACCTACTGTGTCCGTTGTCCTTACGGAGTTCAATCGTCCGGTTTTTACAGATAGTCTTCTGCCTTACGGTCGTCTTCGGGAGACAAGAACTGCTCTCAATAGGGCAGATATAGTTGTGGCTACGAAATGTCCACCCGGCATGGAGCAGCTTGAGTACAGTATATTTGGGGAAAGATTGAATCTGTTCCCGTTCCAGAAATTGTTTTTCTCGCGTTTTGAATATGGACATTTCGTCCCGGTGTTTCCGGATGAGGTCGTAAATATACCGACGCTGGATTCCATCAGACCTAATACGAATGTGCTTGTCGTAACAGGAGTGGCGAATCCAAAACCTTTCTCTCGGTATCTCCGTAGAAATAAGATGAAGGTTAAAATGATGCGGTTCCCGGATCATCATAATTTCTCTTCGACAGATATGGAGGTTATACAGGAGAAGTTTTCCGAACTACAGGGAGATGATAAATTTATAGCGACGACTGAGAAGGATGCCGTGAGATTGTTCAATAACCCGTATTTTCCCCATGATCTCAGATCGGTTATATTTTATGTCCCCATTAAGGTGGATTTTATAGACCGGGGAGAAAAAGAATTCATACCGACACTTGAAAAAACTATCCGCGATTCGCGATTGTTTAAATCATAGGTGAAACTTTCCTGCGGTTCAATATGAGTGGATCGCATACTCTTAAATCATCAATCCTTATTAAAAATCACAATGTTACAACAGATCAAAGAAACGGCTGATTTTATCCGTTCGAAGGTTCATGGCCCGATGCCTAAGGTTGCTATAATACTTGGCACCGGCCTTGGCCCGATTGTAGACCACATGACCGACAAGCAATATATCCCTTATGCAAAAATACCGAATTTCCCGGTGTCAACCGTAGAGGGGCACAGTGGAAATTTCATTGTCGGACTTCTGGGAGAGAAGCGGGTGATAGCAATGCAGGGCCGTTTTCACTACTACGAGGGATACGACATGAAGCAGGTGACATTCCCTGTCAGAGTGTTCAAAGCCCTTGGCGTCGAGATACTGTTCGTATCCAATGCATCCGGAGGAATGAACAAGGAATTCGTTGTTGGAGATGTCATGACGATAACGGATCATATCAATCTGTTCCCAGAACATCCGTTGCGAGGCAAGAACTATAATGAACTCGGCACCCGGTTCCCGGCGATGACTTATGCATACGATCCGGAGCTTATAAAACTTGCCGATTCCATTGCAACAGAAAAAAATATACGCCTTATGCACGGTGTGTATGTCGGTGTCACCGGTCCAACATTTGAGACTCCGGCAGAATATGAATATTACCGTGTCATAGGCGGTGACTGTGTAGGAATGTCAACTGTACCGGAAGTGATTGTAGCGAATCATGCAGGCATGAGGGTCTATGGTATTTCTGTGATCACTGATCTCGGAGGGAAGGATGTCACGCAGGTTCCCACCCATGAGGAAGTTCAGCAGGCTGCTGTAATAGCCCAACCGAAATGTCTTGAGATCATGAAGGAACTCGTGAACCGATGCTGATCTGATATGGAGATATCCGAACTCGGTGAATTTGGTCTCATTGATCATCTGACCAATGATCTGAAGACTGTCAATCCCTCCACCCTCCATGGGGTGGGGGATGATTGCGCTGTCCTGCGAAATCATGATACAGATATCCTGGTGACAACGGACCTTTTGCTTGAAGGTGTGCATTTTGATCTTACGTATGTTCCCCTCAAGCATCTTGGATATAAGTCGGCGGTAGTTAACTTCTCGGATGTATATGCTATGAACGGTACTCCTAAGCAGATTACTGTATCGCTTGGTATCTCCGCCCGTTTCACTGTCGAACATATATCGGAATTATTCTCAGGAATCCGTCTTGCTTGTGAATTATATGGAGTGGATCTTGTTGGCGGGGACACAACTTCATCCCGTCAGGGACTTGTGATATCCATAACCTGCATAGGTGAGGCTCCATCTGACAAGGTTGTGTTCAGAAGTGGTGCGAAGGATACGGATCTTATCTGTGTCAGTGGTGATCTTGGAGCCGCATATATGGGTCTGCAACTGCTCGAAAGAGAGAAAGCGGCCTCAGCCGGGCGAAAAGATTTTACACCGGATTTCGGTGGTAAGGAATATCTTGTGGAACGACAGCTGAAACCGGAGGCACGAAAGGATATAATAGAAGCTCTCGCTGCGGCAGGGATAGTCCCGACATCCATGATGGATATAAGTGATGGCCTAAGCTCGGAACTGCTTCATATCTGTAAGGCAAGTGATGTCGGATGTCGTGTCTACGAAGACAGGATACCCATAGACTATCAGACGGCTGTAATGGCAGAAGAGCTTGGGATGAATTTGGTGACCGCCGCGCTTAATGGCGGAGAGGATTACGAGCTTCTTTTCACAGTCCCACTCCATGCCCATGATACTGTCTGCAAGATCCCGGGAGTAAAAGTTATAGGCCATATCACCAAACCATCCCTTGGATGTGCTTTGATCACACGTGATGGTGGAGAGATTCCTCTTCGGGCTCAGGGATGGAACCCATTAAAGAAAGATTAACTGTGCCTTTTGGCTTTTTGTTAAACTTTTTTGTTCTTACGGACTCTATATTATAAAACAGACACTAATCCGAATGGTTATGAAAAAGATTATAAGAATAGTTATACTGTTTGTAACCTGTGTCGCTTTTGCTGTCCCGGTGGCCGAGGCGCAGCGTCACCAAGGTGCAAATAATTCCGCCGGATCACGTCGCGAGCATACCGTGCAGTCAGCATCCCCATCGCAGAGAAAGGAGCAGCCTTCACGGAAAGCATCGAGAAGTCTGAACGGGAGTTCGTTAAATACAGAGCGTGTTAAAAATAATCGTGCGCAGCAATATACCAGGCCATCGATACCTGCAAGCTTTAATAACAATGTGAACAATGCAGGTAGTCGGCCGTCTGTTGGTACCGGTAGCCGTCCATCCGTTGGTCAGGGAAATAACAACGGTAATAATAACCGTCCCGGGATCTCCAATAATAGACCCGGTAACGGGAATTCAGGGAACAATCGTCCCGGTGTTGGGGTGACGAACAATCGCCCGGGCAATAATCCAAATCCAGGTATCAATAACCGTCCGGGAAATCCCGGAGGGAATCCCGGTATGAGTTCCGGCCTCAGACCGGGTATTGGTCAAGGTCAGGGACCGGTGAATACACGTCCTGCTACGGTAAGGCCTCCTCAGAGACCTAATCGTCCGGCTATGGTGCGACCCAATTCCCGTCCGGTACCTCCTCCATACTGGCGTCCGCGTCGAGGATTGCCTGTAATAGGTGGTATTCTCGGCCTGACGTTCGGAGCGGCTATCAACATATCACTTGATTATCTATACAACAATGGATACAGTGTTGATGGGTATGGCAATAATGTTGTATATCTCCGGAATGTACCGGTATTGAACTATATGTGGACTGATGGTGCACTGTATTATGGTGCAAGCGGTCTTGATGCGTCGTGCTTTTATTATTACACCCCGGCTTATGACCCTGCACGTTATAATAATGTATATAACTCACTTGTTCGTACATACGGTTATCCTGTAAGTACTAACAATTCCGGTGGAGTCATGTCATCAACCTGGTTTGGTGGTAACAATGGGTATATCACATTGTCGTTCGGATCGTCGGACGGTCAGTTCCTGACTACACTGACAATGGGTATGTAAGGATCCATTCTAATAAGACACAACCCCCCTGAACTTCATTTTAGCGATAGTTCAGGGGGATTTTAATATTTTAATCTGATCTGCTATGAATCGAGGAAAACGAGATAGACGGCTATTATCAGGAGTGCAAATGCAAGGAAGTGGTTCCAGTGCAATTGTTCACCTTTGAAAAATACTATTGTGAATACTGTGAAAACAAGAAGTGATATGACTTCCTGTGTAACTTTCAGTTGCAGCAGCGTGAAAGGACCGCCATTACCTTTGAAGCCATAGCGGTTGGCCGGAACCATGAAGAAGTATTCAAATAGGGCGATAAACCATGACAATAGTATGATCAGGAATAGCGGAGTGGATGAGGTGATAACCTTCATCTCATTCAGTTTCAACTGGCCATACCAGGCAAATGTCATGAATATATTGGAGATGACGAGCATCCCTATGATCAGCCATCCGTTCATACGTGTCAGAATGATGTCATGCGGTTTGTTTTGTCCGGATGGGACATGAGTGAATCCATCTTGCCCGATTCAATATATTCTATAAGGGAATCATATAGAATCTCTTTACTTTTAGCGAGTGTCACAGCTCGGCTAAGTGGTGTCATGTAATCGTTTCCTGCGGCAAGATAGTCAATGGTTGCCAACCGGTATTTTTTGTCGGGAAGTATTGGTGTGCCGTTTATAGTGGCTGAGTTTAGTTGCTTGGTGGATGGGTCATATAGAACCTTGACATTTGAACTTACACCATTTCCTTCCTGTGCGGCCATTATTGCGAGGTTTTCAAGCAGATCTTTACCTGAAATCTCAAGAACTACAATCTTGTTGTTGAAAGGTGCGATATCAATAATTTCACCTTTTGTAATTGCCCCGGCATTCAGACTGTTGCGGATCCCTCCTTTGTTCATTATTGATAAATCAACAGATTTACCACTCATTTCTGCGCCGCGCTCTCTGACAAAGTCGCTCATGAGGTTGAGCAGTTCGGGAGATTCCCGTTCCCAATCGTAAGGAGAATTGCCAACGACTATGTTCCTGACGGAATCCACCTTGATAGTGTAAGGTTCAATCAATTTGGTAAATTCCGGATCTATTCGATCGTCAAGACGCTTGTTGACCGGAATTAGTTTGGCTGAGACATCCTTGTTTGTGAGATCAATGTCTATCTCACCAAGATAAACGCCCTTGGTTCCGGTCTGAAGCACGGAGATCGTATCTCCACTTGCATTTGCCACACGCCATTTCGGGACACCGGCTGCGGGATCAATCACAGTGTGGGAGTGACCTCCGATGATAATGTCGATATCTTTTGATGCAGCAGCGAGTTTAAGATCGTCACATTTCTGCTGATCCATGTCGTATCCGATGTGTGTCACTGCAATTATCATCTCTGCCCCTTCAGATTTTAGTTTTGCAGCCTCTGAGTTCGCACTTTGTATGGCATCAATATAGGTCATGCCTTTATAATTTTCCTCGGCAATGATGCCTGCCGGATCAAGATTGATACCTATGAATCCAATCTTATGACCGTTGTAAGTTTTCATTACAGAGGGAACAAATAGACCGTCAAGCGATGTCCCGGTAAAGTCATAGTTGGTGGAGATTCTGTCGCCGTCAATCTCTTTCCATTGTTCGGCAAGTGCATCAAGGCCAAGATCGAACTCGTGATTGCCGAGGATTCGGATATCATAACCCATGGCATTCATGAGTTTTCGTTCAACCTCTCCACCGAAGATGGTGAAATAAAGAGACCCCTGCACGGCATCCCCTGCATCGATGAGAAGTACATTGTCACGTACATTCCTTACGCTATCCACGAGCACCTGCCGTCTTGCAATTCCTCCTTGGTCGTGCCTGTCAGGCTCGATGGCCGAGTGGGTGTCGTTGGTGTGTAGTATCACGAGATGGTCGGCATCCGGATCAGATGGTTTTTTTGGCGAGCAGCCACATAGAAGTGCTGCCGAGATCACCAATGTTGTCAGTAAGCTTTTCATTGTATGTTGATTAGTTTATGTGTCTGTAGCGATAAGCGCCAGTGAGGATGTCGTTTGACATAATCCACGGTTTCGAAAATGTTTTTTCCACTGCATGGCTGCAAGAAATAATGCAGTGCGTTGTATCGGGATGCGATCTCTTCCACATCCTGACCGAGATAGACCACTTTCAGCTCATCGATCCTGCGTAGATTTATTGTGGAGTCTCCTTTGGGTGAGCACGTCACCCAGTCCACATTGTCAGGAATACTGTTAGTGCCATTTGTTTCTACCTGTATGTAGAAACCGGCATCATGGAGTATGTCCACAAGGATTCCATCAAGCTGAAGAGACGGCTCTCCTCCGGTTATAACGATATGACGTGATGGAAATGATGTGACTTTCTCCATTATTTCCGGCAGATCCATACGGATGCCATCAGAATGATCGGTATCGCAGAAATCACATTTGAGATTGCAACCGCTAAAACGCAAGAACACAGCGGCTGTGCCGGTGAAGAAGCCTTCACCCTGAAGGGAATAAAATATCTCGTTTATTATGTAGGACATTTTCAGAGTGTATCGTCAGTTGTGTAGATAGCGATGTTCCCTTCACTTTCGGCTACATCAACTCGGTAGCAGTTCGGTATCTGATCACAGATCCATCTTGCTATGTTTTCAGCCGTCGGGTTGAATGTAAGCAGCTCGTTGAAATTACCGTGGTCAAGATACGATGTTATTTTCTCCTTTATGTGGGAGAAATCTGTAACCATCCCGTCGGTGTTGAGCTCCGATGACCGGCAGTAGACGGTGACAATCCAATTATGCCCGTGGAGTCTTGAGCATTTGCTTTCATACGAAAGTTTCAGGCTATGACATCCTGCGAGTTCAAATCGCTTTGTGATATAGTACATCTTTATACAGTAGTTTCATGTTTAGGTGTCAGGCCGTTCTCGGCTGCAATTTTATACATCATTTCAAGTGCTGCATCCCTGTCGGTTGCACCAATCAGACCATCGAGAATAGCATTTTTTATACCTGCTTTTATCACACCGACCACGGGTCCACCTGAAATGCCGAATATTTCCATGATTTCGTTCCCATCGACTGGCGGTTGCAGGTTGCGGATCTCGTCACGTTCATTGAGATCAATAATCTTGTGACGTACAAGTGTGAAATTATTAAGTATTCGGGCTACTTTTGATTTGTTTTTTGATGTGATGTCGGCTTCACATAGAGTCATCAGATCCTCAAGGTCGTCACCGGCATCATTGATCAGGCGGCGCACGGCTGAATCCGTCACTTCGTCCTCCACCAAGGCTATTGGTCTCATGTGTAGTTCCACAAGTTTTGCCACATATTTCATTTTCTGATCCTGTGGGAGTCTCATGGCTCTGAATATCCGTGGCACCATCTTGGCACCGATGAAATTATGATTATGAAATGTCCATCCTGCTTTTTCGTCCCATCGTTTTGTGACAGGCTTGGCGATGTCATGCATAAGAGCGGCCCATCTAAGCCAAACGTTATCGCTCTTGGTGGCAACGTTGTCGAGTACTGCGAGAGTGTGGAGGAAATTGTCCTTGTGTCCGCGACCTTCTACTATCTCGACTCCTTTCATCGCCGCGAGTTCCGGGAAGATAAGCGGGAGAAGCTCGCTGTCCATCAGTAATTTCCATCCTATCGAAGGAACCGGTGATTTCATGATTTTCATCAGTTCGTCAACGATCCTTTCCTTTGATATGATGGATATGCGTCCGGCGTTGCGGCGTATTGCATCAAAAGTTGCCGGATAAATGTCAAATCCAAGTTGTGTGGCAAACCTTATGGCCCGCATCATCCGCAGTGGATCATCACTGAATGTGATATCCGGATCAAGCGGTGTGCGGAGGATACCTTTATGCATATCTCCGAGACCATCGAATAGATCCACGAGTTCACCAAAACCTTTGCGGTTGACTTTAAGAGCAAGTGCGTTTATGGTGAAATCACGTCTCGAAAGATCCTCTTCAAGTGTTCCGTCCTCAACTATCGGTTTGCGAGAGTTGCGTTGATATGATTCCTTTCTCGCTCCTACAAACTCAAGTTCAAGATCGTGCCTTTTCACCTGTGCCGTGCCAAAGTTGCGGAATACAGACAGGTGTGCTCTTTTCCCGAGATTTTTGGCCACAATTTCAGCTAACTCAATTCCGCTGCCTACCGTGACGAAGTCTATATCCTTGGATGGCCGGTTGAGGAAAAAATCCCTGACACATCCTCCTACGGCATAGCAGGGGCGGTCGATTGAGTCGGCCGCCTCACCTATGGTATGAAACAGAGGGGTGTCAAGCCTCTCGACAACTTTATTTAAGGTGTTGATACTAAACAAAATACACTATTTCTTCAGGTGCGTTCGTGAGACATTCCACTCTATCGGAATAAACTGCATAGGTGTTTTCTATTCCTACCGCTCCGACGTGAGGTATGACAAATTTTGGTTCAAGGGCTATCACGTTGCCCTCTTGTATGATGTCGCGGCTACGGGGAGCTATCACCGGTAGCTCGTTGATCTCTATACCCACGCCATGGCCTATGAATCCGGCGTGTTGACGATGTCCCATATAATAGGCATGAAGATCGCGGCCGGACACTATTTCTTCAGCCTTTTCCCAAAGTTCCTTGGCCTTGATTCCGGGGTGCATCATCGAGGTAAGTTCGCGATGTATGTCAATCGAGCATTGGTGGGCTTTGATCGCAATATCAGATAATTTACCTTTTTCCGGAGAAAATACGCGGGTCATATCTGTCATATAACCATCGAAATTCCCGTTCATATCAACCATTACTGTTGTTCCGGGGGCTATGATGGTTCCATCAGCACCGACAGGAAGGGACGGATCATTACCGGCTCCACCCATTGCAAAGTCGTAAGGAGATGGAGCATCTGCATTTTCACCTGCAAGGACATTCCCCATATAGAGTTCCATTGAGTCTCCACTGATGCGGAATTGCCCGAGGCATCCTTCGAGACGACTTATGCGCTCGATCTCTACCTGCAATTCAATATCGCTCATTCCAGGGGTGAATAGTTTGGGGATCTTCCGGTAAACGAGTTCGTGTTTCATTCCTGAACGCCGGATCATGTTGATCTCATATTCAGTCTTTGTTGCACGGGCAGCACGCAGAACTGTTGAACCATTGACAATCTCTGCTCCTGGAAACACTTTGCGGAGACGCTCTGCAGAGGAGTAGGGCAGTACATCGAGTTCGAGACCTATGTTTTCCGGCATATTAAGACCTAATGACAATGTGATGTCTTCCGGTTTGCGGATATACACCACACCGTCGCCGTCCAGTTCTACCGGGCGGCGGATAAACATGATCACTTCTCCTCTTGAGGGAATGTAGACATATCCGGCAAATACACGGCCGGTAAGATAATATATGTTGGCGTTGTCAGTAACAAGCAAAGCCTGTATGCCGGATGTAGCCATCAGGGATCTGAGTCGTGATAATCTCAGATCGTATTCTTCGTGAGGGAGGAGCAAGAGCTTATTTTTAAGTACGTCTTTCATAATTAATCGTCGGCAAGTTCACTTTGAGTAAGACGTTTTAGAGTGATGATTTTCTGTCCGGCCTGATTGCACAGATATGCAGTGTCAGGATTTTTGCCGGGAGTGGCTGTCGCTACTTGTTCAATCGCTATCAGGAATGCTTGCTCCTCGGCTATATCCGGGCAAGTCATCCTTGACGTGGCAAGGTTCTGGAACTCGATGCCGTATCCTTTGTCATAATTGACAATAATATTTCCGTTTAATATATTGCAACCGGCGTTTCCGTGAATTCGTCCCTCATTTGTATCAATGACGATCTTGATATTGGCATCAATATCCCGGCTCTCAATATTTGTGACTTTCCATGCTCCGTTGATGAAGTCTAAGCTTTGTTTGCGGAGTGTCATGATTACCCTGCCGGTAGAAGTCAGTAGATTCAGTTCCTGTGGTGATAGGAAAGAATAGCCTGCGATGTTGTGCAGTGCGGAGTTCATTGACTGTTCGTAAGGAGCATCGGCACACGATTTCAACGAGGTGATGAACTCTCCGGCCGGCGATATCTTACCATTGTTGATACTCCATGTCCCGTTAAGATAGTTGCATCCGTTGAATCCGATGACTGAAAGAGTATTCGGTACAACATCATCTATTTCAAAAGATAGTTTGGGATGATTTTCTCCGTTCACTTTCACGCTTGAACCGTCCAGCTCTGTTATAGACCAATCGCCTACGAAGCCGAGTACAGATGCCTTGTCTTCATTCTTCTGTGGGGAGTCTGTCGCGACAGCATACGATGTGTCGGCCGTGATTTTCGCGGATTTATTATTCCTCATAGTGTTGCATGAACCGAGGAGGGTTATGAGAGTCATTCCCGTAGCTATAAGAAATGATGGTTTCATAGTTGAATGTGTATTTGTGAGGCAAAGTTACGAAAAATCGGTAAAACTACCGTCTACTCTGTTTCACTACTATATAGTTGCTTTCAGTGATGATAATATCAAGGGGCACATCGTGGGACTCGATCTCAATATCGCCATCAAAGATCTGGAAGTCAAACCCAATTCCTACTTTAGTCGCCTTGGTGTCGCCGAGCAGCCGATCATAATAACCTTTTCCCCTACCGATACGGTTGCCTTTGCGGTCAAAAGCTACAGCCGGTACCACCACCATCTCAATGTCATCAATCGATGCGGTATCGTTACCGGTAGGTTCCTCTATATGGAATGATCCGAGTGTGAGACGTTGCTCATCGTAGGGTAGTATGTCAAGATTGACACCGTTGACTCTCGGAAGATAAAAGTGTTTGCGTGAAGCCCATTTAGCTATAAAAGATCTTGTGGGTAGCTCATCCGGAAGAGAGTGGTACATCAATATGCGGTCAGCAAGCATGAACGCAGCCGTGTGTTCAAGGAGTGCGAAGGCCTTTTCGGCCGCACTCTCTTTCTCTTCATCTGTGAGCAGCGACTTCTGCGCCTTGACTTTATGTCGGATGTCTTCTTTATTCATAATAGCGCAACGAGGGTTGTGTCTAATTCGTAAGAGGGAAAGCCGCTTTGCCTTCATGAAGGGCATCGATAGCCGTGATCACCGTTGGGTCACTTTCGTTGAATATCTCATAATATCCCCGTGTGCCGTGTATGTTGCGGGCTATCATGGCTTTCAAAGAATTAACAATCAGGTTGCGCGAAAGGTTTATATAGTACCATCTCGGAGTGACACCCGCTTTCGCGGCGTAAACAACGAAGTCCTGAAGCAAGGAGTCATCATCGGGCAGAAGGGAGAGCATTTCTTTCACATCCTTGCTCTTTGACAGCCGGTCGCGGTTGCGGTCAGTATAGTCAAATGTGTATTTTTGAATCAGACCGCCATTGACCACATTAAGATAATATGATGTGATTCCGATAGTGTCATTAGGAACGAATATATCAGGCATTATGCCTCCTCCTCCATAGACCGTGCGTCCGTGTAGAGTATGGAATTGGAGATTTTCATCAAATTTGATAGAATCGGCATTATAGTATTCTCCGTGTTCATATCTTGTGAGCAGATCGCGATCATAATCTGTCCCAGGGGCATAGTTCTTCTGTATGCATCTGCCTGAAGGTGTATAGTAGCGAGCCACCGTAAGACGTATTGCACTGCTGTCCGGAAGCCCAAGCTGATTCTGTACCAATCCTTTACCAAACGAACGGCGTCCGACTATCAGCCCTCGATCATTATCTTGGATTGCTCCGGCGAAGATCTCACTCGCACTTGCGGAAATTTCATCAAGCAGGACAACTATTTCGGAATCTTTGAATGTGCCAGAACCATCGCTCCCGAGAGGAGCCTTCTCCGGGTAGTTCTCTCCTTTCATGGATACGATGGGGAGATTTGGCATAAGGAATTCGTTGGCCATAAGGACAGCCGGTTCCATGAAGCCTCCGCCGTTGCCACGCAGATCTATGATATATTTTTTTGCCCCTTCGGATGCAAGATCAACCATGGAGTTGAGGAACTCTCCATAAGTCTGTGCACCGAATTTGTTTATCTTAATATATCCGGTTCCGTCAGCTATGATATATGACGCGTCGATTGATGTCACCGGAATGTCGCCACGTGTGACTTCAAATGAAAGCAACTCTTTTGCGGTTGACCGCTTTATACCGAGCTTCACCACACTGTCCTTGGGCCCACGAAGCGAACTCATCACTTTTCCATTGGTCCATTTCATCCCGGCCACGATGGTGTCGTTGATTGTCACGATTCTATCGCCCGGCATAAGACCGATTTTTTCCGACGGCCCACCGGAAATTACTTCAAGTACGTTGATGGTATCTCCGATCATGTTGAAGGTTATACCTATTCCGGAGAAAGATCCTTCAAGTTCTTCGTTGACGCTCTTTAGATCTGAGGCCGGAATATAGACAGAGTGTGGA
Source organism: uncultured Staphylococcus sp. (assembly GCA_964552825.1). Classification (GTDB taxonomy): domain Bacteria; phylum Bacteroidota; class Bacteroidia; order Bacteroidales; family Muribaculaceae; genus Duncaniella. The sequence continues at coordinate 19,763 of CAZKIE010000015.1, read as the reverse complement.
TCAAGGCCGGACATGATACCGGCAAACGACTGTTCGAGCAGCGAGTCGGTATCTATCTTATCGACGTAGTTGCGCTCTATAAGGCGCATTATCGTATCAAGTTTCTTGCGTGCACCTCCGTTGTCAGAACTGCTGAAAAAAGTTTTGCCTATCCACATACCCCCGACAAGGGCGACTGCAATTATCAGAGGCATCCATACGGCAGGGCTTTTAATACGTTGGTTCATAGAAAAGGATAGATTTAGATAAAGTCTGGTTGTTATGAGATAGGAAAATGTGATATTTCAATACCGGCACGTTCAAGAAGGTCTATTCCGTCCGTGATTCTGTAAAGCTCATCGAAAACGACTCTTTTTATCCCTGCCTGGATGATCAGTTTCGCACAGTCTAAGCAAGGGGAGGCTGTGATATATAGGGTGGCACCTTCAGATGAGTTGTTTGACCGTGCAACTTTGGTGATGGCATTTGCTTCTGCATGAAGCACATAGCTTTTGGTCATGCCATTCTCATCCTCGCAGATGTTTTCAAATCCAACCGGTGTCCCGTTGAACCCGTCGGATATGATTGTGCGATCCTTTACCATCAGTGCGCCTACCTTTCGACGCTGGCAATAGGAATTCTCTGCCCATATACGAGCCATACGTAAGTATCGGCTGTCGAGTAGTTCCTGTTTGGCGGACAAATCCATATATAGATGTGGTCTTTTGGAATAATCCGCAAAAGTACACATTTTTTTGCAATTAATATCTACCAGTTGCAGGAAAAATGCTATTCCTGAAGTTGAGATTTGATTTCGCGGAGGATCGAGGATGTACGGTGATTTACCGCAAATCCGATACACCCGCCTAATGGAACTCCGAGTAAGGCTCCATATAGCATATGCGAACCATATACATTCGCAAATGTCAGGAGCATATAAATTATGAGCGGTATGGCACAGGTAATTCCGATTGTCCGGCATATCATTCTTTGCCGTTCAATCCGATAGACAGCTTCCAGAGCGTCCTTTATACTTAACTGTGATATGTCAAGACGCTTTATATTGATGGCACGATATAAATTTAATATTCCCATCATCACGAAGAATATCTCTGTCAGTGCAAACATATACTGACTTCCGGATGCGAAGGGTACAGTTGTGAACATTCCCATCAATGATGCTATGACGAGTCTGATAGTGATGCGATAGAGTCTGTCGCGCAACGTGGTCACATTGGATGTACGTATCTTCCTCTCGAGATTGAAGATACGTTCGGTCTCCTTGTCAGTTGGGAGATCTATGTTGTTCCATTGGTTTCTGAGTTGATCGAGATCCATGTTGTTCCTTTCACTTGTTGTTCTGTTCGACTAATTTCTGCTTGATTCTCCGCAGGCGCGTAGCCACTGTGTTGCGTGTGAGTCCGGTGATGTCCGCGATTTGTTCATAGCTTTTCTCATCGAGCCATAAGAGAATAATGGCTTTGTCCATTTTCGGAAGATCCCCGATGAGCCGGTACATCTCTTTCAGCATTTTTGTTTTTGAATTGTCCGGGTCTTCGATGTCAGCCACATTATCGATGGATACCCTGCCTGTGGTGTGTGTGGAGTTGCGTCTGTAGAATGTGACGCAGGTATTTAGTGCCACACGATAGATCCATGTCGACTGTCTGGATTCACCACGGAAAGAATCAATGCCTTGCCATATATTGGCAAGGACTTCCTGATAAAGATCATTGAGGTAGTCATCGTCAGTCGCGTACATATAGCACACCTTATATATAAGGCGGCGATTGTCGCTGACGATGGCCATAAACCGGTTCTCTTTTTCAGAAATCGCAGAATGAGTCATTATGTTTCGTTAGACTCGGATTGGATAGAAAAGTTTCATGGAATGGAAGATTTTTCCAATTTCTGTTTTAAAGTATTTGTAAACAAATATGACTTTAATTGCGTTGAAAGAAGTAAATCCAATTAAATATCAAAATATGCTGAAAACAGACTATAAGTTTGGTGAGGTAAATGTGCTTGCCTCACAGATAGAGACAGGGACTGATAAGGTAATGTTCCGCCATATTTTCGGTAATGAACATGGTGGTGTCACATTGTTGGCATTCAAGGCCGGGCAGAGTCTTTCTACTCATACGGCTCCGGTGGAGGTCATGGTTAATGTCATAGAAGGTGAGATTGAGTTTACCATGCTTGACAGGCCACACAAAATACAGGCAGGTGAGTTTCTGCTTATGGGAGCCGATGTTCCCCACAGCGTAGTCGCCAATACAGATTCAAAGGTGATGCTCATCAAAGTCAAACCATAAACATCAGGCTCTGTAAGGCTCCCGATACTGAGTATTCGTTGCGGTGTTGCCCAGTAAAAATAACCGAAACAAAGATAAATGCCTAAACCTTTATAATTATGGATAAATACAAATGTGAAGTATGCGACTGGGTATATGACCCTGCTGTAGGCGATCCCGATGGTGGCATCGCACCCGGAACAAAGTTTGAAGACCTTCCTGATGATTGGGTATGTCCGATCTGCGGTGTAGGTAAGGATCAGTTCGAGAAGGTTGAGTAAGGTGTAAATATCCTGCACATACCAGCCGGAATAAGGAGTAAACGAAAAAGTTTCACACTCTGTGAAACTTTTTCGTTATTTTTGCGTCCTATTTATCAAAATAATCACATATCAATGGATATATTACAGGTAGAAAATGTGAGCAAGGCATACTCCGGCCACCTTGCACTTGATGATGTCTCTGTTTCGGTTCCGGAGGGGAAGGTCTATGGCCTTCTCGGTCCGAATGGAGCAGGAAAGACGACCCTTATAAGGATCATAAACCATATCACAGCTCCTGACAGCGGAAGGGTATTGTTTGACGGTCATGTTATGACGCAAGATGATGTGGAGGCTATCGGCTACCTGCCGGAGGAGCGTGGCCTTTATAAAAAGATGAAGGTGGGTGAGCAGGCTGTGTTTTTTGCTCGTCTTAAAGGAATGTCGAAAGGAGATGCGACACGAGAACTTCGCAGATGGTTTGAGAAATTTGATATCTTGTCCTGGTGGGATAGGAAAGTAGAGGAGTTATCGAAAGGTATGGCTCAGAAGGTTCAGTTTATTGTTACGGTTCTCCACCGACCTAAGTTACTGATATTCGATGAGCCTTTTTCGGGATTTGATCCGATAAACGCCAATCTGCTGAAGGATGAGATCTTGAAACTGCGCGACGAGGGGTCGACGGTGATATTCTCAACCCATAACATGAATTCAGTTGAGGAGATTTGTGATAACATAACATTGATAAACAAAAGTCGCAACATACTGAGCGGAAATGTAGATGATCTTCGCAGACGTTACTTTGCCGATCGGTATGACCTTACATATTCCGGTGATGAGCGTATGCTGATGGAACGACTACAGCCCATAGCCGGAGATTTCAAGATATTGGAGAATGATGGCCGTGGGCGTCAACGCCTATCGCTGCATATCAATGCCGGAAGTTCGCCGGATGCTCTTCGGCGTGTGATAGCGGAAGCCAATGACGTGGTGGCTCTTGTAGGTTTTGGCGAGAGTATCGCTTCAATGAACGATATATTCATCCGTGCGGTGGAAGAAGACTCTGTAAAATAGACAGTGACAGATATGGCAAAGTCAAAAATTGGAATAGTAATCGAACGCGAATATCTCGAACGCGTAAAAAAGAAAAGTTTTATATTTACAACATTGCTGATGCCGGTGCTGATGCTCGTGCTTATGGCTCTACCGGCTATGCTTGTGGCATTTGTTGACAAGAGTGAGACATCTATACTTGTCGTTGATAATTCCGGATCCGTGGCCGACAAGCTTGTCGATAGTAAAGAGGTGAAATTTGTAGAGTCAGGGAGCATTTCTGTTGACTCTGCTCTCCGCAGGACGGATGTCGGGGCAATACTGGTGATACCGTCGAATATATATGGCGCAAAACGGGCAACTCTTAAATTATATACAAACGGTCCGACCTCGATTATCACGGATAGTGAGATAACAGGACAGGTGAACAAGATTGTCGAGGAAGAACGTCTTCGAAATTACGATATAGCCGATCTTGACAAGATAATGGCCGAGGTTGAGAGCGATGTCGCATTGTCAACCGTCAGAAATGATAAAGAAGATGGAGAGGAGGCATTGTCGTCGGGCCTGAGTTATGCAATAGGTATCGCTATGTCATTTGTATTGTATATGTTCTTGCTCATATACGGTCAGATGGTAATGACCTCTATAATTGAAGAAAAGGGTAATCGTGTGCTTGAAGTCGTTGTGACTTCTGTCAAACCGACGCAGCTTATGATGGGTAAGATAATAGGTGTCGCTCTTGTTGCCGTGACACAAATGGTGCTATGGGGGATACTTCTTGCAGCAATGTCTGCATATATTCTCCCCGCTATCGTGCCGGCCGAAGCGATGGCTGATGTAGCGGCAGTACAGGCCGGTAATTTTGATGGTGTCAGCGATAATGAGTCTATCGAGATTATACAGGCTCTTGCATCGCTTACACAGGTGGGCAATATCCTGTCTCTTGTAGGTCTTATGACGATCTTCTTGATATTCGGATTCCTTATATATTCATCTATCTTTGCAGCGGTTGGTTCGGCTGTTGATAATATTCAGGATGCGTCGCAACTTACATCGTTTGCTGTTTTCCCAATCATATTCGGCCTTATATTTGCTATGGTTGCGGCAGCGGATCCGATGGGTACCGTCGCATTCTGGGCATCCATTTTCCCGTTGACATCACCTATGGTCATGGTGGCACGTCTGCCGTTCGGAATTCCGTCATGGGAGATATGGCTATCACTCGGACTGCTTGTAGTCGGCTTCCTTGGTATGGTATGGACGGCCGGTAAGATATATCGGGTAGGAATATTCATGTATGGAAAGAAGCCTTCAATAAAAGAGGTCATACGCTGGATAAGATATAAATGAAATTATAGTATGCGAGCGGGGATATGCCATAATCGACATATCCCCGCTTGTTGTATCTAATATATTCGGAGTCAGTCAAGATGCCCGACAAAAATGCCGTCCTTGTCAAACTGCAGTTCGAGTCCGCTTGTCAGCTCAATTTCATATCCACCGTCGGTTCTCTTGGAGATCTCGTTTATTCCGTAGGCGGGAAAATTGGTGGTTACATATTGTTTGATTGCGTCAGGGACAATTGCATCGGGTACATATTGTTGTGACGGAGCATCCACCTCGGTCCATTCGCCTGTGGCATCAAATTCAATCTCCGTACCGCTCTTCAGGTGGACATCGTATGTCGTTTTTCCGTTCTTGCTCTCCCGTTCGATATATGTAACGACGTCACCGGCATAATACTGGTTGATGAATGTCTGTGCAGCTTCCGGCAGCTGATTGAATGTGATCGCAGCCTCTTTGTCGTCGTTGTCATCGCAGCTCCATGTCAAGATGGCAGCAATGCCGATAATCATTAGTGAAAATATCTTCTTCATAATTAATAAAAATTATCCTTTGATTATTTTACAAATTTTTATGGCTTATTGTTCACCGGACGGAAAAAATAAATGAACCTGCAGATAAGGACTCGCCCTGTATGACATTGTCATACAGGGCGAGAATAGTTATATATAACTGAATAAATTATTCAGCTACAACTTCGAAAGGTACTTCAACGGAAACTTCGCGATGAAGTTTGATGGTGGCCGTGTAGTTGCCAATTTCCTTGACAGGCTCAATCACGATGAGCTTGCGGTCAATGTTGTGACCAAGTTTCTCAAGTGCCTCTGCAATCTGGATGGAGTTGACAGAGCCAAAGATTGTACCTGTGGAAGATGTCTTGGCTCCGATTGTGAGTTTGATACCCTCGAGAGCCTTTGCAGCCTCTTCAGCTTCAGCCTTGATGCGGGCAAGCTTATGAGCGCGCTGACGCTGATTCTCGGCAAGAACTTTAAGAGCCGATTCGGATGCGATCACGGCCTTGCCGGTTGGGATAAGGTAGTTGCGGCCATATCCGCTCTTTACTTCGACCACGTCGTCCTTGTAGCCAAGACCGGCGATGTCTTCTTTAAGAATGATCTTCATAATTCCTGATAGCTTTTAAAGTTATTTCATCAAGTCTGTAACGTAGGGGAGGAGTGCGAGGTGGCGGGCACGTTTAACGGCCTGAGCCACACGGCGCTGGAACTTGAGTGAGGTTCCGGTGATACGGCGGGGAAGAAGTTTGCCCTGCTCGTTTAGGAACTTCTTGAGGAATTCGGGATCCTTGTAGTCGATATATTTGATTCCGCTTCTTTTGAAACGGCAATATTTCTTTTTCTTTACGTCTACCGACAGGGGGGTAAGGTAGCGGATTTCAGATGCTTGTGCCATGATTTAGTTCTCCTTTGCTTCTTCGGTTACTGTTGCGGTTGTCTTTACACGGGTGCGACGCTTGTCAGCATACTCCTTGGCATATTTGTCAAGACGGAAGACGAGGAAACGAAGCACTCGCTCATCGCGGCGGAATGCGGTCTCGATCTTCTTGACGATGGTGGAGTCTCCGTCAAACTCTACGAGAGAGTAGAAGCCGGTGGACTTTTTCTGGATGGGATAGGCAAGTTTACGAAGACCCCAGATCTCTTCGTTGACGATAGATGCACCGTTGTCGGTAAGCACCTTCTCGAACTTTTCTACCGCTTCCTTCATCTGCTGGTCAGACAAAACGGGAGTTAAAATGAAAACGGTTTCGTAATGATTCATTTCAGGTGAATTATTAGAGTGATTTGAGTTGGTTTTAGTGCCCGTTTGTATCCGGGCGCTTTTTCGGGTGCAAAGGTAGTGAATATCTTCGCTATCTCCAAATATTGTGAAATGAAATTTAGTTATTGAATTAAATTTTCATAAAAAAGCGTTTTGTGAAGATAAAATATCTAATTTTGTCATACCAATCGGTGTCTTATACAGTTCAATCCCTATTAACGACTGATTTCAGTACTGTCCAATGAATGTCAAATTTATAGTGGCCGGCATAACTGCTATTGTCATGAGCGAAGCCTCATTGGCAAAAGCGCAGAGTATGGAGACGACAGATACAATTATGGAACTCGGGGAGGTGGTGGCAAAAGCACCCGGTGGCTTACTTAAATCCAGAGGAGTCTCAAATACAGAAGTTATTACTACGGCAGAATTGGGACGGGCGGCTTGTTGTAATCTTGGTGAGAGTTTTACCACAAATCCATCGGTAGATGTCAGCTATTCCGATGCAGCTACGGGAGCGAGACAGATCCGACTGTTGGGACTTGCCGGCACATACGTTCAGATGCTCAAGGAAAATACTCCGGCTCTGAACGGAGCAGCCACACAGTATGGACTTAGTTATATACCCGGACCGTGGATCCAGTCGATGCAGGTATCGAAGGGTGCTTCATCTGTAAAAAATGGATATGAATCGATCACCGGGCAGATTAATGTCGAGATGAAGAAGCCTCAGGCGGATCCGTCGCTTGCGGTAAATATGTATTACGATTCAGAGAATAAGATAGAGGCAAATGTGGATGGCAATACGCATTTCGGTAATAATTGGAGTGCGGGACTGCTTACCCACTATGAACATAAATTCACGGCTCATGATGGTGATGATGACGGGTTTGTTGATATGCCGAAGATACGTCAGATCAATATAATGCCCCGTGTGGCATATATGGGTCGTGACTATGTTTTCCAAGCGACAGCCGATGTACTAACAGAGTCGCGTGAGGGAGGACAGGATCAGCATGGACATACCAATTCCGGACATCCTCTATACGAGATCAATATACGTACAACACGTCTTGAGTCGTTTATTAAAAACGCTTATATATTTGACCATGAGAATGATGGAAATATCGCTCTAATCTTATCCGGTTCTTATCATGACGCATCCTCAGGTTACGGGGTGCGTATATGTGATATTATGGAGCGTAATATGTATTCTCAGCTCATGTTTGAACGCAAATGGTACGATATACATTCGCTTAGTACCGGGATTACTTTCAAATATGACAATTATCATTACAGACTTCGATTGAATCCTGCAGTTGCGGATGTAATGGACCATACGCAAGAACACGAGGCGGTGTGTGGTGGATATGTGCAATATACACTTAATCTTGACAGCCGGTTTATCGCGATGGCCGGACTGCGTTATGACCATAGTTCGATATATACGGCCATGCTTACACCAAGATTGCATCTGCGTTTCAATCCTTCGGATGAATTATCGTTTCATGCTTCTGTGGGAAAAGGCTATCATTCACCACATCCGTATGCCGAATACTCATATCTGTTGGCTTCTTCCCGTCGGGTTGATGTAGATAGTGATTTACACCTCGAGTCGGCATGGAATATGGGCGGGGGAGGTAGCGTCACATTATATCCGTTTGGCCGCAAGTTCACATTTTCGGCTGAATACTATTTTACAGATTTCAGAGATCAATTGATGGTAGATCTTGATCGGGATCCTCATGCCGCATTGATATTCAGTTCTGCCAATCGTTCGTATAGTCATTCACTGCAGTTTGATGCAAGTTGGGAGCCATTTGAGGATTTCTCATTTATGGCAGCATGGCGCATGAATGATGTGAAGGTGGATTATGGGAGAGGCTTACAGCAAAAACCTCTGACATCGAAGTATAAAGCCCTTTTTACAGTGAATTATGCGCCTAATATGGGGATATGGCAGTTTGACGTGTCATGCTCTGTCAACGGAGGAGGTGTGATGCCTGCACCTTATGTTATGGCAGACGGTAAAATGTCATGGAATTCACGGTTTAAAGCATTTCCAACACTTAATGCGCACATCACTCGCAATTTCAGGCTCGGGAGTGTATATGTGGGAGGTGAAAACCTCACAGGTTATAGGCAGAAAAATCCGGTAGTGGGGGCTTCCAACCCATGGGGAGAGACGTTTGATGCAACGATGATCTACGGCCCGCTACATGGTGCAATGTTCTATGTCGGTTTCCGTTATAATATTACTAAGTATATATAAATGTGTAATAAATCAACTGAAATGAAACATCTTTTATCTATCTTTATGCTCGTGGCCGTGTTGATGGCCATGGGTGGTAACGATGTGGTGGCCAAGGAGAGTGACAAACTTGCAATAGCGGAGTTTTCGCTGTCACCTGCGCCGGTATGCCAGAATTGCGTGAACAAAATCAGGGGCAATCTTCGCTTTGTCAAGGGTGTGAAAAGTATTGATGTCAAGTTGGATACCAAAAGCGTAGCTATCACGTACTCTCCAAAGACAACGGATGAGGAAAAACTCAAGGTAGCACTCAAGAAAATAGGATATACAGCTACGAACTATGATCCGCAGGTGTGCAATGATGGGAACGACAACAGCAGCAAGTGTGCTCCTAATTAATTAAGTCAAGATCTTTATTATAAAGAAACCCGCTGAAATTCAGCGGGTTTCTTTGGTTGGCGGAGAGAACGAGATTCGAACTCGTGGTAGGATTGCTCCTACGTCAGTTTAGCAAACTGGTGGTTTCAGCCACTCACCCATCTCTCCTTGTTTACAGAGAATGAAACTGTCGATTTGTTGTTGCTGTTCGTTCTGAAAAGCTTTGCAAAGGTAGGGTTTATATCGGATATATCCAAATTTTTTTTGCGCTTTTATGAAATTTGTCTGTGAATTTTTGTTTTTTTGCCGATAGGATAGGACATAGAACCGATAAATTATGGTATACGGTAAAAAAAGATTTAAGAACCGGGTGGCAATAGACTGCATTTCCTTTTTCGTTGCCATTCGTGACGTTCATGAATCGTCATCTGTTCACACGCATAAGAGAGCATAACAGAAGGCATACGCGTTACGTTTTTAATAAAAAAATCATGTATCTCGCGTCTGTAGCCTTTCTTCCAAGCTTCCCTAAGCATCCAACCGGCGGCCTTATGCAGAAGGTCATGTGGACTTGAAAGTAAAAATTCCGCTCTTCGGAAACATATATCAGCATGGTTGCAACGTATGAGCATCCATGTGCTGACCATGGAAATACGTTGTTGCCATAGGGTATGTCCATCCGGTTTGATCCATTCATCCAAGAGTGTGATATCGGGATTCATGACTTCATGATTCCCTACGATTTTAATGGCAGACAAATCTACCAGATCCCAGTTGTTGATATATTGATGAAGACTGATATATGAATTGAAGATTGCAGTCATCGACTGCTTATCTTTCCTTTTCATTGCAGTTAGATATTGTTCGACCATTATCAGCAGACCACATAATCTGACTTCATGGATTGGGGACATTGCGAGTTTGATGGTCTCTGAAAGAGATGTTTCTTTCCATACATCTTTAACGATCATACGGATTTGTGGATTGCGTAGTCCGATGAATATATCCCCCTCTCCGTATTGTCCTGGGGCGGTTTTGAAGAACCTCTGCATCAGTTGTGCCTGGGATCTGTCAGACAAAACCAATAGAGCAGATTCAATATCATTCGCATTATTCATTTTCAGTGTATTATATCAAAAGGTTTTGTCGCATTGAGAGATACGAGAGTGCCTGAATTTTCTCTTCTGGATTGTTGTAGTTACGTGATTTGTTCTGCCTGTTATATTTTATCCGAGACTTATCTTTATTGAAAGAGACCAAGCCACTGCCTATTCCGAGTTATATGTAATCCTTCATGAAATATGTAAATTATAGAACTGTAAACCCCAATGGTATTTATGATAATTAGATATGTCTTTTTTCGTAAAGTTCAATAGGAAGATTGTCGGGGTCGGCAAAAAAAGAAAAACGTTTGCCGGTATATTCATCTATGCGGATGGCCTCGTGATAAATTCCAATTTCATCAAGCCACGCCAAAGCGGTATCTAAGTCGTCAACTTCAAATGCAATATGACGCAATCCACAAGCCTCCGGATATGATGGGCGTTCTGGAGGATTAGGGAACGAGAACAATTCTATCAAATACTCACCATTTAAAGCAAGTTCTGCCTTATAAGACTTACGTTGCTTGCGATAATGCTCTTGCAATATTTCAAAACCAAGTACTTCTGTATAAAAACGGAGTGATTGTTGATAATCAGAACATATAATAGCTATATGATGCAACTTTTTAATCTTCATGTTCAACTCTTTTGTTGGAAATTTAAATTAAAGATTTTATCAATGAATATCTTTATGTCCGCGGCAAATGGTTCCGGGGCTTCCATTGCCGTGAAGTGTCCTCCGTGTGGCATATCGGTATAATGCACGAGGTTATAATTCCTAATAATCCAATCCTTTGGCACCGGAAGAATGTCATGTGGAAAATGGGCAATACCTATGGGAGTTGTAGTTTTGCCAAGAGGAGGTAGCGTGAATGTATTACCATAGTAGGCTGTTATCGAAGAAGCTACGCAGTTGGTCATCCAATATAGGGTGATATTGTTCAATAAATCGTTCATTGAAAATCTATCCCAATCCGACCAATCATGAAATTTCTCAACAAGCCAACCTACCATTCCTATTGGAGAATCTGCAAGTCCGTACCCCAGGGAATATGGTTTCGTGCCCTGCATATTTATATATACTCCATCTTCGCGCATCCATTCTTGAAACATCTTCTTATATTCCAATTCATCAGGCGAAAGTTTATCATCGGAGGACATAACTATCGACGTAGCTGCTCCCACATCCGTAAGATACAGACCAAGCACTTCCTCCGGGTAATTGTTTGCAAGATAAAATGACACACCACGACCCATATCTCCACCGGTGACGAAATATTTTTCATAGCCTAAGATTGATGTCATCAACTTGTGACATATCTCGGCTGTCTCTACATTGTTTATCCAACCCTTTGCCGGTTTAAACTCTTGCAACATACGGCAAATATACAATATATTTTGCAAGAAACAATGATCATCGATATTTTTGCTGTTTGTGTTCAATATTACACTTTCTTGAAGATCGAAAATTTTACTGCATATAGCGATCGGGCAATATTTCGCTATGTATTGTGGAATTTACATAAGTTTGCCCATATAGTCACTATAAAGTCTGTCTCCGCAAAGGCTAAACGATGACATTTTCGTTTTCTTTATTGATTTTTTCGTGATGGTACGAGCCATATTATAATTCAAAGGATAAAGAACTAATTTTACAGACAAAACTGTCTGCAGTGAATATAAAAACTTTCATTGACCGTCCGGTGCTGTCGTGTGTTCTGTCGGTCTTTATATTGATACTTGGTGTATTAGGCCTGTTTCGTCTGCCTATGGAACAATTCCCGGAGATTGCTCCGCCCACAGTGCGTGTCATAGCCACATACACGGGTGCTAATGCTGAGACGTTGCAGCGTTCAGTTGTCGCTCCTCTCGAAGAGGCTATCAACGGTGTTGAGGGGATAAACTATATGACCTCAACAGCCAATAACAACGGTCAGGCCACGATAAGTGTGTTCTTTCGACAAGGCACTGATCCGGATATGGCAGCGGTGAATGTGCAGAACCGTATTGCGCAGGCTCAGGGACTTCTCCCGGCTGAAGTGATTCAATCGGGTATTACGGTAAGGAAGATCCAGAACAGTACGGCTAAAATCATAGCATTGTACAGCCCCAACGACCACTACGACCAAAAGTTTATATTCAACTATTTCAAAATCAATATAGAGCCACAGCTTGCACGAATTCCCGGAGTTGGAGATATTACAATGTGGGGCGCAGACTATTCGCTAAGGATATGGCTTCACCCCGATAAGATGGCTACTCATAATCTCGTTCCGTCTGACATTGACAAGGTGTTGTCTGAACAGAATATTGAAGTGCCGACTGGTACACTTGGTGCCGATGGCGACTATACTTTCCAGTATCCGCTAAAATACAGAGGACGATATGAAACGGAGAATGAGTTCAGGCAACTTGTAATACAATCAACTCCAGACGGAGGCATACTGAGATTGGAGGATGTGGCAGATATCGAGCTCGGTCAGCAGAACTACACAACAATCACGGAAGTATCCGGGCATCCTGGCTCCAACTGCATGATTTCCCAATTGCCCGGCAGCAATGCCAACGAGGTCGTCGAGGCGATTGATAATGTTGTTGATCAAGTGCGCGAAGAATTACCAGATGGGCTGGTATTGGTTGATCTTATGAGTGTAAAAAGTTTTATGGACGCATCAATCCACAATGTGGTCAGAACACTCTTTGAGGCTATTGTGTTGGTAGTGCTTGTTGTCATGTTGTTTCTTCAGAATTTTCGCTCATCAATTATACCGACAATTGCAATCATAGTTTCGCTTGTTGGCACACTTGCATTTCTCTATTTCGCAGGTTTTTCGCTTAATATGCTCACTCTCTTTGCTCTTGTGCTCGTAATAGGCACTGTGGTCGATGATGCAATCGTAGTGGTTGAAGCCGTACAGTCGCAATTCGACTTAGGTAATGACAACGCATATTCCGCAACGATAGATGCAATGCATGGGATAACACGTCCGCTTGTCACCACCTCGCTCGTATTCATGGCAGTATTCGTGCCTGTGTGCTTTATTGAGGGCGTGACCGGAATATTCTATCGTCAGTTTGGAATCACAATGGCCGTGGCAGTACTTATCTCCACATTCAATGCCTTGACACTTAGTCCGGCTCTCTGCGTATTGATAATGAAACCGGGAGGAGAGAAAGGAAAATTCTACGAGGCTTTTAATGCTGCGTTCACCGCAGTCGGGTATAAATACACTTCATCACTGGGTCTAATATTCAAGCATAAGATAATTGCTGTTATATCTCTGATTATTGCTTCCGGATTGTTTGCGTGGTTATTGAACTCAACGAAAACCGGATTTGTGCCCGACGAGGACACAGGCACCGTGGTGGTTGACGTTCAGGGCGCTCCGGGTACAGCAAAGGCGCGTACAGCTGAAATAGTGGCAGAAATTGAGGCTTGCATATCTGATATTCCCCAAATCCAGGTTTATTCAAAGTCGGTTGGCACAGGAATGCTTGGCGGTCAGGAAGCGGCCAGCGGCTCTTTTATAATACGTCTCAAATTGTGGGAACAGCGTAAAGGGAAAACTGACGATAACAAGTCAGTGATAGCCGAAATATATCGACGGCTTGCACATATAAAGGATGCAAAGATAATGGCATTCGCTCAACCAATTATCTCCGGATATGGAAAATCAAATGGATTTGAAGTGCATATCCAGGATATTGCCGACAAAGGGGTGGATGAGTTGGAAAAAGTAACGCAGCAATTCATAGCAGCTCTTGGAAAACGTCCTGAGATATCTCGGGTGCAAACAAATTTTAGAGCTAATTATCCTCAATATCGTGTGGCGGTAGATGCTGCCAAGTGCAAGCGCAATGGGGTTTCTCCCGATGATTTGCTGCGGACGGTAGGTGCATATATCGGGGGAACGTATTCATCTAATATCAATCGATTTTCAAAACTCTACCGTGTCATGCTTCAGGCGCCGGCGATTGACCGTAACTGCACTGAATCACTCAAGGGAATATATGTGAGAAATTCTCTTGGCGAAATGACTCCGGCAAGTAATTATATATCTATGACAAGAGTTTATGGGGCAGAATCACTGACACGATTCAACCTGTTCAACAGCATTGCCATTAACGGCTCACCCGCCGATGGCTACAGTTCAGGTCAGGCTCTTGCGGCTATACAAGAAGTCGCCCGGCAGACACTCCCCTCCGGCTACGGCTATGAGTTTGGAGGAATGACCCGCGAGGAGTCAACATCCGGGAATAGCTCAGTATGGGTGTTTGCTATCTGCATTTTGTTCACTTTCTTGATTTTGGCCGCACTGTATGAAAGCTTGCTGATTCCATTTGCTGTCATTCTATCGGTGCCTGTCGGTCTCGCCGGCAGTTTTCTATTAGCATGGATATTCGGATTGGAAAACAATATCTATATGCAGACCGGTGTGATAATGCTGATAGGTTTGTTGTCAAAGACGGCTATTCTACTGACGGAATATGCTGTAGAGGCAAGAAAAGCAAAAGGCAATAGTATCGTTGATGCTGCACTTGAGGCAGCAAAAGTTCGTTTCCGTCCGATAATCATGACCTCAGCAACTATGATTCTGGGACTACTGCCGATGATATTTACCACCGGTGTGGGATCAAACGGCTCCAAATCACTTGCAATAGGTGTAATCGGTGGCATGATATCAGGTACGTTGGCAATATTATTTATAACTCCAACGTTATTTATCCCTTTATGTAAGTGGCAGGATCGGATGAAACGTAGATAAAAAATGCTACATTTGCAGTATGAATATATCCGATACAAAAATATCCGACCACTGCATTGTCATAGCAGCATTATGTACATTCTTCATTATCTACCCCAATATTATGTGGATACCGTGGAATGTGCAGTCTATGTCACACGTAGATCTTGTTCGATTCTGGGTGACTTTCGCGTTTAGAACTGCCTATTTTTTTCTTCTTTTTCTGCTTCAGATAAAGGGAAACGACAATATACTGCGCAGCGAAAAATTTTTCGGCAGATTCTGGAAAAATCTCATATTCACCATAATAGCGGTATTGATATTTTTCGCCATTTCTGCTCTTATTCCCATGCTCGGAGTACAGTCCGGAGCTATAAGTAAGCACCTGACATTCCAATTTCTTGTAGAGTGTCTGCTATGCACTTTCATCGGTTATATATCGGATATGAATATGGCTCGCGTCCGACGTGAACGAGAGATGGAACAACTGAAAATTGAAAATCTTGAGAGCCGTTGTGCAGCGTTGTCTAATCAAGTAAATCCGCATTTCTTCTTCAATTCCCTCAATGGCATATCGTCATTGGTGCAACGTGGCGATGAAGACACTACCCTTGACTATATCTCAAGGCTTTCAGATATATTCCGCTATATACTCAATAGCGGTAATCAGGGACTGGTGTCTTTGGAGGAAGAACTGCGGTTTGTAGATTCTTTCGCCTATGTAATGCAATTGAGATTTGGAGGCAAACTGCAATTCTTTATTGATGTGACAGAGGAATACCGCTCTATGAAACTTCCCGTATTGTCGATGTTGCCATTGCTGGAAAATGTGTCGGTTCATAATCGTATTGACTCGTCACACCAAATGGTAGTAAGGATTTATTACCAAAACAATGCAGTATTAGTTGAAAATAGTGTTTGTCCGAAGTCCACAGAGCTTGAGACCCATGGTATAGGCTTGTCGAATCTTGACAATCGTTTCCGACTAATGACAGGTAACGGTATCAAAGTGAATTGCGTGGATTCCATATTTACAGTTACACTACCTTTAACATCAAGCCAATCATGAGAATACTTATAGTTGAGGACGAGGCAGCGGCAGCCGAAAGCCTTTCGTATATGCTCGGGAAAATTATGCCGGAAATTGAAATTGTGGCTTATTCTGAAAGTGTCGAGCAGACTGTTGAATTATTAAGTTCCAATATGTCGGTTGATTTAATTTTCATGGATATTCACCTATCCGATGGTTCTGCATTCTCTATTTTCAACAGAATGGAGGTCAATACACCGATAATTTTCACAACGGCTTACGACCAATATGCACTTGAAGCGTTTAAGGTTAACAGTATCGACTATCTGCTCAAACCGATTAAGAAGGAAGAATTACAACGCGCGGTTGATAAATATAAGCAACGTACACCTAAAGAGTTACTTTCCTATTTAACATCTATGACCGAACTTGCACCAAAACATTCTTTCCCAAGCCGATTGATTGTACCGGTAAAGGACAAGCTGATTCCTGTTCCCGTAGATTCAATATGCTATATTTATTCCACCAATAGAAAGACTGAAATTGTGTCGGAAAATGGGAATCACATAGAAATCAAGAAATCTCTTGAACAACTCCAATCTTCACTAAATCCGGAAATGTTCCACCGGGCAAACAAGCAATTTATCATTGCAAAACCATATATAAAGGAGCTTGTAAGCTGGTTTGATAGCCGTTTGTTGGTGAGAATGACTATTGACACACCGGAAGGAATCTTCATCAGTAAAAATAGCGTTTCCGATTTCAAGAGGTGGTTGACAGAGTAAAAACTTTTATGATTTTAATTATGTTATCACTGTAAATTTGATATTCTTCCTATAAATGAAAAAGGTTATATTTTATGCCCTTGCAATCAGCATTTGTGCTTTAAATGCAAATGCTATCATGCCGGGTGATAACAGTCAGTCACCATTAGAAACTCGTCAGAGTCGACAGGATCGTAAGGGATCTCTACGCGGAGGATTTGGAGGATTCAATATCGACAAGTCTGGCGATTCTATGTTGCAGTTTATGATAAAAGATGTAGTTCCAAAGTTTAAACAATTTGTGTATCATGTGCCGGGGAGTACTGACACTATCGCATATAACCTCTATATCCCGGATAATATCGAAAACGGAAAGACATACCCATTAGTGCTGTTTGTGGCAGATGCCTCAACTGTAGATAAGGCTGTGACCGTGCCTTTGACTCAAGGCTATGGCGCGTTAGTTTGGGCAACAGAAGAATCACAGGCAAAGAATCCGTGTTTTGTGCTCGTACCTCAGATGTCTCGTGGCGCTACAGATGATTCATATAATCACTCAAAGCAAGTGGATCAGCTCATAGGGCTGGTTCAGCAGATTGTAGTCGATTATCCAATCGACGGCAACCGACTATATTCCACAGGACAGTCGATGGGCGGAATGATGGCAATGTATTACGATGTGGCCTATCCCGACTTATTTGCTGCATCAATATTTGTTGACAGCCATTGGGCTGAATCGACGTTCACAGAGCTTGTAAAGCATAAATTCGTATGGTTCATAGCCGGTGATGGAGGTAAGGCCTATCCCAAATTAAAGCCGCTTGAAGAAGCTGCTGAAAAGGAGGGCATAGATTATACTTTTGCAGAATGGAGTGCCAAGCTTCCGGAAGGAAGACAAGATGAACTTGCGTCAACTATGCTTGAAAAGGGTGCTCCAATCAATATTTTTGAGTTTGAGACCGGATCTGTGCTACCTGAAGGAATGACAAATGGAATAGACCATATGTATTCCTTTGACTATGCCTATAAGATTTCATCCGTCCGAGATTGGCTTTTCCAACAATCTAAATAACACAACCTCTATGTACTCTGAGAGTGAACGATTAGATACACTACTACTGGCTCTTCTTCGGGAGAGGCCGGAATATTTTAATATACAGATTCCGCGATCAATAGATGACAAGCGTAATTTGCTTCGCTCACTTATGAATGTCAGACCCCCGGCTCATTTTTCAGAGACCATAATGCGACTTCAAGATGAGGAGCTTGCAGCACAACGTGATGAAAAAGGAGTTGTGTCAGTTGAAGCAATTCCCCCCATCCCCTCTATATCCACGGTTCCGCTTATGGCAAGGAGATATAACCCGACTGAATGTGGATGCAATTGTCAATGCCGCCAACTCGCAGATGTTGGGGCGCTTCATACCGCTCCACAAATGTATAGACAATGCCATACACTCAGCAGCTGGTATGGAGCTGAGGGAGGAGTGCAGTAGGATTATGCGAGCGCAAGGTCATGAGGAACCAACCGGTAAAGCGAAGATAACCCCCGGATACAATCTCCCGGCAAGGTATGCAGCTGCCAATAGATACGAAGCATTTATTAACCGCTATGCTGAATTTGGCAAAGTAGTACTTTTCGAACTTGGAATAGGGTATAATACCCCCACTATAATAAATACGCTATCCGTTTGAGCAAATAACCTATCGCAATTCCCGAGCCACGATTATAAGGCTCAATGCAGATTATCCGCATGGGCCGAGAGAAACTGCATCCCAAACCATTGCCTTAACAGAAGATATGGGCAAAGTCTTATCAAAATTAGGTGAAAGATAATATGCGATAATTTTATGCTCTGGTCCTGTCAAGATTTTTGAACAGCAATGACCCATTTCTGACTATAACGATTGTTTGCCAGCCAATAATCACGGGGGTGAGAAAGACACCGATTATTAATGCAAGGAAAATTTTTAGAAGCATTCCAAGTAGCATAAACACACTCCAGGAGACTGAATCGAAGACAAGAATATATTTGTTTCCGAAGCTGAATTTCCCAATCAAGAAATATGCTCCGGTACATATAGACATAAGCAAATATGCACTCAATCCTTTATCGGGCATATCAGGTTTTCCCATGAAATCCCAAAAATATCCAACAAGTCCAATAACAGCCAACAATACCAAATACTTAATTGCTATGGCGACTTTAGCTTTGAGATATATGTTTTTACAGTCATGACAAACCGTTGAGCCTTTACTTACACAATAGGGACACATAGCTCTTCCACAAGATGGACATATTGCAACCGCTGATTCATTAGGATGATTGAAACAATTCATTGATTCTTAAATGGCTAATTTTAATGCTCAAGTGGAGCGAAATAGTTTGTTTTGAAATTTATCACTGATGAATCAGCCTAAGACTGTCAATATCCATCAAAACATTAAACACGGATAAATAAAAAATAGTTCACATATTTTCCCCCTATATGAACTATTATACATTGCAGCGATTTTATCAAGAGTCTTGCCTTTCAGACCAAGTCAGATATATCGCCCACACTATTGAAAACAATGCAGATTGGAAAATCAGACCTTCATCAATTTTATATTCCTTGTCGAATATTATATTAAATAACCATAAACACAAGCCATAGATTACAAATGTCACTATTACTTTGATGATGGACTGAACGACTTTATTTCTCATGACTCTTACATTTTGTAGCAAAAGTACATAAAAAATCGCGGATTTTCTACACCGGCAGAATAAAAAGGTCAA